>NZ_JBEXTJ010000013.1:0-211507 GCF_040614075.1 Streptomyces sp. NPDC006174 | reverse complement strand
TGTATTTCTTTGTTTCGTCGTACCCCCCCCCCCCCGCGGGGGCGCGCTCTCTGTCCTACGGCCCGCCCCGCGGGGGGCTGTGCGCGCGGGGCCCGGGGGCCGCCCCCCCCAATCCCGGCCCCGCCCTCACCCCGCCCCCAACCCCCGCACCCGCTCCCACACCTCCGCGTCCACGGTCCCCACCCGACGCCGGAACCCGCCGATCCGCACCTCCCGCAGCTCATCCGTCTCCAGAAAGCTCTGCCGCCCGCGCTGATCCCCCACCGCCCCCGCAGGCAGCGCGATCACCCCGGGCCGCTCCTCATGGTGCTTACTGGTGATCTTGGCGACGAGCACCATGCGCCCCCGCCCCCGTCCCCGTACCGAAAGCACCAGGCACGGCCGGTCCTTGGACCCGGGCCCGTCCTCGTACGGCACATCGGCCCACCACACCTCGCCCGCCCGCGGCGTACGCCCCTCACCGCGTCCCGCCGGCCGCGACGGCTTTCCCGAGGGCCGCGAAGGCCGCGACGGAGGCCGGCCCGCCCCCTCCGGCCGCCGCGACCGCGGCCCCCGGTCCGAGCGCCCGCGCCCGTCCACCACCGCGGCGACGAGGGCCAGCAGAACCACGGCGACCAGCGCCACCCACCAGAACGTGTCCATCCCACGACCGTACCGGCGGGCCCGCGCGCACCTCGCCCGCGCCCGGACGCCGCGCCCGGGCCCACCGTGGGCGCGCTTCCATCGAACCGGTGACAGAGCAGGTGAGTTCCCCCACAACGGCAGGCGGCAGAGGAGCGACGCGGAGTTTTGCGCCTTACGCTCGACAAACCGCAAAACGTTCCGGCAGGAATTGCACGACCCTTCCGCACGAACCCTCCCCGTTCCCACGCCTCGGAGGTTCACGCTCCATGAAGCTCACCGTCGTCGGCTGCTCCGGCTCGTTCCCGTCCCCGGGTTCGGCATGCTCGAGCTACCTCGTAGAGGCCGACGGCTTCCGGCTGCTCCTCGACATGGGCAACGGCGCCCTCGGCGAGCTGCAGCGCCACGTCGGTCTCTACGACCTCGACGCGATCTTCCTCAGCCACCTGCACGCCGATCACTGCATCGACATGTGCGCGTACTTCGTCGTGCGCTACTACCGCCACGACGGCGCCCGCCCCGTTCCTCTGCCGGTCTACGGACCCGAGGGCACCGAGCAGCGCCTGACCGCCGCCCACGCCGACACCCCGTCCGAGCAGGCGATGAGCGAGGTCTTCGACTTCCACACGCTCAAGGCCGACGCCTTCGAGATCGGCCCCTTCACCGTTCGTACGGAGAAGCTCCGCCACCCGGTCGACACCTTCGGCATCCGGATCGAGCACGGCGGTTCCACCCTCGCCTACTCCGGCGACACCGGCACCTGCGACGCCTTGGAGGAGCTGGCCCGGGACGCGGACCTGTTCCTGTGCGAGGCGTCGTTCGTCGACGGCAAGGAAGACATCCCGGACCTGCACCTCAATGGCCGCGAGGCCGGCGAGGCCGCCGCGCGCGCCGGCGTACGCCGTCTCGTCCTCACGCACATCCCGCCGTGGACCGACGAGAACCGCAACCTCGCCGACGCGCAGGCGGTCTACCCGGGCCCGGTGGAGCTGGCCGTGCCGGGCGCGGTGTACGAGATCTGAGTACGCGTACGACGAGACCCCCGCCGTCCGGTACGGAGGCGGGGGTCTCGTGTGTACGAGGTGCGGCTGAGGGCTACTTCGCCTCGGCCTTCTGCAGCTCGGCGAGCTCCTCGTCCGACTCCCGGCCCGGGGTCGGGAGGTTGAACTTGGTGATCGCGAAGCGGAAGACCACGTAGTAGACCACCGCGAAGCAGAGGCCGACCAGGACCAGCAGCCACGGCTTCGACGCGATGCCGAGGTTCAGCAGGAAGTCGACCAGGCCGGCGGAGAAGCCGAAGCCGTCCTTCATGCCGAGCGCCCAGGTCAGGGCCATCGACACACCGGTGAGCACCGCGTGGATCGCGTACAGCACCGGAGCGATGAACATGAACGTGAACTCGATCGGCTCGGTCACACCGGTGACGAACGAGGTCAGCGCGAGCGAGAACATCATGCCGCCGACGACCTTGCGACGCTCCGGACGGGCGCAGTGGACGATCGCCAGGCAGGCCGCCGGGAGGGCGAACATCATGATCGGGAAGAAGCCGGTCATGAACTGTCCGGCGTTCGGGTCACCGGCCAGGAAGCGGGCGATGTCACCGTGGGCGCCGTTGTACTCGCCGGCCTGGAACCACGGGAAGGAGTTCAGCAGGTGGTGCATGCCGACCGGGATCAGCGCACGGTTGGCGACACCGAAGATGCCCGCGCCGACCGCGCCGGAGCCGACGAGCCACTCACCGAAGTTGTGCAGACCGGCGCCGAGCACGGGCCAGATCAGACCGAAGACGATACCGATGAGCAGACCCGCGAAGGCGGAGAGGATCGGGACCAGGCGGCGGCCGCTGAAGAAGCCGGCCCAGTCGGGCAGCTTCGTCCGGTAGAACTTCTGGTACAGCAGGGCCACGACTATGCCCATCACGACACCGCCGAGGACACCGGCGTTGACCGGCGCGTCGTTCATCACGATCTTGCCGTCGGCGACGCTCGCGACCTGCGGCAGGTTGCTGTCGGTGAAGGTGGCGAGCACCTTCTGGAAGACGAGGTAGCCGGTGACGGCGGCCAGCGCGGTCGAGCCGTCCGACTTCTTCGCGAAGCCGATGGCGATGCCGACGGCGAACAGCAGCGGCATGTTGTCGAGGATCGCGCCGCCGCCCGCGGCCATGTAGCCGGCGAGCTTCGTGATGAAGGTCGGGAACGACTCGCGGCCCAGCATGTCGCCGTTGCCGAGGCGGACCAGGAGTGCGGCGGCCGGCAGCACGGCGACCGGCAGCATGAGGCTGCGGCCGATGCGCTGCATGACGGCCATCGCGCCGGCGCCCTTCTTCTTCTCGGCCGCGGGTGCGGTCTCAGCCGTGGTCATCAACTTCCTCCATGGGACACGGTGCCGCCCAGGTCGTTGATGCGGGGAGGCGGCGACTCGACAGACCCTGCGGCAGAGCGCCGTGGTCTGGACCACTCAGTGGTGTAGACCAGTTTTAGCACGGTGAGGGTTAGATAAGGAACCTGCAATTCCCTGCTGATTCGCGGTAGCAGACCCGGTACGTTCGGTGACATGCGCAAGGCCCCCGGACCGGGCGGTCCGAGGGCCTTGCGTGACCGGGGTGAAACCCCGCCGACCTGCTACTTCGTCAGATCCTTCTCGATCTCCCTCTCGATCTCCTCCGGCTCACGGCCCGGCGTCTTGAGGTCGAACTTGGTGATCGCGAAGCGGAAGATGATGTAGTAGATCACCGCGAAGCACGCGCCGATGGGGATGATCAGCCACGGTTTCGTATCCAGATGCCAGTTGACGACGTAGTCGATCAACCCGGCCGAGAAGCTGAACCCGGCATGCACCCCGAGCAGCCAGGTGATGCCCATCGAGGCGCCGGTGAGCACCGCGTGCACGCCGTACAGCAGCGGCGCGACGAACATGAACGAGAACTCCAGCGGCTCGGTCACGCCGGTCACGAACGAGGTCAGTGCCACCGACACCATCAGGCCACCGACCTCCTTGCGCCGCTCGGGCCGCGCGCAGTGGGTGATGGCCAGAGCCGCTGCCGGCAGGCCGAACATCATGATCGGGAAGAAGCCCGAGGTGAACTGGCCGGCCGACGGGTCCTCGGCGAAGAACCGCGAGATGTCGCCCTGGACGGTCTGGCCGTCCGCCCCGGTGAACTCACCCGCCTGGAACCAGAAGAACGTGTTCAGGAACTGGTGCATACCGATCGGGATCAGCAGCCGGTTCGCGAAACCGAAGATCGCCGCGCCCCATGAGCCGAGGTCGATCAGCTGCTTGGAGAACCAGGTCAGCCCGTCACCCACCGGCTGCCACAGCAGCCCGAACAGCACGCCGAGGATCACGCAGAGGAACGCCATGATGATCGGCACCAGGCGCCGGCCGTTGAAGAAGCCGAGCCAGTCCACCAGCTTGGTGCGGTGGTAACGCTGCCAGATCACTGCGGTGAGCAGGCCGATCAGGATGCCGCCGAGGACGCCCGGGTTCTGCGGCTCGCCGTCGGGCAGCTCGTCCGTCACCGTCCCGTCCATCGGGAACGCGGTGAGGACGCCCCGGTAGACCAGGAAGCCGACGACGGCCGCGAGCGCGGTGGAGCCGTCGGCCTTCTTCGCGAAGCCGATGGCCACGCCGATGCAGAAGAGCAGCGGCAGGCCCAGCTGGCCGTCGAGGATCGCGGTGCCGCCGTTGAGCAGCACCTTGGAGGTCTTGTCCCAGAAGGCGCCGTCGAGGTAGGAGTCGAAGAGGTTCCCGAGGCTGACGAGCAGGCCCGCCGCCGGGAGGACGGCCACCGGGAGCTGCAGGGAGCGGCCGACCTTCTGCAAGCCCTGGACCGGCCCGTTCCACCATTTTGGCTGCGGTGCCGCAGCGGCGCTCGAACTCATCGGCATCCTTCCGGAACAGGCCTCGTTTGGCGGTCGTCGGAAACTGGTGTAGACCAGTTGCGTCACGGTCCGGGTCCGCCCTGAAGGCGAGGAGCCGGTGATCGTTATCTTTGGTGATAGTCCGGTTACCCGCCCGTGAAGTTGGGCCAACCGTGCGTTACCGTGACGAAACGGACCCGCAGCGGGCGGCCCGTCCGCACGTGAAAACCAGGGAGAAGGCATGGCCACCAAGGCTGAGAAGATCGTCGCCGGGCTCGGCGGCATCGACAACATCGACGAGATCGAAGGCTGCATCACCCGCCTCCGTACCGAGGTCCACGACGCCAGCAAGGTCGACGAAGCCGCCCTCAAGGCCGCCGGCGCCCACGGCGTCGTCAAGATGGGCACCGCGATCCAGGTCGTCATCGGCACCGACGCGGACCCCATCGCCGCCGACATTGAAGACATGATGTGACCGGCTGACAACCCGCCGCCGCGCACCGCAGGCCCCCGCACCTCACCAGGTGCCGGGGCCTGCGGCGTACCAGGGCGCCGGGCCCGCGCCGTACGTACGCTCCCAGGCTCCGCTCCCGGCCCACCGCACCCGAACGGAGCCACGCCCGCCACCCGATAAAGTCGGCCCCATGTCTCGCATCGACGGCCGCACCCCCGAACAGCTCCGCCCCGTCACCATCGAACGCGGCTGGAGCAAGCACGCCGAGGGCTCAGTCCTCATCTCCTTCGGCGACACCAAAGTCTTCTGCACCGCCTCCGTCACCGAAGGCGTCCCGCGCTGGCGCAAGGGCAGCGGCGAAGGCTGGGTCACCGCCGAGTACTCCATGCTGCCCCGCTCCACCAACACCCGCGGCGACCGCGAAGCCGTACGCGGCAAGATCGGCGGCCGCACCCACGAGATCAGCCGCCTGATCGGCCGTTCGCTCCGCGCCGTCATCGACTACAAGGCGCTCGGCGAGAACACCATCGTCCTGGACTGCGACGTCCTCCAGGCCGACGGCGGCACCCGTACGGCCGCCATCACCGGCGCGTACGTCGCCCTCGCCGACGCCGTCGCCTGGGCGCAGGGCAAGAAGATCGTCAAGGCCGGCCGCAAGCCGCTCACCGACACCGTCGCCGCCATCAGCGTCGGCATCGTCGACGGCACGCCGCTCCTCGACCTCTGCTACGAGGAGGACGTCCGCGCCGAGACCGACATGAACGTCGTCTGCACCGGCGACGGCCGCTTCGTCGAGGTCCAGGGCACCGCCGAAGGTACGCCGTTCGACCGCAAGGAGCTCGGCGCACTCCTCGACCTCGCCACCGCGGGCTGCGTCGACCTCGCCGCACTCCAGCGTGACGCACTCGCAACCACGCAGAACGCGTAGCGACTCACCCTCCCCGGGTAAAGAAGCAACCACATACGCACCACAGAGCGTCGTTACGAGCACGGGCGCACGGGTCGAACCGTGCGCCCGTCCGCGTAACCATCCCGGGGAGGGACCGCACCATGGCTTCGCGCCGCCACCAACGCCTCGCACTCGCCACCGCCGCCACCTTGCTGACGCTGACCACGGCCGTCGGCTGCGCCGGCCTCGACAAGGCCCTCGACTGCGTCCGCACCGCCGACGCCATCGCCACCAGTGTCGGCAACCTCCAGCAGGCCGTCTCCAGCGCCTCCGAGGACATCACGCAGGCCTCGGAGGCCCTGGACGACATCGACCGCGAGCTCAAGAACCTGGACGACACCACGGACAACGCCGACCTCTCCAAGGCGGTCGACGACCTCCAGGCGGGCGTCACCAACGTGCGCGAGTCCATCGAGAGCGGCGACGCCACTCCTGACATCACGCCGGTGACGAACGCGGCCACGGAGATCGGCAAGGTCTGCACGCCGTAGGATCCGCCCGCCGCGGGAGGAGACAATGGGCGCATGACGCGCCTGATCCTCGCCACCCGCAACGCCGGGAAAATCACCGAACTGCACGCCATCCTCGCCGACGCGGGACTCGCCCTCGACCTCGTCGGCGCGGACGCGTACCCGGACATCCCCGACGTCAAGGAGACCGGCGTCACCTTCGCCGAGAACGCGCTCCTCAAGGCCCACGCCCTCGCCCAGGCCACCGGCCACCCGGCGATCGCCGACGACTCGGGCCTCTGCGTCGACGTCCTCGGCGGCGCCCCCGGCATCTTCTCCGCCCGCTGGTCCGGCACCCATGGCGACGACAAGGCCAACCTCGACCTGCTCCTGGCCCAACTCGGCGACATCGCCGACGCCCACCGCGGCGCGTACTTCGCCTGCGCCGCCGCACTGGCCCTGCCCGACGGCACCGAACGCGTGGTCGAGGGCCGCCTGAACGGCACCCTGCGCCACACCCCGTCCGGTACAGGAGGCTTCGGCTACGACCCGATCCTCCAGCCGGAAGGCGAGACCCGTACCTGCGCGGAACTGACTCCGGCGGAGAAGAACGCGATCAGCCACCGCGGCAAGGCGTTCCGGGCGCTGGTGCCGGTGGTGCGGGAGTTGGTGGGGTAGGGCGTCCCCGCCAACATGGAAGGCCCGGCCCGCATCTCATGCGGGCCGGGCCTTCGACGGGGTGCGCGAGGAGGGACTCGAACCCTCACGCCACTAGGACACTGGCTTCTAAGGCCAGCCTGTCTCACCAATTCCAGCACTCGCGCGTCACCGGCAGTCTACAAGGGAGAAGGTGTAAGCCCTTTGGGTTATGTGGTGATCGACTTCGTACGGCGTCCTTTGCGGCACCACGTTTCGGTCAGCGCGTGACAGTTGGGGCACAGATAGCGCAGGTTCTCCGCCCGGTTGTCCAGCCCGAACTCCGCTGCCTTCCGCTGGAGCGTGCGTCGTCTGCCGCCGTTCTCCGGCAGCCCGAGTCGGCGCATCAGGTCGGTCCAGTTCGACGATGCGGATATGGCCTCCGCCAGCCGCTCCCGCGTGTACGGGCTGTTCCCCATGCGCCTGTCCCCCCTCCGATTCCGGCCGCACGTTCGCAGCCTCGTACGGAGTGACGAACCGTTTATCGGATGGTTACGTCCGGAATCCGGAGGGAGCACCTCAGAGGAAAGGTCTCAGAACTTCGGCTCGGGCGCCTGCGCCTGGACCAGTTCCGCCGCTTCCTCGTCCGTCTCCACCGACGGTGGCGAGCCGATCAGCGGCTGCTGGGCCGTCTCCTTCATGCAGGCCACCGCGATCACGCCGATCAAGGCCGCCGCCATCGCGTAGTACGCCGGCATCAGGTTCGAGCCCGTCCAGCTGATCAGCGCCGTGATCACCAGCGGGGTCGTACCGCCGAAGATCGAGGCGGAGAGGTTGTAGCCGACCGACAGTGAGCCGTAGCGGACGTGGGTCGGGAACAGGGCCGGGAGGGCCGCCGACATCGTGCCGAGCATGCAGACCAGGGAGAGGCCCAGCATCAGCATGCCGACCGTGATCGGGAGGATGCCGTCGATGCGGATCAGGAGGAACGCGGGCAGGGAGAGGAAGAGGAAGCCCAGCATGCCCGCCATCAGCAGCGGTTTGCGGCCGAAGCGGTCGGAGAGCTTGCCGACCTGGCTGATGATCGTCATCAGGAAGAGCATCACCGCGAGCAGGATCAGCAGCCCGTGCGTCTCGCTGTAGCCGAGCTCGTCGGAGAGGTACGTCGGCATGTACGACAGCAGCATGTAGTCGGTGATGTTGTACGCGCCCACCAGGCAGATGCAGAGGATCAGCGTCGGCCAGTACTGCCGGAAGATCTTGGCGAGGTCGCCCTTCGCCGTGGCCTCCACGCCGTCCGCCGCCTCGGTCGCGTGCGCCGTGCCGCCCTCCAGCTTCTGGAAGGCCGGGGTCTCGTCCAGCTTCAGTCGCAGGTAGAGGCCGACGAGGCCCAGCGGGCCCGCGACGAGGAACGGGATCCTCCACCCCCAGGCCTCCATCTGCGCGTCGTTCAGCAGGGCGTACAGGGCCGTCACGAGGCCCGCCGCGCCGACGTAGCCGGCCAGGGTCCCGAACTCGAGGAAGCTGCCGAAGAAGCCGCGCCGCTTGTCGGGGGCGTACTCGGCGATGAACGTGGACGCGCCGCCGTACTCACCGCCCGTCGAGAAGCCCTGGAGCATCCGGAAGAAAATCAGCAGGACCGCGGCCCAGACGCCGATCGTGTCGTGCGACGGGATCAGGCCGATCGCGAACGTGCCGACCGCCATCAGGATCATCGTCAGCGCGAGGACCTTCTTGCGGCCGACCTTGTCACCCATCGGGCCGAAGAACATGCCGCCGAGCGGACGGACGAGGAAGGCCACCGCGAAGGTGGCGAAGGAGGAGAGGAGCTGCGTGGTGTCGTTCCCGGACGGGAAGAACACCTGTCCGATGGTGACGGCCAGGTAGGAGTAGATCCCGAAGTCGAACCACTCCATGGCGTTGCCCAGCGACGCCGCTTTCACCGCGCGCTTCACCGCGGCGTCGTCCGTGACGGTGATGTCCGTCCGGCGCAGCCGCGGGTTCCTGCGCTTCCGGGCGGCCCGGAAGAGCGCGGGGTGGCGTTTGACCGCTGAGGGGTCGGCCGCCTGGTGGGGGTCGGGGGCCGCCATGGCCGGGTCCTTTCCTCGCAGGGTGTTCCAGGAGAGGCTTCTGCGCGGTCGTGGCGGTCGCAAACCGACTTCACGGTCCGATGCGATGTCCGTCACATGATCTCGACATCGTTTCGGGGCAGACGAGGGGCCGCACGTGGTCCGCCGCCGTACGGATGGCCCATCCGTATCACCTCGCCCCGGATGGCCCATCCGGGGCGAGGCCGAGCTGGGAGAGGACGGGTCAGATGCCCAGGTCCCTGATGATCTTGGCCACGTGGCCGGTCGCCTTGACGTTGTAGAAGGCGTGCTCGACCTTGCCGTCCTCGTCCACGACGACGGTGGAGCGGATGACGCCCGTCACCACCTTGCCGTACAGCTTCTTCTCGCCGAAGGCGCCGTACGCCTCCAGGGTCTCCTTGGACGGGTCGCCGACCAGCGTGACCTTGAGGTTCTCCTGCTCGCGGAACTTGGCGAGCTTCTCCGGCTTGTCCGGGGAGACGCCGATGACGTCGTATCCGGCGCCCGCCAGGAGGTCGAGGTTGTCCGTGAAGTCGCACGCCTGCTTGGTGCAGCCGGGGGTAAGAGCAGCCGGGTAGAAGTAGACGATGACCTTGCGGCCCTTGTGGTCCGCGAGCGAGACCTCGTTGCCGTCGGCGTCGGGAAGGGTGAAGGCGGGAGCGGGGTCGCCGGGGTTGAGTCGCTCGCTCATGTGGTTCTCCTCGGGTGGTGCACGGGTCGGACGGGACCGAGCGTAATAGGGGTGCCGCCGGGTGCGCGGGGGTTCGAGCTGACAGACTGTCGACGAAGGTTCACAAGAAGGTTCACCGGAGACACGACCACGGAGGCGGCGCAGTGTCGGATGCCAGGACCCCTGCGCAGATCGAGGCGGACATCATCAGCAGGCGCGAGCAGCTCGCTGTGGTGCTCGACGAGATCGGTGTGCGGGTACACCCGAAGACGATCATCGGCGATGCGAAGGCCAAGGCGGCCCAGACCGTGGACCGGACGGCGGGCCGCGCGTTCGTCGCGGTGAATCGCTCGGTGTCACAGGTGAAGGCGCAGTTCGTCGCGGTGGACGGTTCGCCGCGGCTGGAGCGGGTGATTCCCGCCGCGCTGCTGGTGGTGGGCGTGGTGGGACTGATCACGGTCTCCAAGCGCCGCGCGTGAGGGAGCCGTCTCCCGCGGCGGCGTACGGGCCCCTCAGGCGTGCGCGCCGGAGCGGTGGCGGTAGGTTGCGAGCGTGAGCGACAACACCCACGGCAAGATCCACGGCAGCCCGGGCGACGATGACAAGCTGCCCATCCGCATGCTGCACGACCGCGTCCTGGTGCGGAACGACACCGCCGAGGGCGAGCGGCGTTCCGGCGGCGGCATCCTGATCCCGGCGACGGCCGCGGTGGGCCGGCGGCTCGCCTGGGCCGTGGTCGTCGCGGTCGGCCAGAACGTGCGGACGGTGGAGCCAGGTGACCGGGTGCTGTACGACCCCGAGGACCGTGCCGAGGTCGAGGTGCGGGGCGTGGCGTACGTGCTGATGCGCGAGCGCGACCTGCACGCGGTGGCGGCGGACCGGTTCGAGGGGTCGGTGGACTCGACCGGGCTGTATCTGTAGGACCAACGGCGGAGGGCCTGGTGACCATGGTCACCAGGCCCTCCCGCCATTTCTTGCTACGGTGGAACCACCCCGACGAGACGCGCCGTACCGGGCAGGCAAAGACGACGCATCCGTGTTCGTTCGCGCGCCAGCGCGTTGTCGTCGGAGGTTCTCATGGCCTGGGTTCTGTTGATCGTCGCCGGTCTGCTCGAAGTGGGCTGGTCGATCGGGATGAAGTACACCGAGGGGTTCACCCGGCTCTGGCCGAGCGTGTTCACCGGCCTCGGGATCGTGGCGAGCATGGTGCTGCTGTCGCATGCCGCGAAGACGCTGCCGATCGGTACGGCGTACGGCGTGTGGGTCGGCATCGGCGCGGCCGGTGCGGCGATCCTCGGCATGGTCGTGCTGAACGAGCCGGTGACCGCCGCCCGGATCTTCTTCGTCTGTCTGCTGCTGGTCGCGGTGGTCGGCCTGAAGGCGACCTCCGGCCACTAGGAGTCACGCGCCCTGTTCGCGGCCGCCGCGCTCACTCACCCTGCTCGCGGCCGCCGCGCTCACTCACCCTGTTCGCGGCCGCCGCGGACTCCTTCGATGAGGCCGCCGCCGAGGGCTCCCGTACCGTCGTCGCCGTTGTCTCCGTCGGTGCCGCCCTCGGTGCCGGTTCCGCCGTCGCCGTCACCGCCGGTCGCTCCGCCGCCGTCCGTCTCTCCTGTCGTGCCGCCGCTCGCGCCCGTGGTCGCGGTGCTTTCGCCGTTGTCCGGCGGTGTGGACGAGGCGGGAGCGGTGGGGGCCGATGAGGTGGTGGGGTCGGCGGGAGGGCTGGGGGTGGGGGAGCCGTCCGGGGTGGCCGGGTCGGTGACGCTGTCGGTTCCGTCCTCGCCGGGCTCCTGCGGTTCGTCGGAGCCCGGAGCCGTACGGAGGTCGAACTCCTGGGCCGGGGAGGAGCGCAGGGCCGCTTCCGTGTAGGCGGCCCAGGTCTCGGCGGGTGCGCCGCCACCGTTGACGCGGTCCAGGCCGAGGGCTCCGTACAGCGGGGTCTGGACGCCGGATTCGGGGTTCTGGCCCATCACGGCGACGACGGTCGCGAGGTCGGGCGTGTAGCCGGCGAACCAGGCGGCCTTGTCCTCCTCGGCGGTGCCCGTCTTGCCGACGGCCGGGCGGCCCGCGGCCTGGGCGGCGGAGCCGGTGCCGCCTTCGACGACGGAGCGCAGGAGTGCGGTGGTGGTGTCGGCGGCCTCGCGGGTGATGGCCTGTTCGGTCGTGCGGTCGGGCAGCTCGATCTCGGTGCCGTCCTTGGTGATCTTGTCGACGAGCGTGTACGGGCCGTGCCGGCCGTGGTTGGCGAGCGTCGCGTACGCCTCGGTGAGGTCCAGGACGCTGGCGGTGGCCGGGCCGAGCGCGATGGACGGGGAGGCGGTGAGGTCGGGTGTGGTCTTCGGGATGCCGAGCGCGACGGCGGTGTCGCGGACCTTCTCCGGGCCGACGTCCTGGGCCATCTGCGCGTAGACGGCGTTGACGGACTTGTCGGTGGCGGTGCGGACGGTGATCTGCCCGTAGTCGACGTCGTCCTCGTTGGCGGGGTCGTAACCGGTGGAGCCCTGCGGGCCCTGGACGGTCCGCTTGTTGGTGCCGTCGTAGTACGTCTCCGGGGTGATGCGCCGGCCGTCCTGGGTGGTGGAGCCGCCCGCGACGGCTGCGGTGAAGACGAACGGCTTGAAGGTGGAGCCGACCTGGTAGTCGCGGCGGGTGGCGTTGTTGACGTACTGCTGCGTGTAGTCGATGCCGCCGTACATCGCGACGACCTCGCCGGTCTCCGGGACGATGGAGGCGCCGCCGACGCGCACGTTCTTGTCGGGCTCGCGGTCGCCGCTGCGCTTCTTCATCACGTTGTCCTTGACCGCCGCGACGAAGGCGTCCTGCTTCTTCTTGTCGAGCGTGGTGGTGATGCGGTGGCCGCCGGTGGCGAGGGTTTCCGCGTCGATGACGCCGTTGCCGGTGAGGTACTCCTCGACGGCCTGCACCAGGTAGCCGCGCTGGCCGGAGAGGCCGGTGGAGGGCTTGGCCTCGCCGGGGACCGGGAACTCGGTCGTGGACCGTTCGCCGGAGTCGAGCCAGCCTTCCTTGACCATGCCGTCCATGACGTAGTCCCAGCGGCTCAGCGCGGCGGCCTTGTTGCCGGGGTGGGCGACGACGTCGTACTGGCTGGGGGCGTTCAGCAGGGAGGCGAGGTACGCGCCTTCGGCGGTGGTGAGGTCCTCGACGTTCTTGCCGTAGTACGCCTGCGCGGCGGCCTGGATGCCGTAGGCGTTGCGGCCGAAGTAGCTGGTGTTGAGGTAGCCCTCGAAGATCTGGTCCTTGCTCTGCTCGCGGTTGAGCTTGATGGCGATGAAGAACTCCTTGGCCTTGCGGACGACGGTCCGTTCCTGGCCGAGGTAGTAGTTCTTGACGTACTGCTGCGTGATGGTGGAGCCGCCTTGCTTGCCCTTGCCGGTCACGGTGTTCCAGCCGGCCCGGAACATGGCGCGTACGTCGACGGCGGGCTGGCTGTAGAAGTCGCGGTCCTCGGCGGCGAGTACGGCCTGCTGGACGTTGGTGGGCACCTGGGAGAGCTTGATCTTCTCCCGGTTCACCTCGCCGTCGCGGGCCAGGACGGTGCCGTCCCTGTAGAAGTAGACGTTGGACTGCGCGTCGGCGTCGGCGTTGGCGGCCGGGATGTCGACGAGCTGGTATCCGGCGAAGAACCCGCCGACGAGCAGGAGTCCGGCCACCAGCGCGCTCCCGAGGACCATCCGCCAGGTCGGGACGAGGCGGCGCCAGCCGGTCCGCTCGGGGCGTTTCGTGCGCCCTTTCTTCTTCCCGTTCCCGGATGCGCTCCCTGGTGCGCTCTCGTCGGCCCCGGGGCTCGCGGAGGCGGCTGAGGGGTCCCGAGGGGCCCAGGTCTGGTGCTCGTCGCTCATGTCGGTGCGGGCTCCTCGGGTGCGGTCGGTGATCCCATAGTGCCCGTTTCGCCGTGAAACCCTCGTATCATCCTCCGATCTCCTCCGTTCTTCCGCCTCCGCGCCGCTCGAAAAGCCGTCGCGGTGGCTCCGTCCGTGGACTAAGGTCGTGCGCTTTGGTGTCCGGAGCCGGGAGCGGGTCTTCCGGTGGCGGCGAGTGCGGGGGAGAGGGGACGGCGTGCGGCTGTACGCAGTGGTGGCGGCGGGCGGGTTCCGGCGCTATGCCACGTACCGCACGGCGACGGCCGCGGGGGTGTTCACCAACACCGTCTTCGGCTTCATCCTGGCGTACACGTACATCGCCTTGTGGGACGCGAGACCGCAGCTCGGCGGGTACGACATGTCCCAGGCGCTGGCGTACGTCTGGATCGGACAGGGTCTCCTGGCGGCCTGCGCCATGATGGGCGGTGGCTTCGAGGACGAGCTGATGGAGCGGATCCGCACCGGCGACATCGCGGTGGACCTGTACCGTCCGGCCGACCTCCAGCTGTGGTGGCTGGCCGGCGACCTGGGCCGGGCGGCGTTCCAGTTGATGGGGCGCGGGGTGGTGCCGATGCTCGCGGGGGCGCTCGCCTTCGATATCGCGCTCCCCGGCTCGGCGTGGATCTGGCCGGCGTTCCTGCTCTCGGTGCTGCTGGGCATCGTCGTGAGCTTCGCCGTGCGCTACCTGGTCGCACTGTCGGCGTTCTGGCTGCTGGACGGCGCCGGCGCGACGCAGATGGCCTGGCTGCTGGGGCTGTTCTTCTCCGGGATGCTGCTGCCGCTGCCGCTCTTCCCGGGCCTGCTCGGCGAGGTGGCCCGGGTGCTGCCGTGGTCCTCGCTGCTCCAGATCCCGGCCGATGTGTTCCTCGGCAAGTACACGGGGTGGCGGCTGGTGGAGGCGTACGCGTTCCAGGCGGGCTGGGCGGTGGCGCTGCTGCTGGCCGGGCGGCTGCTCCAGAGCGTGGCGACGAGGAGGGTGGTGGTGCAGGGTGGCTGAGACGGTGGCGGTGCGGCCGGAGGAGAGCCGGGAGCCGGCCGGTTTCGTGTACGAGGAGCGGCCCAGGCTGCTGGAGGGGCTGCGCGCGTACGGGCTGATCGTGGCGATGTGGGTGCGCTCCACGATGGCGTACCGGGCCTCGTTCGTCATGACGACGTTCGGGAACCTCGCGGTGACGGCGTTCGACTTCCTCACGATCGTGCTGATGTTCACGCACGTCGACGCGCTCGGCGGCTACACGCTGCCGGAGATCGCGCTGCTGTACGGAGTGTCGGCGACGGCGTTCGGCCTGTGCGACCTGCTGCTCGGCTCGATGGAGCGGCTGGGCCGCCGGGTCCGGGACGGCACGCTCGACACGCTGCTCGTACGGCCGGTCCCGGTGCTGGCGCAGGTGGCGGCGGACCGGTTCGCGCTGCGCCGGATCGGACGGATCGCCCAGGGCCTCGCCGTGCTGGTGTACGCGCTGGTCACGCTGGACATCGCGTGGACGCCGCTGAAGGTGGCGCTGCTGCCGGTGATGGTGATCAGTGGTGCGGCGGTGTTCGGTGCGGTCTTCGTGGCCGGAGCGGCGTTCCAGTTCGTCGCGCAGGACGCCTCGCAGGTGCAGAGCGCCTTCACGTACGGCGGAGCGACGCTGCTCCAGTATCCGCCGACGATCTTCGCGAAGGACCTGGTGCGCGGCGTGACGTTCGTGGTCCCGCTGGCCTTCGTCAGCTGGCTGCCGACGCTGTACGTGCTGGGCCGGGACTATCCGCTGGACCTTCCGCGGTGGGTGGCGTTCCTGTCGCCGGTGGTGGCCGTGGCGTCCGGTGCGCTGGCCGGGCTCGCGTGGCGGGCGGCGCTGCGGACGTACCGGAGTACGGGCAGTTGAGGGAGAGGGAGAGGGAGTTGGAGACGGTGGACGGGTTCACACAACAGGTCGCGGGCGCGGGCGGTGACGGCTTCATCAGCCTCGACGGTGTCGAGAAGGTCTTCCAGGTCCGCCGGAAGGCCGGTCTGCTGCGCCGGGAGCGGCATGAGGTGCGGGCCGTGGACGGCATCAGCTTCCAGGTGGCGCGCGGCGAGATGGTCGGCTACATCGGCCCGAACGGCGCCGGCAAGTCGACCACGATCAAGATGCTGACCGGCATCCTCACGCCGAGCGGCGGCAGCCTGCGCGTGGCGGGCATCGATCCGTCCCGGGAGCGTACGCGGCTCGCTCACCGCATCGGTGTGGTCTTCGGCCAGCGGACGACCCTCTGGTGGGACCTGCCGCTGCGCGACTCGTACCGGCTGATGCACCGCATGTACCGCATCCCGGACCGCCGTTACCGCGAGAACCTGGACCGCTGCGTCGAACTCCTCAACCTGGAGTCGCTGTTGGAGGTTCCGGTACGCCAGCTCTCGCTCGGCCAGCGGATGCGCGGCGACATCGCGGCGGCTCTGCTGCACGATCCGGAGGTGCTCTACCTGGACGAGCCGACGATCGGCCTCGACGTGATCTCGAAGGCCAAAGTGCGCCAGTTCCTCAAGGAGTTGAACGAGGAACGCGGGACCACGGTCCTGCTGACGACGCACGACCTGACCGACATCGAGCAGCTGTGCCGGCGGGTGATGGTGATCGACCACGGCCGGCTGATGTACGACGGTTCGCTCGCCGGTCTCCATGAGGCCGGCGAGAGCGAGCGGATGCTGGTGGTGGACCTGGAGCGCGAACTCCCGCCGATCTCACTGGAGTCGGACGGGCCGGAGCCGGTGCTGCGAGCGGTCAAGGTGGAGGGCCCGCGCCAGTGGCTCGCCTTTCCCGCCTCCGCGTCGGCCGCTCCGCTGGTGGCGCGGATCGCGGCGGAGTACCCGCTGATGGACCTGTCGGTACGGGAGCCGGACATCGAGGCCGTGATCGCGAGGATGTACGAGGCGGCGCCGTAGGCCGTAAGCCGCAGGCCGTCCGCCGGGAGCCGGCGCGTAGGCCTGCGTGCCTGCGGGTCTGTGCCGGGAACGGGTCCGTTCAATAAGGTGCGCGATATGACAAGTGAACGTCCGGAGATGCGTGCTTCCGATGCTGAACGTGAGCGGATCGCCGAGTTGCTGAGAGAGGCCGTGGCCGAGGGCCGGCTGGACATGGACGAGTTCGAGCAGCGCCTCGACACGGCCTACCGGGCCCGTACGCACGGGGAGTTGGAGCCGCTCGTCAGCGACCTCCCGGCAGCCGGCACGGCGGTGGCCCCGGTCGGCTCCTCCGCGCCCGCGCCGGTGCGCGGCCCGGCGGCCGACTGGCCGGCCCGGATCGGTGGCCCGGCGACCTCCAAGGGCGGGTTCGCGCTCTGGGGCGGGTTCAACCGGCGGGGCCGCTGGACGGTCGGCCGGAAGTTCACCGCGTTCGCGCTGTGGGGCGGCGGTGAGATCGACCTGCGCGAGGCGGACTTCGAGGACCGTGAGGTGGTGATCCGCTGCTTCGCGATCATGGGCGGCATCCATGTGACGGCCCCGCCCGAGCTGAAGGTGGACGTCCGGGGCGTCGGCATCATGGGCGGCTTCGGCGAGGGCCCGAACGAGGACGGCGAGACCGTGCCGCAGGCTCCGCGTGTCACGATCACCGGCCTGGCCCTGATGGGCGGCGTCGGCGTGGAGCGCAAGCGCACGAAGGCGGAGCGCCGCCGCCTGAAGGAGGCCGCGGAGGCGGAGCGGGCGGTCCGCGACCGGCAGCGGCTGGAGGGCCCGGACGGCGGAGCGGGCGGCGGCGGCCGGAAGGAGCTGGGCTGAGGGGCCCGGCTCCCCGTCACCTCACAGCCGGTCGGAGTCCGGCGTGGTGCGGACCGGGTCCAGCGACGCCAGGTCCACCCGCTCGCCGAGCGCCCGGAACCCGGCGTCGTTGAAGTGCAGGTGGTCGCCGGAGTCGTACGCGGCGCGGACCCGGTTCGGCGCGGCGGGGTCGCGTACGGCCTCGTCGAAGTCGGCGTACGCGTCGAAGACGGAGCCCGACCGGATCTGCTCGTTGACCGCGAGCCGTACGGCGTTGCGCTCGGGCGTCCAGGTGGGGAAGCCCTGGAACGGGGTCAGGGTCGCGCCGACGGCCGTCAGCCCGCGGGCCCGCGCCTGCTCGGCCAGAGTGCGCAGGCCGGCCACGATGCGTCCGGCGTCCGGCTCCTGCGGCGCCTGCTGCACGTCGTTGATGCCGAGGGCCACGATCACGGTGCGCGCCCCGGCGACCGAGAGCACGTCCCGCTCGAACCGCACGGTCCCGGCCTGGCCCGCGGAGCCCTCGGTGAGGAGCCGGTTGCCCGCTATGCCCGCGTTCGCGACTCCGTACCGGCCGCCGAGCCGGTCCGCGAGGACGTCCGGCCAGCGGCTGTTGGTGTCCGTGGTGGAGCCGCTGCCCGCGGTCAGCGAATCGCCGATGACGACGACGGTACCGGGCACGGCCTCGTTGCGGACGTCCACGGCGGTGAGGTAGCGCCACTCGGTGGTGGACCAGGTGGTGCGGCCGTCGGCCAGGAAGGACGTCTGGTGGGTGTTCGGGTGGTAGGTGACCGGGCCGCCGGCGCGCGGGGTGCGGAAGTCGACCCGGAGGTCGGAGTCGGGCGCGACCGGCACGGTGACCGGGTCGCTGACGACCTGCGCGCCCGCCGCGACGGTGACGCCGGTGGCGCCGCCGAAGGTCACCGGCCGGGTGTTGACGGTGGCCTGGTCGACGAGGAGCGGGACGGTCCCGAAGAGGTTGGAGAGCGTGATCCGGGCGGCGTCTCCGCCGACGCTGGTGTGCACGACGTTACGGATGGTGCTGCCGGGAAACCCGCTCGCGGTGCCCGGCTCCGCGCCGACGGGTGCGGTGGTCCAGGTGGCGACCCAGTTCCCGCCGGCGTCGGCGGGCGCGACGGGGTTGCGGGCCGCCGCGTGCGTCTCGGCCGGGAGGAGCGGGGCGACCAGGGGGCCGGTGAAGAGCGTCGTGCCGAGGACGGCGGCGACGGCGAGTGCGGCGGTGCCCGCCAGTAGGGCGATGAGCAGGGCGTACCCCGGGCGCCTGGGCATGTGCGGTGTTTCTCCTTGTGATGATCGTCCTGGTCCCATGATGCGGCAGGCCGCGGGGAACTCGACATGCGCCCCGGGAGTAGGGGAAGTAGGGACAATGCGTACGTCGCGGAGGCGAGGCGTATGCGGACGGCTGGAACGGGTGGGACGGGTGGAGCGCATGGGACCGACCGGTTCCGGAGAGCAGGACGCGGTGCAGCAGTCAGGGCAGGAGCCGGACTCCGGGGGACCGGCGTCCGGAACGCGGAGCGATGCCCGCAAGGAGCTGGGCCCGGGGACGGCGGGCGGTGGCTCCGGCAGCGGGAAGGGCGCCGCCCCCGGTCCCGGTCCGCTGGCCTCGTTCGCGTACACCGCCGCCGACGAGGAGAAACAGCGCGGCGTGCGGCGGATGAAGCTCACGGCGACCGGCCTCCTTCTGCTCGTCGCGCTGGTCTACGTCCTGGCCACCTGGGCGGAACACTCAGGCGTGAAGGGCTGGCCGGGCTACGTCGCGGCGGCTGCCGAGGCGGGGATGGTGGGCGCTCTGGCGGACTGGTTCGCCGTCACGGCGCTGTTCCGGCGCCCGCTCGGCCTGCCCATCCCCCACACCGCCATCATCCCCACCAAGAAGGATCAGCTGGGACAGTCCCTCGGTTCCTTCGTCGGCGAGAACTTTCTCTCCGGAGACGTGATTCGTGACCGGATTCACGCTCTGGGCGTCGGCCGGAAGGTCGGTGCGTGGCTCGCGGAGCCGGCCAATGCCGACCGGGTCACCGCCGAGTTGGCGACCGCGCTGCGCGGCGCGCTGACGGTGCTGCGGGACTCCGACGTCCAGGCGGTGGTCGGCGAGGCCATCACCCGGCGGGCCAACGCCGTGGAGGTCGGTCCCGGTCTCGGCAAGATGCTGGAGCGGGTGGTGGAGGACGGCGGCCACCGCAAGGTCGTCGACCTGGTCTGCGTACGGGCGCACGACTGGCTGGTGGAGCACGGCGACTCGGTGATGGACGCGGTGCAGGGCGGAGCGCCGGGGTGGACGCCGCGCTTCGTGGACAAGCGGGTCGGCGAGCGGGTCTACAAGGAGCTGCTGCGGTTCGTCACGGAGATGCGGGACATGCCGGGCCACCCGGCGCGCGCCTCCATCGACACCTTCCTCACCGACTTCGCGGCCGACCTCCAGGCCGACGCCGACACCCGGGCCCGGGTGGAGCGGCTGAAGTCGGAGATCCTGGGCCGGAGCGAGGTGCAGGACGTCATCGCGTCGGCATGGTCCTCCGTCCGTACGATGATCCTCGCGGCGGCCGAGGACGAGCGCAGCGAACTCCGGCTGCGGGCCCGCGCGTCGCTGATGTCGCTGGGCGCCAAGCTGGCGGGTGACGAGCGGCTGCAGCGCAAGGTCGACGGCTGGCTGGAGGACGCGGCGGTGTACGTGGTCACGCGGTACCGGGCCGAGATCACCTCGCTGATCAGCGAGACCGTGGCGAGCTGGGACGCGGACCAGACGTCCAAGAAGATCGAGGCGCACATCGGCCGCGACCTGCAGTTCATCCGCATCAACGGCACGGTGGTCGGCGCGCTGGCGGGCCTGGCGATCCATACGGTGTCGCGGGCGCTGGGCGGCTGATCCCGGCTCCCGGCGTCGGTTTTCCGGGTGCGTACCCGTCCTGTCGTACGGGTACGCACCCGGCTTGCACGGGGGAGTTGCCCGGTAGTACGGAGTCGGGGCGTCGGGTGTTCAACGAGGCGCGGACTCTTCCGGGGGAGCGGGCGGCGGCCGGCCCGGGGCCTTGGTCACCTCGGCGCCTCACACCCCGCCGCCGCACCCGCCACCGCAGCCTCCGCCGCACGAACTGCTCGCGCCGACACCGCCGTCACCGGCCCAGCCGGAGGCCGCGGGCTTCGCGGGATGCTCGGCCTCGACCATCTCGATCCGGAACGGAAGGGGTGCGCGGGCCTCCTCCTCGTCGACGAGGCGCCGGCACAGCGCGTCGAACTCGGGCCACTGCGGAACCGCGAACCGGCCACCCTGGCCGTCGGTCATCCCGATCCAGATGCCCGCCGGCGCGTGCGCGGCCAAGGCGATCATGAACCAGGAACCGGAGGCGTCGGGCCGCTGGATGTAGAACGCGATCCCGTACACGAGGACGGCGACGAGACCGCACACGGCCGCCCACGCGGCCACGCGGTCGAGCACATACCGCGTCCGCTGCCGTGGCAGGCGGTGCTCGGCGGCCTCGCGCAGCTCGGAGCGGAAGGCGACGTATCCACCCGACGCCCGGACGCGCCGGACCGAGTGCGCCTCTCCGGCCTCCGCGGCTTCACGGACCGGCGTCCGGAGCGCCGCGAGCAGAGGTTCGGGCCGCGACCGCGCTCGGCGCTCCCGCTCGCTGGAATGCCCGTGCCGACGGGCCAGCACCAGCATTCCGGTCCGCGTGGCCGCCGCCTCTCCTTGGAGGTGGTACGCGGCGAGGACGGGCGCGTCCGCACCGGCGCCGAGGAAGCGTCGCATGATGACCCGGTCACGCTGGAGCCCGTAGCCGAGGCGGAGCAGCGAACAGGTCATGAACAGGCCGAAAGCGCTGCCCCAGACCACCGCGAAGGCGGTGAAGGCCGGTAACTCCGCCAGAAAACCGATCACGTGTCATCCCCCGTTCCCACCCGGCGGCGGACGGCACCACCGCCTGCCCATCCAGGATGACACCGGCTTCCCTCCGCGGAGGGCTTTGCGGCCTACCGGTTCGGCCCGCTCCGCGTGACGGCCCAGGAGGCGGCGGCCACGCCACCGGCGACGGCGAAGACGGCGGGCCAGGCGCCGACCTTCTTGGCGAGCGGGTGCGACCCGGCGAAGGCGGCGACGTACGCGACGGTCAGCGCGGTGGCCGCACGCGGTCCGGCCTGCCGGTTCCACTCGTACGCGGCGAGCGACCCGGCGGCGGCGAGCGCGACCCCGCCGAGCGGACGCTTCCCGGTCCACCGCGCGACGCCGTACCCTCCGACGAGCCCGCTCGCCGCCACCGCCGCTGCCGGAACCTTCGCCATCGCCGCCACCATCGCTTCCGTGTCCGTGTTCGGTGTCCTCACCGAGGCTAGCCTCTGGTCGGGCCGCGCCGGCGAGGCAGGTCGAACAGCGGCATGAGGAGGAGGAGCCGTCATACGGGGACGATCTCGCTCACTCCTCCCGCAGGCTCGTGATCAGCTCGCGCGGCAGCCCGTGGGTGTCGTGGAGGTGGTGGAAGTCCTCCTCGGTCAGCGGACCCCGGAACCGGGGCCGGGCGAGCACGTGCCGGCCGCGTTCCAGGAGCCGCCGGAACCGGTCCTCCTCCTCGCGCAGCATCCGGAGCACGTCACCAGGACGCATGTCCTGCCGGAAGTGGTCCAGCGTGTGCCGGACCAGCTCCTCCGGCAGGTCACCGAGCCTGTACGAGGAGTCCTCGCGCCGGAGCACGGTGAGGACCCGGCGTACCAGGCGGCGCAGCACGTAACCGCGTCCGGTGTTGGCGGGACGTACGCCGTCGCCGAGGATCACGACGGCCGACCGCAGGTGGTCGCAGACCAGGCGCGGCGACGGCTCGTCCAGGTGCCACAGGCCCGGCAGGAGGCGGCGCCAGGGGTCGAAGACGTCGCCGTCGAAGACGGACGGCTTGCCCTGGAGCAGCGAGGCCAGCCGCTCCAGGCCGAGTCCGGTGTCGACATTGCGCTGCGGCAGAGGGACGAGGGACCCGTCCCCGAGCCGGCGGTGGGTCATCGTCACGTGGTTCCAGATCTCGACCCAGCGGTCGTCACGGGTGGGCGTCGAGCGGGGCGGGCCGTCACCGCTCCACAGGAAGAACTCGGAGTCGGGTCCGCACGGCCCGACCGGCCCGTTCGACCACCAGTTGTCCTCCACGGTGAGCTCGACGGGAACGCCGAGGCGCTGCCACAGCTCGGCGGAGGCGGTGTCCGGCCCGGTCCGCTCGTCGCCGCCGAAGACGGTGGCGTACAACAGCCCGGGATCGACCCCGAACCCCTCGGTGAGCAGCCCGTACCCCCACTCCAGACTGAGCGGCCCTCCGTAGTCGCCCAGCGACCAGGTGCCGAGCATCTCGAAGACGGTGAGGTGCGTGGCGTCTCCGACCTCGTCCAGATCGGTGGTCCGCAGACAGCGCTGTACGTTGACGAGCCGCCGGCCGAGCGGATGGGGTCGGCCCTCCAGGTACGGCGTGAGCGGATGCATGCCGGAGGTGGTGAAGAGCACGGGGTCGCCGGGCGGTGGCAGGAGTGTCGATCCGGTGATCCGGTGGTGGCCGCGTTCCTCGTAGTACTCGACGAACGTGCGGGCCAGCTGTTCGGTACGCATGAGGTGGCTCCTTCGCAGGCTGCGGGTGGAGGCACCGGAGAACGGGACCGTGCGGTCACCCGGCCGGGCTCGAAGGGCCACGGCACCACCGACGGACCGTTTCCGGTCGCCGGGGGAGAGAAGAAGGTCAGACGGCGGCAACCGGCGAGCTGGTCGCTCGCGCGGTCGCGGTGGTACGTGGGCCGATGACGTTCATACGTACGACGGTAACGCGACCGGGTCCGTTCCGGCACGCGCATTTACGGCCGGTGCCTTGGCCACGGCGCGGGCTCGGTCCCCACGCGCCGATCTCCGCCGTCACGCCGGATGGCTCAACGGTGCCGGCCCCACCGCCGTGGGCATTACGACCGAGGTGACCCGCCCCAGGTGCGTGGGGTTCGCCGCGGTCTGGACGAGGGCGTTGCCCAAGGTTCCGCAGACGCCCGTGACCAGGCCCATGGATAGGGCCACCGTCACGGCGAGCGGCAGCGGCGGGACCAGGGCGATGGCGGTGGCCCCATCCGGCGTACCCGTGAAGTCCGCGTATCGGAGGCCTCACCCCTTCTCGGACGCCGCCGACTCCCGCGCGGCAGCCCCCACTTAATACAAGGCGAAAGGAAAGTGACGTCAGGATTCTTGACCGCGACCGTCGCGGCGGGCAAGGTTCCGGGAGAGCGCTCTCCCGCATCGGTTTCATCTTGAGGAGCCCCCGCATGCCCGCAGTCGGCATATCCCCCGCCGCCCCGGTGCCATCCGGCACCGGAACCGGCCGCCGCACCCCAAGACCGGTCACCCGTGGTGTAGTTGCCGCGATGGTCACCGCTCTGGCCGCCACTCTTCTCGCCTTCGTCCCCGCCACGAAGGCCGAGGCCGCACCCGTACTGCTCTCGCAGGGCAAGCCGGTCACCGCGTCCAGCGAGGAGAACTACGGCACTCCGGCCACCGCGGCCGTCGACGGCAACGCCAACACCCGTTGGTCCAGCGCCGCTTCCGACCCGCAGTGGATCCGCGTCGACCTCGGCGCGACCACGAAGCTCAGCCAGGTGGTCCTGGACTGGGAGACGGCCTACGGCAAGGGCTACCGGATCGAGCTGTCGAGCAACGGCTCCACCTGGTCCACCGCCTACCAGACCACCACCGGCGACGGCGGCACGGACACCCTGAACATCAGCGGCGACGCCCGCTACGTCCGCGTGTACGGCACCGCTCGCGGCACCGGATACGGCTTCTCGCTCTGGGAGTTCAAGGTCTACGGCGAGTCCGGCGGCACCGGCGGACCGCAGCTGCCCGGCGGCGGCGACCTCGGTCCCAACGTGCACGTCTTCGACCCCTCCACGCCCAACATCCAGGCCAAGCTGGACGAGGTGTTCGACCAGCAGGAGGCCTCGCACTTCGGCAACGGGCGGCACCAGTTCCTCTTCAAGCCCGGCACCTACAACAACCTCAACGCCGAGATCGGCTTCTACACCTCGATCTCCGGCCTCGGCCTCAAGCCCGACGACACCACCATCAACGGTGACGTGACCGTCGACGCCGGCTGGTTCAACGGCAACGCCACGCAGAACTTCTGGCGTTCGGCCGAGAACCTGGCGGTCAACCCGGTCAGCGGCACCAACCGCTGGGCCGTCTCGCAGGCCGCCTCCTTCCGCCGTATGCACGTCAAGGGCGGCCTCAACCTGGCTCCGAACGGCTACGGTTGGGCCAGCGGCGGCTACATCGCCGACTCCAAGATCGACGGCCAGGTCGGCAACTACTCGCAGCAGCAGTGGTACACCCGCGAGAGCTCGATCGGCGGCTGGTCCAACTCGGTCTGGAACCAGACCTTCTCAGGCGTCGAAGGCGCACCCGCCACCTCGTTCCCCGAGCCCCGCTACACCACGCTCCAGACCACGCCGATCTCGCGCGAGAAGCCGTTCCTGTACCTCGACGGCAACACGTACAAGGTCTTCGTCCCGGCCAAGCGCACCAACGCGCGCGGCGTCTCCTGGAACGGCACTCCGCAGGGCACGTCGATCGACCTCAACCAGTTCTACGTCGTCAAGCCCGGCGCCACCGCGGCCACGATCAACCAGGCGCTGGCCCAGGGCCTCAACCTCCTCTTCACGCCCGGTATTTACCACGTCGACCAGACCATCAACGTCAACCGCGCGGACACGGTCGTCCTCGGCCTCGGTCTCGCGACGATCATTCCGGACAACGGCGTCACCGCGATGAAGGTCGCCGACGTCGACGGCGTCAAGCTGGCCGGATTCCTCATCGACGCCGGTACGGTCAACTCGCCGACCCTGCTGGAGCTCGGCCCGCAGAACTCCTCGGCCGACCACTCCGCCAACCCCACCTCCATCCAGGACGTCTACGTCCGCATCGGCGGCGCCGGCGCGGGCAAGGCGACCACCAGCATCGTCGTCAACAGCGACGACGTGATCATCGACCACACCTGGGTCTGGCGCGCCGACCACGGCGAGGGCGTCGGCTGGGAGACCAACCGGGCCGACTACGGCGTCCGGGTCTACGGCGACGACGTGCTCGCCACCGGCCTCTTCGTGGAGCACTTCAACAAGTACGACGTCGAGTGGTACGGCGAGCGCGGCCGCACGATCTTCTACCAGAACGAGAAGGCGTACGACGCGCCCAACCAGGCCGCCATCCAGAACGGCGACACGAAGGGCTTCGCGGCCTACCGGGTGGACGACTCGGTCAACGTCCACGAGGGCTGGGGGATGGGCAGTTACTGCAACTACAACGTCGATCCCACCATCCGCCAGGACCACGGCTTCAAGGCCCCGGTGAAGCCGGGCGTGAAGTTCCACAGCCTGCTCGTGGTGTCGCTCGGCGGTATGGGCCACTACAACCACGTCATCAACAACACGGGAGCCTCCACGGTCCCGGCGGGCACGTCCACGGTGCCGTCCATGGTGGTCTCGTTTCCCTGACCAGGGCCTCGTTCTCCTGGCCCGAGCCTCGTTACCTGACCTGGGCCTCGTTCCCTGATCCGCCCTCCGCCGTGAACCTCTGACCCACGGCGGATGACTCCCCGGGCCGACGTCGACGGTCGGCCCGGACCGAATCCCCGGGCCGACGGCTGTCCGCCGGCCCGGAACGACTCCCCGGACCGGGCCTGACCCCGGCCCGGGGCCAGCTCCCGCTCACCTCTCCCGGCGCTCTCCACGGACGGCCGCCGTCCTCCCCGACGGCGGCCGTCCGCGTCACCTCAACCCCCTCATCCTCCACAGGAGCCGCAATGCCAGCCATGCCCCGATTCCGCAGGCCAGCCCTGCCCTCCCTCCGCAGACCCGCGCTGACCCTCACCCTCGCCGCTCTCCTCGCCTCCTCCCTCACCGTCATCGCCGCGCCCACCGAGGCGCGGGCCGCCGACCCGCTGATCTCGCAGGGCAAGACCGCCACCGCCTCCTCGCAGGAAGGCGACGGCCTCTCCGCCGCACAGGCGGTCGACGGCGACCTCACCTCCACCCGCTGGGCCAGCCAGTGGTCCGACCCGCAGTGGATCCGGATCGACCTCGGCAAGCGGTCCGACCTGAGCCGGGCCGTGCTCACCTGGGAGGGCGCCTACGGCAAGGCGTACGAGATCCAGGTCAGCGACAACGGCAATGACTGGACCACCATCCGGAAGGTCACCGACGGCGACGGCGGCACCGACGACCTCGCCCTCACCGGCTCCGGCCGCTACGTCCGGATGCTCGGCACCGCCCGCCCCGGCGGTTACGGCTACTCCCTCTGGGAGTTCCAGGTCTACGGCACCCAGGGCGACACCCCGCCGCCCGCCGGCGGCGCCGTCAAGGTCACCGGCGGCCAGGGCGCGTGGCAGCTCACCGTCGGCGGACAGCCGTACACCGTCAAGGGCCTGACCTGGGGCCCGTCGATGGCGGACGCTCCGCGCTACATGCCGGACCTGAAGTCGATGGGCGTCAACACCGTCCGCACTTGGGGCACGGACGCCAGCACCAAGCCGCTTCTCGACGCGGCGGCCGCGAACGGCCTGCGCGTCATGAACGGCTTCTGGCTCCAGCCCGGCGGCGGTCCCGGCAGCGGCGGCTGCGCCAACTACGTCACCGACACCGCGTACAAGTCGACGATGCTCACCGAGATCGCCAGGTGGGTCGAGACGTACAAGAACCACCCGGCGACCCTCATGTGGAACGTCGGCAACGAGTCGGTTTTCGGCCTCCAGAACTGCTACAGCGGCGCCGAGTTGGAGGCGCAGCGCAACGCGTACACGAGCTTCGTCAACGACGCCGCCAAGCGGATCCACGCCATCGACGCCGACCACCCGGTGACCTCCACCGACGCGTGGACGGGCGCATGGCCGTACTACAAGCGCAACGCTCCGGACCTCGACCTCTACTCGATGAACGCGTACGGCGACATCTGCGGCGTCCGCAAGGACTGGGTGGACGGTGGCTACACCAAGCCGTACATCATCACCGAGACCGGCCCGGCGGGTGAGTGGGAGGTGCCGGACGACGCCAACGGCGTACCGGACGAGCCCACCGACGTACAGAAGCGCGACGGCTACACCAAGGCCTGGGACTGCACCATGGGCCACCAGGGCGTGGCGCTCGGCGCGACCCTCTTCCACTACGGCCTGGAGCACGACTTCGGCGGTGTGTGGTTCAACCTGATCCCGGACGGCCTGAAGCGGCTGTCGTACTACTCGGTGAAGAAGGCGTACACGGGCTCCAACGCCGGTGACAACCTGCCGCCGGTCATCAGCAACATGAGCGTGACGCCGGCCGGATCGGCCCCGGCGGGCGGGGAGTTCACGGTCCGCGCGGACATCCGCGACCCGGAGAACGATCCGCTGACGCACAAGATCTTCCTCAGCGGCAACTACGCCACCGGCGACAAGGCACTCGTCCCGGCGCGGTTCAGGTCGACGGGCAACGGTACGTTCGCGGTCACCGCGCCGGAGAAGCTCGGCGTGTGGAAGGTCTACATCCAGTCCGAGGACGGCAAGGGCAACGCGGGCATCGAGACGAAGTCGGTCAAGGTCGTCGCGCCGCCGATGACCGGCACCAACGTGGCGCTCGGCAAGCGCACCACGGCCTCCAGCTCACAGGCCTCGTACGGCGACTGCCCGTGCCCGCCGGAGCGCGCCACCGACGGCCGGCTCGACACCCGCTGGGCCAGCGACTGGACCGACCCGCAGTGGATAGCGGTCGACCTCGGCGCACGGACGCCGGTCCGCAACCTCCAGCTGGTGTGGGACCCGGCGTACGCGAGGTCGTACGAGGTCCAGGTCTCGGACGACGGCAGTGCCTGGCGTACGGTCCACACCACGACGACCGGCAACGGTGACGTGGACACCATCGCGCTGACCGAGACGGCCCGCCACGTGCGACTCCACCTGACGGCGCGCGGCACGGGCTGGGGCTACTCGCTGCACGAGTTCGGCATCTACAGCTGACCGGGGCGCATCAGATCCCGGCGCATTGAAGCCGGTCGTACGGAAGACCGGCACATCAAAGGGGCCGTTCCGCGGCGGCGGAGCGGCCCCGCAGCGCGTCCGCACATGTCCGGCGGCCGTCACATCGGCAGAGCCCGTACGCGCTCCTCACCGTCCCCGGAACGTTCGCCGAACGCGGAGAACGCACGCTCCTCCCGCCGGGCGGCGGCGATGCGCACGCTGCTCCAGTCCAGCGCTTGCCGTGCCTCGTCGTGGGTCTGCTGGGCGGCGAGGCGCGCCTCCGCCGGTGCGTCGCCGCGCTCCTGGACGAGGAGGTCGTAGATCGGCGTGGTCGCGGATATCACTGAAGTGCTCACGACGGTTCCTTCTGCCCACTCATCACCGTTTAACCGTCCGGTCTCGCGGTGTGGACTCGGCATCACACATCATGTCCCTGGGCCGCGAGCCATCGGTGGACCGCGGCTTTGTCGGCGACGCTGATGCGTACGGCGCCGCCGGTGTCCGGCCCTTCGTCCTCGTTGAAGGCGGTGTCGGTGACCCGTGCGGTGACCCAGTCGGACAGCTCACGGGCGGCCGCGGCGGAGAGGCGGCGCTGCTTCCAGTCGCGTCCGGCCTCTTCGGCCGTGGGCGAGTCGTTGCGCGCCGCTTCGTCCAGCCACGCGGGCACGAGGCGTTCGGTCACTTCGGCATCGGAAGGTCCGGAAGGAGAGGACTGCGAGGAGGAGGTCATGGGAAGAGGGTGACCGGCTTCCGGGCGTCCCATGCGCGGCTTCGGCCATCCGGTCGTGGCTCAGGGTGGCTCGGAGCGGCTCAGCTCAGCCAGGCCTCGGCGTAGACGACCATCGCATCCCGTTGGTACGCCGCCAGCCCGCACCGGATCCGGTCGCAGTTCCGCCGGAAGCGCGCGTCATCGACGTAGGCCTGCGCAAGCTCCTTGTACGCGACCGCGTCCGGGGTCCAGAACCGGCGGATGCTCGCGTACTGGATGTCCAGCTCGGCCTGGACCTCGGGCGCGTCCACCGGCCTGCCGGCCGCCATGTATCCGGCGAGGCGGACCATCCGGGCGGTCACCTCGCGCTGCCACCACTCGTGATCCTCGCTGGTCATCGCCTGGCTGGCTTCGCGGGAGGCCTCCGTGAACCCTTCGAAGAGGTTCTCCGGCCTGCTGGTCCTCACGATGTCGCTCATCGCTCTGTCGTCTCCTCCACCTCGGAAGCCTCGTCATAGCCGGTCCGGCTGTGGCCGCGACACTAAGGCCTGACACAGCGGCAACCTCAAGTACGAGCGGAACAGGAGTACGACCTGAACGTATGTTCGCGTGGAGGTGGACGGCCCGAACGGGATACGGTGACGGCGCCATCACCCTCAGTGCGCACCCGCGTGCGAAGGGCGGCCCCCGGAGGTGCGACAACACCCACCGAGGGCCTTACACCCCCAGTGGAACGGACCCACCAGAAATGCTGCGTCATGTTATCGCGCCCCCTTCGGGCTGGACCAAGGCTCCGCACACCGTCGTACGTTCACGGCGGATGAACAGCGACGCCAAGGTGCTCCTCCTGTACGTCCAGGGCCTCCCGGAATCCTCCACGGACCGCTCGCTCGGCGAACTGGCCAGGAAGCTCGACATGAAGGGCCGCGCCTACCAGCAGGCCAAGAGGCAACTCACCGAGAACGGCTACCTCCACGAGTGGCGTTCTCAGGGCGACGGCGGCCGCTGGGCCACGGAACAGCTCTTGACCAGTACGCCGCTGACGCGGGACGAGGCGAAGGCGGTACGCGCCAAGTTGTCTTCCAGTACCGGGCAGTTGGCGCAGCCCGAAGGCGCTTGCTCGCCGCCACCGGGTGAGCGGTTTCCGACGGTCGGTGAACCGACTTCTCGGCCGGTCGGCGGCTATGAACCGAGGGGAGAACACTATGAGGAGACCACGTCCCACCCACCCTCCGAAGAGCAGGCGAAAGCACAAACCGAACCGCACCAGGACCCGAATCCAGAGGCATCCGGCTCCTCAACTCCCGTACAGCAAGAGCAAAAGGAACCACCTCAGGCCCACGAGTCGCGCCAACTGACGCGCGCAGAAAAGGTATTGCTCTCCCTGCGCCACTCCCGCCGCGAACTGTTCCTGGGTGTGGGCGAGGCGCGCGTCCTGGCGGTGGAGGCGGCCAAGTGGCTGGAGCGCGGCGTGTCGGAGCCGGAGCTACGGCACGCGCTGCTCGGCGAACGGCCGGCTGAGGGCGTGCGCTCGGCGTTCGGCTTCCTGCGCCACCGCCTGACCACCAAGTGCCCGGTACCTCCAGCTCCCGTAGCGCCTCCGGAGCCGCCGCCTCCGCCGGTGCGCGCGCTGATCGCGTGCGCGGCCGAGAGCGTCGAGGAGCACATGTTCCGGCCGCTCGGCGACGAGACGGAGTGCCCGGAGTGCCGCAGGGCGACGGCCTACGCGAGCTGGATGGCCGACACGGACACGTACGACTTCCCGCCGGACATGACGTGGCGCCAACGCATCGTGGCGGTGGCGAAGGCGGACGCGCTACGCGGCAGGACGACCTGAGGCCGGGAGCGGGCCGAGGCTGACACGGGCGGCGACGGGCAGGTGGTCGCTGCCGGTGGCAGGCAGCGTACGGATGTGGCGGACGGTGGCGGAACGCGCGAGGACCTGATCGATCCGGGCCACCGGAAAGCCGGCGGGAAAGCTGAAGGCGAACCCGCGCTCGGCCACGTTCAACTGCGAGGTCAACGGCTCCAGCCCGCGATCGTCGACGGTGCCGTTGAGGTCACCGACGAGGACCACGGCCCGCACCTTCTCCCGCCGAACGAGGTCCCCGAGGATCCGCGCACTCTCGTCCCGCGCGGCGGAGGCAAGCCCGCGGACCCCGACGCGTACGGACGGCAGATGAGCGACGTACGCGGCAACGTCCCCGTACGGCGTCCGCACGACGGCCCGCAACCCGCGACTCCACCCTTCTTCGAACGCACGAGGCTTGATGTCCACCACCTGATCCGCACGAATCGGATACCTGGACCAGAGCCCCACGGTGCCGTGGACGACGTGATGCGGATAGTGGTCGCCGAGCACGTCCTCGTACACACCCAGCGCGGGCACGACCACCTCCTGCAACGCGACGAGATCGCCTCCGGCGGCAGTGAGCGCACGTGCGGTCCCGGCCGGATCGAGGTTCACATCACTGACGTTGTGCTGCACGACGACCAACTCCCGAGCACCGACGTCGGGCGCGGGCAGCACCAACCCACCAAAGCTGTGCACCCAGACACCCACGGGCAGAAGCAGAGCCATCAGGACAATCCCGGACCGCCGCACGAGGGCGACGACGAGCAGCAGGACGACGAGGACTCCGTCCCACGGCAGGAAGGACTCGACCAAGCTCCCTAGGCGTCCAGGAGAGTTGGGAAGCAAGCCGTGAAAGGCCATCACGCCTGCGATCGCCACCGAGAGCCCGGCGACCAGTTGCCGCCGCCTGCTTGTGTCTGGAACGCGCCGTCTCATCGCCGACGTCACGCCACTGTCTCCCTGCTCCACCAAGTCTTCCCGTCTGCTCGCCTTCACCCTCACAGGACGATTGGCCAGGCGAATCAGTTCTGACGTCAAGGGCTGCACCCGCTTGAGCTTCATGCTGCGTCGGCCGCATGAAGCACATTTGGCCAGATACTGCAGGTTCCGGTCAGACATGCCACGTGCCGAGGGGGCGGCTGCGATCCATGAGTGGTCGCTTGGCAGCATGTCTCTATGCCTGCGTATAGAGCCACCTTCGGTCATGTGAACGATGTGCCCCCCGGCACGGCCTTTGAGAACAGGCGTGCCGTCAAGGATGCCAAGCTTCATAAAGAGAGCGAGGCGGGCATCTCGTGGGGGCGTGATGGCGATGACGAACGAGCTGCGGACGCCATCGTGCTCAACAACGGATATGAGGATGACGTAGACGAGTGGCACGAGATCACGTACACAGGAGCTGGAGGTCAGACACGGAACTCGAACACTCAGACCTCCGACCAGGGCTGGGATAACAAGGGAAACGCAAGCCTGAGGCGGAGCCGACTGATGGGATATCCCGTCAGGGTTATTCGTGGTAGTCAGGGTGAAGCCGCTTACTCTCCGGCGTTTGGCTATCGGTACGACGGTCTCTACAAGATTGTCAGAGACTGGGATGAAGTGGGCAGATCCGGGTTTCGCATCTGTCGCTTCAAGATGATTCGGCTTCCTGATGATCGACAAGATCTCACCTCGCTTGAGCAGCAGGTCAAAGACATTGTTGATCGTGGCGAGGTGGATGCCGGCGGTGATGCCGATGCTCAGGTTCGCAGGCGAAAGGCGACGATTGATCGCATCGTCCGCGACACCGCAGTGGCTCGTCGCGTGAAGGACCTTCACCGATTTACCTGCCAGGTGTGCAGTCTCTCTCTGCAAATTGATGCTAACGGTAGGAGCTATGCGGAAGGCGCCCACATTCAAGCCTTGGGTGGTCCCGAAGGTGGCCCGGATGTGGACGGCAACGTTCTTTGTCTCTGTCCCAACTGTCACATCAAGCTCGACCGTGGGGCGCTCTATTTGACCGACGACTTGCATGTCGTCGATCGATTTGCTGGTGCAGATGCTCCGCGCCGTGTTCCTCTTCGCACTGTGGAGAAGCATCGAGTGCAGGAACGATTCGCGCGTGCGCATCGACGGTTTTGGAACATCATGGACGAATATGGTGCAAGCTAGTGAATGAGGGGTGTTATCCAGTTCCTAGTGGATAACACCCCTCATGGTCGACTTGGGCCTCTTACCCCGCCCCGTGGCACCCCCCATAAGCCTCCCCCGACCCGCACCAGCAGGCCGCCGTGCGCGACGGAGGCCAAGGGGTGGCTCGGCCTCGGGCGGCGAGGGTGGTGGCGTATTGGGGGAGGAGGGACGGGGTGGAGGGGGAGGTGGCTTCGGAGGCGGCGAAGGCCTCGTACGAGGGGACCGTGGCCGTGACGATGCCCAGGTTCGGGGTGCCCGCCGCGTGGAGGTCGCGTAGGGATGCCTCCAGGCGGGACAGGTGCGTCGCGTGGTCCACGTACTCCTCCGTCAACTCCGGGTAGGTCGTCAGGAGTTCGCGGAGTTCCTGTGCGGGCCAGTGCAGCACCGCCACCGGGAACGGGCGCGAGAGGGCCGTGCGGTACGTGCCCAGCTCCGCGCGCAGGCGGGTGATCTCGGCCTTCAGCTCCGCCGGGTCCGAGGAGCCCAGTGACCACAGGCGCTTCGGGTCGTGGAGTTCGTCCAGCGGGACCGGGGCCGTGTGCAGCGCGCCCGCCAGTTCGTCCCAGGCGTCGTGCGGGAGAGCCATCAGCCGGCGTACCCGGTGGCGGCCCGTGAGCAGCGACTGCACGGCGTACGGGACCTCCTCGCCCGGGGCCAGCAGCAGCGTCAGCGCCGTCGAGAAGAAGTCGTGCGCCGACTCCAGCTCGTCGTGCGCCTCCAGCGTCTCCGCGGCGACCTGCCACGGCGCGGCGTCCAGCGGGCCCGCCGCGCGGATGCCCTCGATGATCGCGCGGGCCTCGGCCTCGTGCCCGTACTCCCAGAGGTTCGACGCCTTCAGCGCCTTGATCAGGTGCGGGTTCTCGGCGGTGGACTCGGAGGCGGCCAGCAGGTCGTCGTAGAGCGTGCTCGCGCGGGCACGGTCACCGGCGAGTTCCAGATGGGCCGCGGCCTGGAGGACCAGCGGCTCCTGGTCCTCGGGGTACTGCGCCGCGGTGCGGAGCAGGCGCTCGGCTTCGGTGGTGTGGTCAGCAGGCGTGTCGGGGCGCATGGATCACACGGTACTGCTGGACCGCGGCCGTCGGGAGGAGAGGTCGGAAGCCGGGCCGTATGTGCGATCAGCGCGTGTGGTGGCCGATGCGACGGATTCGTCGTGGATACGTATGCGGACGCGTATGGAGAGTTCTGAACGTTGGTCCTATCGTGCCCGCCGTGTGGAGACAGGAGCGCGATCGGAGGCGGAGGCCCTGGCGTGGTGGTGGCCGGGGGCGGCGCCTTCTTGCGACGCGTCGGCCGCGGAGCCTCCCCGCCCGTTCGGCTCGGAACCTTTTCGCGCGCGGGCTCTGGGTTTCCGCCGAGGCCGTCGTCACCCTTGGTGTTGTTCTCCTTCTCCTTGTCGTCCATCAGCTGTGGTGGACCAACCGGGAGGCCCGCCAGGAGGCCGGGCGTACCGTCCAGGCCCTTCAGCGGGAGTGGAGCCTGCCCGTCCCCGTTGCCGATGATGCCGACGATCCCTTGGTGCCAGAACCCGCACAGCCCTCCACCCCTCCCGCCGACAAGCCCACACCCGCCCCCACCCCCCGCCGTGATCAGGACCACGCCTACGCCGTCCTCCGCATCCCCCGTATCGCCCTCACCGTCCCCGTCGCCGAAGGCACCAGCAAAGGCGGCGTCCTCGATCGTGGGTACGTCGGGCACTACACCCGTACCGCGCAGGCCGGGCGGGCCGGGAACTTCGCGCTCGCCGGGCATCGCAACACCCACGGCGAGCCCTTCCGGCGCATCGACCGGCTCCGGGCCGGTGACCGGATCACCGTCGAGACCCGGGACGCCGTGTACACGTACACCGTCGACAAGACCCTCGCCCGGACCGCGCCCTCCGACAGCGGGGTCATCGCGCCCGTGCCGCGCTCCGACATCACCACCTCCGCCGGCTACAGCGAGCCCGGCTACTACCTGACCCTCACCACCTGCACGCCCGAGTTCAGCTCCCGCTACCGGCTCGTCGTCTGGGCCGAGCTCACCGCCATGCGTCCACGGTGATCGGGACGCCGGCAAAGCAACCGGGCCCATCCGATCATCGTGTATAACGAAAGGAACGAACGCCGTACGGAGAGGAGACGCCCATGCCCGACACCAGCCGGCTGCGCGGCGCCTTCGCCCGGTTCCTCCGGCCCGTCGGTCTCCTCGTCCTCCTCCTCGCCGAGGTCGTCCTCGCCGAGGGCGGTGGCCTCTCCGCCGCCGTCGCGCTCGCCGCCACCGCCGCGGCCGGCTCCGCGCTCCTCGCCTGCTCCGTCATCAGCGCCCGCTGCGCGCCTCCGGTGCCCCGCACCCGGGTCCGTACGGCGATCAGGGACCGGGAGAAGCGCACCGCCTTCCTGCCGCAGCGCGACCCCGACGCCCGTGGCCGGACCAGGCCCCGAGCGCCCGGACACGCCCTCCTGACGGCCGCCGCCGCTTAGGGCTCTTCCGCACGTCGAACCCGTAGCGCCCCGCGCCGGTCGTCGTCATGCCGCGTACCGAGCACCACGTTCGTACGTAACTCTCCTGGCACGACGAGACCCCCGGAGGGCTCATCCATGTCCGCCTTCATGTCCGCTTTCGCCGGCCTGGTCGGCTCGCTCGCCGATCTGCTCCAGCCGCTCTTCCACGGCGCGTCCACCGCCGCCGCGATCGTCCTGTTCACCGCACTCGTCCGGCTCGCCGTCCACCCGCTCTCGCGGGCCGCCGCGCGTGGCCAGAAGGCCCGTACCCGGCTCCAGCCGCAGATCGCCGAGCTGCGCAAGAAGCACGGGAAGAACCCCGAGCGGATGCAGAAGGCGATCATGGAGCTGCACGCCGCCGAGAAGGTGTCGCCGCTCTCCGGCTGCCTGCCGAGTCTGCTCCAGATGCCTACCTTCTTCCTCCTCTACCACCTGTTCTCCAGCGGCTCCATCGGCGGCGAGCCCAACGCGCTCCTCGGCCACGACCTCCTCGGCGCTCCGCTCGGCGGCCGCTGGCACGACGCCCTCGCGGCCGGCGGGCTCTTCGGAGCGCACGGGCTGGTCTATCTCGGGCTCTTCGCGCTCGTCCTCGCCGTGGCCACCTTCAGCTACCGGCTGACCAAGCGGCAGATGGCCGCCAACCCGGTGGCCCCCGCCGCCGGTCCCGACGGACAGCCCGTGCCCGGCATGGGCGCGATGGTGAAGATGATGCCGCTGCTCTCGTTCGCCACCTTGATCACCGTCGCCGTCGTCCCGCTCGCCGCCGCGCTGTACGTCGTCACCACCACCGCCTGGAGCGCCGCCGAGCGGGCCTGGCTCCACCGGGATGTGGCCGTGACCGGCGGCGCCATGGCCAAAGCGGCGTGATCGAGCCCAGAAGTGCGCCGGTCCAGTGTGTGAACGAGGTCTTGCGGAGTGTTCGCGACTCTTGGAGGATCAGCCAAGTCCTCCGTCGGCCGCAACCCGCCGGAGGGCCCCACCTCGAACAAGAGGAGTTGGACCGTTGAAGCTGCTTCGAGTCGGTACGGCGGGCGCCGAGCGTCCCGCGCTTCTCGACCGCGACGGGACTCTGCGTGATCTGTCCGGGATCGTCCGCGACATCGACGGCGATCTGCTCGCCGACGCCTCGGCACTCGCCCGGGTACGGACGGCCGCCGACGCTCCTGGCGTGCTGCCCGCTCTCGACCCGGCGGGGCTCCGCGTCGGGCCGCCGCTGGGCCGCATCGGCAAGATCGTGTGCATCGGGCTGAACTACCACGACCACGCCGCCGAGACCGGAGCGGCCATTCCGGACGAGCCGATCCTGTTCTTCAAGGCGCCCGACACCGTCGTCGGACCCGAGGACACCGTGCTCGTGCCGCGCGGGAGCCGTAAGACGGACTGGGAGGTCGAGCTCGCCGTCGTCATCGGGCGCACCGCCCGCTACCTGTCCTCCGCCGAGGAGGGCCTCGCCCATGTCGCCGGGTACGCGACCGCGCACGACGTCTCGGAGCGCGAGTTCCAGATCGAGCGCGGCGGCACCTGGGACAAGGGCAAGAACTGCGAGACCTTCAACCCGCTGGGCCCCTGGCTCGTCACCGCCGACGAGGTGGACGACCCGCAGGCCCTGCCGCTGCGGCTCTGGGTCAACGGCGAGCTGAAGCAGAACGGCACCACCGCCGACCAGATCTTCCCGGTCGGTGAAGTCGTCCGCTACCTCAGCCACTTCATGACGCTCTATCCCGGCGATGTGATCAACACCGGTACGCCGGCCGGCGTCGCGATGGGACAGCCCGAGCCGAAGCCGTACCTGAAGGCCGGTGACGTGGTGGAGCTGGAGGTGGCAGGGCTCGGCCGGCAGCGGCAGGAGCTGAAGGACGCGTAAACCTCGCCGGTACGGGGCCGGAGGCGCTTCCGGCCCCGTACGCGGACGAGAAACTCACTCCCCGAGCGTCGTCGCGAACTGCTCCAGCGCCTCGACCACCATCGCGTGGTCCTCCGCCTGCGGCAGCCCCGAGACGGTCACCGTGCCGATCACGCCCGCGCCCTCCACCGCGATCGGGAACGAACCGCCGTGCGCGGCGTACGCGCCCGGGTCCAGGCGAGACGACTCCTCGAACGTCGTGCCCTTCGCGCGGAACCGGGTGCCGACCAGGTACGAGCTCTCGCCGTACCGCTCGACCACCGCGCGCTTGCGGTCGATCCACGCGTCGTTGTCCGCGCTCGAACCCGGCAGCGCCGCGTGGAACAGCTGCTGCGGCCCGCGCCGGATGTCGATCGCGACCGGCGCGTGCCGCTCCCGGGCCAGCGCGACCAGCAGACTGCCGAGCGCGAACGCGTCGTCGTAGGAGAAGTGCGGGAGCGTAAGCCGGCGTTCCTGGGCGATCAGCTCGGAGATCGTGGGCGAGGTGGTGGTCATGCGCGGTGCTCCTCGTCGTGGTGCGGGAGAAGGGTGACGGAGACGCCTTCGCGGGCCGAGCGGCGCGCGGCCTCCAGTACGTCCAGCGCGGCGGCGGCCTGGAGCGCGGTGACCGGGTTCTCGCCGGTGCCGCGCACGGCGGCGGTGACGGCTGCGTAGTACGCCGGGTAGTCGCCGGGCAGCGTGCGGACCGGGGTGCCGCCGCCGGTCAGCGGGGACTCGCCGGAGCCGATCCGGCCCCACAGCTCCGCCACCTCCTCGCCCCACGGCTCACCGCCGGACCCCGGGCGCCTGCCCTCGCGCAGGGCCGCCTCCTGCGGGTCCAGGCCGTACTTCACATAGCCGGCCGCCGAGCCGAGCACCCGGAAGCGCGGGCCGAACTGGGCCGTGGTGGCGCTGACGTACAGGTGCGAGCGGACGCCGTTGGCGTGCGTGATCGCGATGAACGTGTCGTCGTCCGCCGACGCGCCCGGACGCCGTACGTCGGACTCGGCGTACACCTGCACGGCCGGGCCGAACAGCACCAGCGCCTGGTCGACGACGTGGCTGCCCAGGTCGTACAGCAGACCGCCGATCTCCTCCGGGTCGCCCGACTCGCGCCAGCCGCCCTTCGGCTGCGGACGCCAGCGCTCGAACCGGGACTCGAAGCGCTGCACCTCGCCGAGCTCACCGCCGGAGATCAGCGCGGCGAGCGTGCGGAAGTCGTTGTCCCAGCGGCGGTTCTGGAAGACCGAGAGCAGCAGCCCGCGCTCCTCGGCCAGCGCCGCCAGCTCGCGCGCCTCGGCGGCGGTCCCGGCGATCGGCTTGTCCACGACCACCGGCAGACCGGCCTTGAGCGCGGCCGTCGCGAGGGAGACGTGCGTCTTGTTCGGCGAGGCGATGACGACCAGGTCCAGCTCGTCCGCGCGCTCCCACAGCTCGTCCGGCGCGGCGGCGAACCGTACCTCCGGATACGCGGCGCGGGCCTCGGCCCGGCGCTCCTCGTTCGACGTGACGACCGTGTCGAGGACCAGGCCCTCGGTCGCGGCGATCAACGGGGCGTGGAAGACGGAACCGGCCAGGCCGTAGCCGACGAGGGCGACGCGGAGAGGAGCGCCGGAGGCTGTGGAGGTCATGCGTTCCACTTAAGCAACGCTGTTGCCAAAGTGCAAGCGACCGGCACAATGGGCGGGTGAAGGGGAGTGAACCGTTGAACGGGAGCCGGACGAAGGCCCAGGCCGGGACGGCTCCGCCGGGCCGGACGAAGAGTCAGGCCGGAGTGAATCTGCCGGGCCGGACGACGGCCCAGGCCGGGGTCAACCTGCCCGCGCTGCGCCACCACAACGCGGCGCTGGTCCTGGACCTGCTGCGGGCGGCCGGGACGGAGGGCATCAGCCGGCTGGAGCTCGCCGAGCGCACCGGTCTCACGCCGCAGGCCGTCAGCAAGATCACCGCGCGGCTGCGGGCGGAGGGCCTGGCCGTCGGCGCGGGCCTGCGGCCCTCCACCGGTGGCAAGCCGCGTACGGTGCTCCGGCTCGTCCCGGACGCGCAGTTCGCCGTCGGCCTCCACCTGGACCGCGACGGGCTCACCGCCGTCCTGGTCGACCTCGCGGGCCGTCCGGTCGCCGTCACCACGGCCCCGCTCGACTTCGGCGCTCCGGCGGAGCAGGTGCTGGCCGACGCGGCCGACGCCGTACGGGACCTGAGCGCGGCCGAGCCGCACCGGCCGGTGCTGGGTGTCGGCGTCGCCGTACCGGGCCCGCTCGACCACCGGGACGGCGTACTCCACCGGGTCACCGGCTTCCCGCAGTGGGACGGCTTCCCGCTGCGCGACGCGCTCGCCGAACGCACCGGCCTCCCGGTCACCGTCGACAAGGACACCAATGCCGCAGCCCTCGCGCTGGCGCTTTCGTCGGGCGAGCCGCGCGGTGACTTCGCCTACCTCCACCTCGGTACGGGGCTCGGCGCCGGCCTCGTCCTCGGCGGTGAGGTGCACCGGGGCGCGCGGACGGGCGCGGGCGAGTTCGGCCACCAGACCCTCCAGCTGGACGGTCCGCTGTGCGGGTGCGGCGGACGCGGCTGCATCGAGGCGCTGTGCCTGGCCGCCGAGGCGCGCGGCGACCGTGCGGAGGCGGCCCGGGTCCTCGGCGCGGGCGCGGCGAACCTCGTCGGGCTGCTCGACATCGACCGGGTCGTGCTGGGCGGCCGGACGGTGGCGGCCGACGAGGACGCGTACGTACGAGGCGTCCGCGCCGTGATCGAGGAGCGGGCCGCGCGAGGCGGCGGCGGAGGCGCGGTGACCGTGACCGTGGCGGGAGGCGGCGACCGGCCCGTGGCGGAAGGCGCGGCCCAGCTGGTGCTCGCACCGGTGTTCGGGCGGGTGGGGGAGCGGGGCTAGGGCGTGTCCGGTCAGGCCGCGGGTGTGTCCGGAACCGGGCCAAAACCGGCGGTCGTGATGGCAGGCGCGACGCTCCTCTGGAAGTGAAGCCGGTCGGGTGATCGTATGAACGAGTGTCGGCATGTCGACTCTCTGAGTCCGCGCGCGCGTGCTTGCGTCGGAGAACACCACCGGTGGCGCCGCCCCGGTCGTCCGCGAGCAGCGAAGGGTCCCCGCCATGTCCCCCACCTCCCGCGCGCGGCTGCGTGACGCCCGTGCGTTCGCCGGCCTCGGGCTGGCCGCCGGGATCGCGGTGCCCGCCGCGCTCCTGGCCGGTCCGCAGGCCGCCGCCCAGCCGGCCGCCTCCTTAACGGCCCAGGCCGAGGCCGACGGCGAGCAGGCTGCCTGCGGTGATCCGGGTGCCAAGGAGTTCCCGATCGAGACCCGGATCCAGGACGCGCCGAGGACGTACGCCTCCGGTGGCGGTCACGGCACCTGGTTCCTCGATCTCACCAACACCACCGACACCGCCTGCCACGCCTTGCACCCGGTGCTCGTGCTCAGCGACGAGGACCGGGAGCTGACCGCCGACCAGATCCGGCTGACGTTCTCCGAGGCCGGCCGGCCCGGCGCCGAACACCGCGTGAGCTGGGAGACCACCGACCGCCACGAGCAGATCGGCGTCTTCGGCGGCGCGCCCGAATCCACCGCTGCCGACGACTTCCTCGGCCTCACCGTCCCCGCCGGCGCCACTGTCAGCGTCCGGGTCGAGATGGCCTTCACCTCCGCCGCCGGCCCCGGCCGGATCACCGCCCACGCCGCCGTCGTCCAGCGCCACCACCAGGACAAGGCGAAGGGCGGCGGGCGCGAGGACGGGGACTGGGTGGGGGAGTCGGGGGCGTACCGGTTCGTGATCGTCGACGGAGTCACCGGCGAGTACCCGCGGCCGCGGGCCACCGAGGAGGACCGCGACGGCCGTACGGACGTGCCAGCCGAGCCCCGGCCCCGTACGGACACCACCTCAGCCGCGCCCAAGCCTTCCTCCACGCCCGCGCCCACTCCCACCTACACCGGCCCCGGCAAGGAGCCCGTCCCGGACCCCAGCTCCCTTCCCCGTACGGAACCCGGTACAGAACCTCGTACGGAAACGTCGGCGCCTCCCCGCCGGGACGGCGAGGAGCGGCCCGTGCGCCCGCCGCAGTACGCGACCGGCCGCCCGCTCCCCGAACTCGCCCGCACCGGACCCGAGCTGCTGCCGTGGGCCGGAGCGGTCGCCGCCGCGCTCGTCCTCTGCGGTGGCGCGCTCATGGCGAAGGGCCGCCGGATGCGCCGGAGCCTGGACTGACCGCCACCGCGACCAGGACGTTCACCTCCGTCTGCCACCATCGGGCGGTGGACTACCCGAACGACCAGGCACCTGGCGCACCGATCCGCTCCGGCATCCCGGAGCACGGCCGCATCCCGAAGTACTACGCGGTCAAGGCCCAGATCTCGCTGCTCCTCGACGAGTTGGGTGAGGGCGGGCTCCTGCCCACCGAGCGGGACCTCGCGCTGCGCCACGAGGTGTCGCGCGAGACCGTACGGCAGGCGCTGCGCGAGCTGCTGCTGGAAGGACGGCTGCGGCGGCAAGGACGCGGGACCGTCGTCGCCGGGCCCAAACTGGAGCAGCCGCTCTCGCTCGCCAGCTACACCGAAGGCGTCCGCCGCCAGGGCCGGCGGCCCGGCCGGCACCTCATCGGCCTGGAACGCTTCCCCTGTCCCGACGCCCTCGCCGCCGAGATCGAGGTGGCGCCGCGCGAACCGGTCTGGCACCTGGAGCGCGTGCTGCTCGCCGACGACGAGCGGGTCGGCCTGGAGAGCACATACGTCAGCGTGGCCCGACTCCCGCGCCTGGACGTCGAGTTCGACCCCGACTCCTCCTTCTACGCCTACCTCCGCGACCGGCTCGGCATCGCCTTCCAAGACGCCGACGAGCGCATCGAGACCGTCCTCGCCACGCCGCGCGAGGCCCTCCTCATCGGCACTCCGCCCGCTCTGCCGATGCTCCTCCTCCACCGCCTGTCCCGGGACACGGAGGGCCGGCCGCTGGAGCGGGTGCGGACGTTGTTCCGAGGAGACCGGTTCTCCTTCACCACGCGTCTGGGGCAGCCCGCTCGACGTGATGCGCCTTAGCCGGATGGTCCCGGCACCGCCGTTCGCGCCGGGCTCGGTCCGGCCGCTTCGTCGGTATCCTCACCGATCTGCTTCAGACGAAGCTCTGCCGCCGGAGCGATCCCTGAACACCGGTCACGGGACGGGCTCGGCCGGCTCCCGATACCCACTCCTGCCCGTCGTGTGGCGCCGGGCTTCCGCTGATCCGCAGCAAACCCGCACGCGCGCTGCACACACTTCTCTTCGATCTCAGGTCGATGCGCCTGAACCGGTGAACCCCCGAGGGGGCACTGTCGTGGGCATCTTGGGCGCGGCCGACGTCGTCGTGACGACCACCACCGCGGCGTATTCCCGGGTTGCTCGGCTGAACCCGCTGTCGCAGATCCTCAACGACCGGGCCGGACAGTTTTCATACATTCGACGCCGTGCACTCAAGAGTTCGCTGAGCAGCTGATTCCACGGCGGCATCCTTCCTAGGATGCACCGCTTCGTGCCTGCGTGGAGCCCAGGCGCGCGTTGGGAGAGCGCTTCGCGCTCCGCGTGCGCTGGTAAAACAAGGGGTAGGTATTCCAAATCCTCTTACTTTCTTTCGAGTGTGCACACCTGAGAGTGCATTAAGCGCCACGGCTCGTCCATTTCCGGCCATCTGGCTGAATGGGCGAAAACGCCCATCGAGATAATATGGGTAGGCCGAATTTCCTCAACGCGGCGTCTGATGAATGCAGTTGACAAGCGAAGCCGCCGTGTCGCCGGTCTCTCTCCGCTTTCCCCTAGTGGATTTCCCGCATGAATGTCGAGAGGCCAAGCCGGTGATTGCGCAGCTTGCGCAAGAGTGAATAGCTTCTCGGTAACGCCACTTTTGCGTGACGGCCTATGAGCCGATTTTTGGCCGCACCCGACTGCAGGCCGCAGCGGGCAGTGCGAGGACCTTCGCCAACGCATGCGAAGTGGCGACCCCCACGGCCCGCGGTCCCGCGTCATGCCGGATCGCATTTCTCTCAGGAGTGGTCCACTGATGACCATCACAGAGCAGCCATTTCACGGCTGGTCCCCCGAAGCCGTCGTCTTCGACTGCGACGGCACCCTCATGGATACCGAACAGCACTGGCAGGACGCCCGAGGCCGGGCGTTCCGGGACTTCGGCCTACGGCCGGCGCCCGGGTTCGCCGAACGCGCCAAGGGCGTCCACTACCTCGACTGCGGCCGGATGATGGCCGAGGAGGCCGACAAGCCCGACCTGGCACCGGAGCTCACCGAGTCGCTGCTCGCCCACTTCATGGAGCGTGTCGCCGATGACCCGGTGACCATGCCCGGGGCGGCCGAGTTCGTCCAGAACCTGTCCGGCCGCCTTCCTCTGGCGGTCGCGAGCAACTGCCCCCTGGCGGTGGTCAAGAGGAGTCTGGAGCAGGCCGGCCTGCTGTCGCACTTCGATCATATCGTCGTCCCCAGCGACCCAGGATCGGCCGGTGCGGCCACCACCAGCACGGACGGTGGGACGCTCATCAGGCCCAAGCCGTGGCCGGACGTCTATGCCACCGCCGCACGGCTGTGCGGCGCTCGGAGCGAACGGACGCTGGCCGTGGAGGACTCGTTCACGGGCGTCGAGTCGGCCCGCCGGGCGGGGCTACGCGTGGTAGGGGTCGGCAAGCGTCCCACCGACGGCCGGGAGAGCACGGTCGATCTCTGGGTGCCCACCCTCCACGCCCCCGAGTTGCTGGACCTGGAGTGGGTGCGCGTCGGGTAGTGGCGGGAAGGCACTGACTCAGCTGGCGGCGTGTACGGCGTCCAGGCGCGCCCCGAGGTCGGGAGTCTCGGCCTGGGCGCAGGACAACAGGAGGGCGACGCCGACGGCCCCCGGGTCGGGAATTCCTTCGGTGCGTCCACCCAGGTAACTGGAACGCCCCATACGAGCCCGGAGCCTCGCGGTCGCGGCCACACCGTCCCAAGCGGACTCGGCCGCGATCGCGAGCGCGTCAGCGGCGGGAATCGTCACGGCGGTCGAGCGCAGGACGTCGGTGGCGGGGGCCAAGGCGTCTACGAGGGTCTTGTCCCCTGGCCGGGCGTCTCCGACGCGTTGGATCGCGGCGAGGCCGGCGGCGAAGCCGTCGGCCAGCGCGGCGGTGGTGAGCCCGTCCTCGGCGACTGTTGTGGCCAATGACTGCAGCAGCAGGCCGAAAAGAGGGCCGCTCGTACCGCCGACCTCGTCGAGAAATGCCTCGGCCGTAGCCAGAAGCGGCGCTGCGGGATCGGAGCCCGGCTCCGGGAGCCGGTCCCAGCGGGCCCGGGCGGCGTCTACCCCGGCGGTGAGGTTGACTCCGAAGTCCCCGTCGCCGACTTGCTGGTCAAGGGCGGTGAGCAGGGGCTCACCACGGTGGGCCGCTTCCGCGAAACGTCGCATCCAGCCGTAGGTGAAGCGGGCGCTGCTGGCAGGTTCGGTCATGGAAGTCCTCCCGGTGTCGGCTGCGGTGGAATGGGGCCGCTCTTCACCAGCGCAGGGCCGGGGTGTGGACCGGGGCGTCGTAAAGGCTCAGGTCCGAGGGGTCGACGGCCATCAGGGTGATGGAGAAACCGTGCATGTCCAGGGAGGTGATGTAGTTGCCGACCAGACTTCGGGCGAGCGGTACTCCGGCGCCCCGCAGTAGGGGGGCGAGTTGCCCGTGTGCCGCGTACAGCTCCAGCAGTGTGGTGGCGCCTAGGCCGTTGACCAGCGATATCACCGGGGTTCCGGTGGGCAGCGCCGCCAGCAGTTCCGTCGTCATCCGTTCGACCAGGTCGGCCAGCGGCTGGCGAGGAATGGTCGAACTGGCGCGTTCACCGTGAATGCCCACGCCGTACTCCAGCTGACCCGCGTCCAACGTGAAGGCGGGCTGACCGGTGGCGGGAGACGTGTGTGCGGCGGTGGCGATGGCGAGTGAACGGCAGCGCGCCACGAGCCGTTCGCCCAGATTCTGGAGTTCGGCGAGTCCCATGCCGGTGTCCGCCGCGGCACCGAGGATCTTCTCCACCAGGACGGTGCCACCCGTGCCACGCCGTCCGGCGGCGATGTCCTCCGCGTCGGAGGCGAGGTCGTCGTCGACGAGGACGCGGGCGCACGGTATGCCCTTGTGGGCCAGGCGCTCGGCGGCGATTCCGAAGTTGATGCGGTCGCCGGTGTAGTTCTTCACCAGATGGAGGACCCCTCCGGAGCGGGCGACCGCGAGAGATGCCTCGTACACCTGCCGGTTGTGCGGGGAGGCGAACACCCGGCCGGGAACAGCGGCGTCGAGCATGCCCCGTCCGACATACCCGCAGTGCAAGGGCTCGTGCCCTGATCCACCACCGGAGAGCAGGCCGACGACGCGCGTCGCGGATGTGTCGCGCGCCGTGAGGAAGCCGAACCGGGAGGGCGCCGACACCAGTCCCCCGTGGACATCGGCGAAGGAGCGCAGTGCTTCGGAGGCGAGGTCACCGGTTGCGGTCTCGAAGTACGCGGACATCTCACTCCTCGGATATCCAGGCGCACCAGCGGACCGACGGGCCGCAGGGGCGGACACGGTTTCACCAGGTTGCGATGGCAGCTGATGCCGCGCAAGTCCGAAGAGAGATCGCACATGTGTTCGAGTGCCGAGTGATTCTCGACCAGGCCGTCCGGTCTGCCGAGGAACGCTCAGGAAAGGGGTCCGGCGTCCCAGTACCCGTGACGGTCCTCCGGGTCGGGGAGAAGCGGCAAGGCGGGACGCTGAGATCGGCCTTGCTGTCACCGGCCGGCCTTGACAGGGCGGGACGCAGCCGCTTGCAGCGGTGTACGGATACGGGACGAGGTGTCTTTCCCGACGGCGTGCTCATGTGGTGTGCGCGATGGGAACGTCCACGCCCGCCTTGCGCGCGACATCCGCGGGCACCGGCCCCAGGAGGCCGCCGGCCAGGGGCCGCGGGCCGCGGTTGCCCACCGCCAGGAGGTCGGCCGAGTGCTCCCGGGCCACCCGCATGAGCACCGCGACCGGTTCGCCCTCGACCGCCCGCAACCGCACGCTTGTCGCTCCCCGGGCCTCGGCGCGCACGCGCGCGACCCGCAGGCTCTCCTCCGCAGGGGCGGAACCCACCACCTGGTAAGCCTCCTCGCCCGGCTCATGCTGAGCCTTGGCCAACTCCGGTCCTGACAAGGGCCGATAAGCACAGGCGGCCACCAGGTCCGCCCGGGTGCCCGCAGCCAGGCGGGCCGCGCTCTCCACTGCTGTGAACGAGGACGGCGAGCCGTCCGTGCCGACGAGAACTGTTCGATAGAGGTGCACTCTCAACTCCCCTAATATAAACACTACTTACTTCACAGTAAGTAGTGTGCGGCCTGTCGAGACGGGCATCGCACCTGTCGACGCGATGGAGCGCACCTTTCGCGAAGGGAGCCCGGGGAGTCGGAATAAGATCACGAATGCATAACGGGTCTAGCCCAAACTTGCGAGGTCGTTCACCATCCCGTTGTCGACCGGATGGGTCCGGGACACCCGATCCGAGGAGCGTGGCCGCCGTGAGAGTCATCGTCGTAGGAGCCGGCGTGGTGGGAACCATGCACGCCTGGCACGCAGTCAGCCGCGGCCACGAGGTCGTACAGATCGAGCGTGAGAGTGAGGCGCGCGGAGCATCGCTCCGCAATTTCGGACAGATTTGGGTCAGCGGCCGGGCCGGTGGCGACGAGCTGGAGGCCGCGCTGCGGGCGCGGGAGCTGTGGGAGGCGATCGGGCGGCGGGTGCCGGGGCTCGGCTTCCGGGCCTGTGGTTCGCTCACGCCGTTGCGGACCGCCGCCGAGGTCGCCGTGGCCGAGGCCGCCGTCGCCCGGACCGACGCGGCGGCGCGCGGCTACAAGCTGCTCACCGCCGAGGAGGCCCGCGCCCTCAACCCCGCCCTGCGCGGCACCTTCACCGCCGCGCTGTGGTGCGAGCGGGACGCGGCGGTCGAGCCGCGTACCGCCCAACTCGCCCTGCAAGCCGAGCTGCTGGCCTCCGGCCGGTACACCTTCCTCGGCGGCCGTGAGGTCCGTGAGGTCGTCGGTACCGCCTCCGTGCGCGACGACCACGGTGACGTCCACACCGGTGACGCCGTGATCCTGGCGACCGGCGCCTGGCTCGGCGGGCTGGTGCGCGAACTGGCCGGGCCCGAGCTGCCGGTGCGGCGCGTCCGCCTCCAGATGATGCAGACCGACCCGCTCGGCGAGCCTCTCACCACCTCGGTCGCCGACGCCGACAGCTTCCGCTACTACCCCGCCTACCGCGGCGAGGCGCTCGACGCCCTCAACGCCCGCCAGCCCCAGGACCCGGTCGCGGCCGAGCACCGTATGCAACTCCTCATGGTCCAGCGGAACGACGGCGGGCTGACCATCGGCGACACCCACGAGTACGAGCACCCCTTCGCCTTCGACACCGTCGAGGAGCCGTACGAACACCTCACGCGGGTCGTCGAAACCTTCCTCGGCCGGCCGCTGCCGCGCATCAGGCACCGCTGGGCAGGCGTCTACGCCCAGTGCACCGACACCTCACGCGTCGTCCACCGCCAGCGGGTGGCCGACGGGGTCTGGCTGGTGACCGGACCCGGCGGGCGCGGCATGACGTGCTCACCCGCCATCGCCGAAACGACCGCCGACCAACTGGGCTGGTGAACACAATGACTTCAGCGACACCGACGACCGACAACCGACTCGGCCTCGTCGTCCTCGACATGGCCGGCACCACCGTCGCCGACGGCGGCCTTGTCGAGCAGGCCTTCTCCGCCGCCGCCGAACGCCTCGGCGTACGGCCCGGATCCGGTGAGCACGAGCGCCAACTCGCCTACGTCCGGGCCACCATGGGCGAGTCGAAGATCTCCGTCTTCCGACACCTCTTCGGTGACGAGCAGAAGGCCCAGCACGCCAACACCGCCTTCGAGGAGGCGTACGGAGACCTCGTGGACGGCGGCCGCATCGCTCCGATCACCGGCGCGCGCGAAGCCGTCGAGCGGCTCACCGCCGAAGGCCGTACCGTCGTCCTGACCACCGGGTTCGCCCGCACCACCCAGGACGCCATCCTCGCCGCGCTCGGCTGGCAGGACCTCGTCCCGCTCACGCTCTGTCCGGCCGACGCGGGCGGCCGTGGCCGGCCCTTCCCGGACATGGTGCTGGCCGCGTTCCTGCGCACCGGTGCGGTGGACGACGTGCGGCGGATCGTGGTGGCCGGGGACACCTCGTACGACATGCTCAGCGGCGTACGCTCCGGCGCCGGGCTCGTCGCGGGCGTCCTCACCGGCGCCCACGACGCCGGCCAGCTGGACCGGCACGGCGCCACGCACGTCCTCGGGTCGGTCGCCGAGCTGCCGGACCTCATCGCGCGGGCCGAGGCATGAGCCCCAAGAGCCTCGCCACCGGCCCGGCCGTCGAGCCCATCGCCTCCAGCGGCATCCGGTTCGACGGCGTCAGCGTCGCGTACGGAGAGCACACCGTCCTGGACCGGCTCGACCTCACCGTCGAACCCGGTGAGGTCATGGCCCTCCTCGGGCCCTCCGGCTCCGGCAAGACCACCGCGCTGCGCGCCGTCGCCGGATTCGTCCGGCCCGCCTCCGGACGCGTCCTCATCGGCGGCCGCGATGTGACCCGACTGCCGCCGAACCAGCGCGGCATCGGCATGGTGGTCCAGCAGTACGCGCTCTTCCCGCACCTCAAGGTCAAGGACAACGTCGCCTTCGGCCTCAAGGCCCACCGCACGCCGAAGGCCGAGATCGCCGGACGCGTGGCGGAGGCACTGGAACTCGTCGGCATGGCCGCGTACGCCACCCGCTATCCGCGCGAGCTCTCCGGCGGCCAGCAACAACGCGTCGCCATCGCCCGCGCGCTGGCCATCCGTCCCGGCGTCCTCCTCCTCGACGAACCGCTCTCCGCGCTCGACGCCCGGCTCCGCTCCGGCATGCTCGCCGAACTGGCGCGGCTGCACCGCGAGTTGACGGACGTCTCCATCCTCTACGTCACCCACGACCAGGTCGAGGCGCTCACCCTGGCCGACCGCATCGCCGTCATGGACCGCGCCCGCCTCCAGGACTGCGGCACACCCGAGGAGCTCTACCGCCGGCCTCGTACGGAGTTCACCGCCTCGTTCGTCGGCAACGCCAACCTCCTCCCGGTCACCGTCACCGGCCCGGGACGCGTCGAGCTGGCAGGCACCCCGCTCGACACCCGTACCGACACCGCCGCCTCCGGCGCCACCGCCACCCTCTGCCTCCGGCCGCACCTCGTCGGCCTAGGCGCCGGGCCCAACGCGCTCACCGGCACGGTCACCGAGGTCCAGTGGCGCGGCTCCACCCACCGCGTCCACGCGGACGTCGCCGGCCACCCGCTCATGGCCGACCTCCGCGAACTCCGCGACCCTCCTGCCCTCGGCGACCCGGTCACCCTGCACTTCGCACCGGAGGACGCGGTGCTGCTCCCGGCGAACACCGTGAACGCGACGAGCGTCCCGGAGGTGGCCAGTGGCTAGCACCACCACCGCCGGCGCCACCGCGGCCGTCCGCCGGAAACCCGCAGGCCTCGCGAGGACACCCACCTGGGCCTGGGCCCTCCCGCCCGTCCTGGTCCTCGCGCTCGGCTTCCTCTATCCGCTGGCCCTCGTCGTCCGGCAGTCCTTCACGCCGGAATCACTGGACGAAGGAGGCGCCTCCCTCACCCCGTACACCGGGGTCTTCGCCTCCACCGCCTTCCGCGAGGCGCTCACCACCACCGTCTGGCTCGCGGCCGGCGCCACCGTCGGCTGTCTGGTCCTCGGCTTCGTCCTCGCGCTGGTCATCGCCTTCGTCCCGTTCCCCGGCGGCAAGGCCGTCGCCCGGTTCATCGACGTCTTCCTCTCCTTCCCGTCCTTCCTCATCACGCTGGCCCTGCTCTTCATCTACGGGTCGGTCGGCATGGCCAACGGAGCCTGGACCGGCGTCACCGGAGCGGCCGAAGGGCCCTTCCACTTCCTGACCACTCCTTGGGGCGTCCTGCTCGCGGAGATCACGTACTTCACACCGTTCGTGATGCGTCCGCTGCTCGCCGCCTTCTCCCAACTCGACACCGCCCAGCTGGAGGTGGCCTCCTCGCTCGGCGCCGGGCCGCTGCGGATCGTGCGGCAGGTGATCCTGCCCGAGGCGCTCCCGGCGCTCGCGGCCGGCGGCAGCCTGGTCCTGGTGCTCTGCCTCAACGAGTTCGGGATCGTCCTGTTCACCGGAGCGAAAGGCGTCACCACGCTGCCGATGCTCGTCTACAGCAAAGCCATCCTGGAGTCGGACTATCCGGCCGCCTGTGTCGTCGCCGTCGTCAACATCGTCCTCTCCGTGGGCCTTTACAGCCTGTACCGGGTGGTGAGCCGTCGTGCTGGTGCATAGCCGTACGGGAAAGTGGGCCACCTGGTCCGCGTTCGCGCTCCTCTTCATCCCTCTCTTCGCTGTGCCCCTCCTCGTCATCCTCGCCGCCTCGTTCGCCACGAACTGGTCCGGCGCCCTTCCCTCCGGCCCGACCGCCGCCCGCTACACCGCCGCGACCAGCGGCGACTCCCTCCAGGCGCTCACCACCAGCCTGGTCACCGCGCTCTGCGCCGGCGTGCTCGCTCTCGTCCTCGGCGGCTGGGCCGCGCTCGCCGCCGACTCGCTCGGCCGACGCGGAAAACGCTTCCTGGACGCGCTGTTCATGCTGCCGGTCGCCGTGCCGTCCGTGGTCGTCGGTCTCGCGGTCCTCGTGGCGTTCAGCCGGCCGCCGGTCCTCCTCAACGGCACCCGCTGGATCGTGATCATCGCCCACACGGTCCTGGTCACCGCCTTCGCCTACCAGTCCGTCTCGGCCGCCGCCCGGCGCCTGGACCCGATGTACGAGCAGGCCGCGGCCAGCCTCGGCGCGAGCCCGGCCCGGGTTCTGTGGCGGGTCAGACTGCCGCTCCTGCTGCCGTCGCTCACAGCGGCGGCCGGGCTCTGCTTCGCGCTGTCCATGGGGGAGTTGAGCGCCACGATGATGCTCTATCCGCCGGACTGGACCCCGCTGCCGGTGCAGATCTTCGCCGCGACCGACCGCGGCTCGCTCTTCACCGGCGCCGCACTCGCCGTGGTCCTGATGGGAACGACGCTCCTCGTCCTGACGGCCGTCTCCCGCATCCGGACCCGCGCCTCCTACCGCTGAGAACCCGAACCCCTTCACGTAACCGCTCCAGGAGAAGACACCCCATGCGCACCCCTGTCCTCAACCGGTCCCTCGCCGTCCTCGGCGCCCTCTCCCTCACCGCTGTCACCCTCACCGCCTGCGGCGGCACCTCCGCCGCGTCCGACGAGAAGGTCGTCACCGTCTACAGCGCCGACGGCCTCAAGGGCGAGAGGGGCGACGGCTGGTACGACAAGGTCTTCGCGGAGTTCGAGAAGGAGACCGGCATCAAGGTCGAGTACGTGGAAGGCGGCTCCGGCGAGATGGTGCAGCGCACCGTCCGCGAGAAGTCCAACACCCAGGCCGACGTACTCGTGACCCTCCCGCCGTTCATCCAGCAGGCCGACGCCAAGGGGCTCCTCGCGGCGTACGAGCCGAAGGGCGCCGACCAGGTCGGCGCGGCGGACAAGGCGTCCGACGGCAAGTGGACCTCCGTGGTCAACAACTACTTCGGCTTCATCTACAACAAGCAGCGGCTGAAGACTCCGCCGCGCACCTGGGAGGAGCTGCTGGACGCCTCGTACAAGGAGAAGGTCCAGTACTCCACGCCCGGCGTCGCCGGCGACGGCACCGCCGTGCTCATCAAGGCCATGCACGACTTCGGCGGCAAGGAGCCGGCGATGGCGTACCTGAAGCGGCTCCAGACCAACAACGTCGGCCCGTCCGCCTCCACCGGCAAGCTCGCGCCCAAGGTCGACAAGGGTGAACTCCTCGTCGCCAACGGCGATGTGCAGATGAACTACGCGCAGTCCAAGGACATGCCGAACCTCGGCATCTGGTTCCCGGCGAAGGGCGACGGGAAGCCCACCAGCTTCGCTCTTCCGTACGCGGCCGGGCTCCTGGCCAAGGCGCCGCACAGCGAGAACGGCAAGAAGCTGCTCGACTTCCTCCTCTCCGAGAAGGCCCAGCGCGATGTCAGCGCGGTCGGCGGAGGCTTCGCCGCCCGCAAGGACATCAAGGCCGGCGACGCCAACGCCACCGAACTGAACGGGCTGTTGGAGGGTGTGGAGATCTTCGAGCCGGACTGGTCGGACATCGGCACCAACCTGGACACGTACATCGACGCCTGGAAGACGGCCACCGGAAGCTGACCGGCCACCTCTCGGCCACGGTCTCCTGCGAAGGTCCATCCCGCACCGCGAAACCCGTACGGGCAAACCGCGCACCGCACAGGTCTGGACTCCGCCCGCTCATCTCGCGAAGGTAACGGGTCTGGTCCAGAAGGCAGTTCACGAAGTCCACGCCCCGCCGTCCACTCCCGTGTCACCGTCCCCCTCGGAGGATCACGTGTCCCGAACCGTCTCCCGGCGCTCCGTGCTCGCCACCACCGCAGCCGCCGCCTCCGCCGCCGCCGTCGGCTCCCTCGCCACCGCCACCACCGCCCACGCCGCCCCGCCCACGCTCCCGAACGGCACCAGCAAGGACAAGGTCCTCGTCGTCGGCATCGACGGGCTCCGCCACGACGTCATCGCCGCCGCGAGCGCCCCGCACCTCAAGGCGATGATGGCCAACGGCACGTACGGCACCTCGCTGCTGTACGCCAACCCGATCGCCGCCACCTCCTCCGGACCCGGCTGGTCGACCATCTCCACCGGCGTCTGGCCCGACAAGCACGGCGTGAAGGACAACTCCTTCGCCGGCAAGAACTACACGCGCTACCCCGGCTTCCTCGCCCGCCTCGCCCAGGTCCGGCCGCAGCTCTCCACGTACGCCGCCGTCGACTGGAAGCCCCTGGACGCCCAGGGCACGGTCACGGCGGGCGCCGACGCCAAGCTCGTCCTCGACGGCGACCGCGACGGCTACACCGGCCACGACGCCACCATCGCCGCCGACACCGAGTCGATCCTGCGCAACCAGAACCCGGACGTCGTCTTCGCCTACCTCGGCCAGGTCGACATCGTCGGCCACAACCTCGGCGCCGCCAGCGCCCAGTACCGTCAGGCGATCGACGTCATCGACGGCTACCTCGGCCGCTTCCTCGCCGCGATCAAGGCCCGGCCGACGTACGCCTCCGAGCGGTGGACGGTCATCGTCGCCACCGACCACGGCCACACCGACGCCGGTGGCCACGGCGGCAGTTCCGTCGAGGAGCGCCGCACCTTCGTCCTGGCCCAAGGTCCCGGCATCGCCGCCGGTGCCACGCCCCGCGACACCCGGCTCGTCGATGTCGCCGCCACCGTCTTCAAGCAGCTCTCCATCGCACCGGACCCGGCCTGGGGCCTGGACGGCAAGCCGATCCAGGAGCGCTCCACCGACGCCTTCGAGGCCCTCTACCCGGCGCTCACCGGACGCGTCGACGAGACCGGCATCCCGGCCGGCGTCCTCGGCTGGACGCACACCGCGCCCAGCGGCTGGTCGGTCATCAACTCGGCGATGGGCACCGGAGGCGTGGCCGAGTGGCGCGGCTGGTCCTTCGCCACCGACGAGTTCTGGAGCCGCAGCCAGCGCGACCAGTCCCGTGAGCTGAACGTCCGCGCGCGCGGCATCTTCGCGGTGGCCGACTCCGACGAGTGGGACGACAAGGCGTCCTCGGGCCCGTTCGACTCCACGCTCGTCACGCCGGCGTACGCGGTCGGCGGCAAGACCTCCGTGACGCTGGACTTCACCACGCTCCACCGGCAGGAGGGCGGCCAGAGCGCGCGTGTCCTCGCCTCCTGGAACGGCGGCACCCCGACCGTCGTCCGCTCCTACACCGCCGACGTGATCTCCCAGCCGCAGTCGCTGAACCTCGCCGTCCCGGCCGGAGCGACCAGCGTCAGCTTCCGGTTCCACTACACCGGCGCCAACAACTGGTACTGGGTGATCGACGGGGTGAAGATCACCACCAGCTAATTATGCTGGGGGTGCCGGGACGGCGTGGTCCGGGCACCCCCAGCACGCAGTACGTACGGCAGGAGCCCCCGCACATGGCAGACCGCAAGCCGATCACTTCCTGGCTCACCGACATGGACGGCGTCCTCATCCACGAGGGCATCCCGATCCCCGGCGCCGACGCCTTCATCAAGCGGCTGCGGGATTCCGGGCTCCCGTTCCTCGTCCTCACCAACAACTCCATCTACACCGCGCGCGACCTGCACGCCCGCCTCGCCCGCATGGGCCTGGACGTGCCCGTCAAGAACATCTGGACCTCCGCGCTCGCCACCGCGCAGTTCCTGGACGACCAGCGTCCCGGAGGCACGGCGTACGTGATCGGTGAGGCCGGCCTCACCACCGCGCTGCACGACATCGGATACGTACTGACCGACCACGCACCGGACTACGTGGTGCTCGGCGAGACCCGTACGTACAGCTTCGAGGCGCTCACCAAGGCGATCCGGCTGATCAACGCGGGCGCCCGCTTCATCTGCACCAACCCGGACGAGACCGGGCCGTCCGCCGAGGGCCCGCTGCCCGCCACCGGTGCGGTCGCCGCGCTGATCACCAAGGCCACCGGCAAGAAGCCGTACTTCGCGGGCAAGCCCAACCCGCTGATGATGCGGACCGGTCTCAACGCCATCGGCGCGCACTCCGAGACCAGCGCCATGATCGGCGACCGGATGGACACCGATGTGCTGGCCGGACTGGAGGCCGGGATGCAGACGTTCCTGGTCCTCACCGGCCTGACCGGCCTCGCGGACGTCGACCGCTACCCGTTCCGGCCCTCCCACGTCGTCGACTCCATCGCGGACCTGGTCGATCTCATCGACCTGCCGGACCAGGCGGACCGCACCTGACCTGCACGGACCGTATCCGTGGTCGCTCGAATGGAGGACTGCGGATGCGGGCCGTCGGCCCAGGCCTGAACCTTCCCGTAGGAGGTTCACGATGCGTTCCACGCCCATCACGTTCTGTGCCGCAGTGGCGGCCGCGCTCATAGCCCTGCCCGTGCCCGCCGCACAGGCATCCCCGGCCGCCCGGGCCGGCGACGACGACCGGAGATCCGGCACCGTCTCGGTCACCCCGTCCACCATCGCCCCGGGCGGGCAGGTGGAACTCTGGACCGACGCCTGCGGCAAGGGCCGGGAGGCCAAGGGCAACTCCGACGCCTTCGCCTCGGTGGCCCGCTTCCGCCCCGCCGACGACCAGGGACTCTTCGCCGAGGCCACCATCCGCTCCGACGCCGAACCCCGCACCTACGACGTCTGGGTGACGTGCGAGAACGGCAAGGGCAAGGCCACCGGCACCCTCACCGTCATCCACCACACCCGGCCCTCGCCCGTCGCTCCCGTCAAGGCGGGCGGCGGAGGCACCGCCACGCTCGCCGAGCGAGGAGCGGAGTCCGAGGGGCCCGGCCTCCGGCACGCGGTGATCGGTCTCGTCCTTGCCGCCGTCGCCTCCGTGGCCGTCGCGCTGCGCACCTCGCGCCGCCGCCGCGACCCGGCCGCGGACTGACATGTCCGCCTCGGACCGCCCGGCAGGCACCGGGCGACTGCTCACCGGTGTGGCCTGGGCCGTGCTGCTGCTCGGCCTCTGGCTCTACGGACGCGATGTGGCCGGCGGACTGTCGGCACCGACCACCGGCGATGTCGCCGCGGTCGGCCGCCCGCTCGGAGCCCCGCTGCCGCCGGCGCACGAACCGGACCAGGGCGCGGCCCCGCGCAGCGTCGAGGTCGCCTCGGTCGGGATCGACGCTCCGGTCGTCCCGCGCGGCCTGGACAAGGACGGGGCCATCGACCCACCGCCGTACGACCTGCCGCAGACGGCCGGCTGGTACGGCAAGGGCGTCCGGCCCGGCGCCGAAGGGGCGGCCCTGCTCGTCGGCCATGTCGACACCGAGACCAAGCCCGCCGTCTTCTACGGGCTCAGCGCGGTGCGGCCGGGCGAGAAGGCCGAGGTGGTCCGGGAGGACGGCAGCGTCGCCGAGTTCACCGTGGACGACGTCCAGGTCGTCACCCGCGAACGCTTCGACGCCGAGAAGGCGTACGGGCCCCGCGTGGACGGCCGGGCCGAGCTGCGGCTGATCACCTGCGGCGGTAAGTACGACCAGGAGTCCCGCTCGTACACCGCGAATGTGGTCGTCTCGGCCTACCTCACGGGAGTGCGTGACGCGTAGGCGAGCGAAGGACATCCGGCCCGGCCGGCCGCCCCGCGAGGGGTGCGCCGACCGGGCCGGCCTCGACCGCGTGCACCGGGCCGCGGGAGTTGCCCGGCGCGGTACGGGAGGTCCGTGCGGTACGGGGTCGATCTCTGCCGCCACTGTAGGGGAACGGGTACCCCCGGGCGCCGGTTCCGAACAGGATGTCCGGAACCCGGTGCCTCTGGGTGACGGTGGAGAGCGCCGGCACCGCCGCCAAACGGCCCGAGCCGCTGTGCCAGGATGGCCGGGAGCCGGCGGCACACGGGTGCGACCCGTGGGAGCGGTGCGGGCGAGTGCACCCAAGGGGGATTGGATGTACGGCAGTTGCACCGGACTCAGGCCGGCCGGTACGGCGGTGGCGGTCTGCGTCGCCTTCCTCCTGTCCGGCTGCTCCGGCGACGGCGACGGCGACGGTGGCGCTCCGGTCGTCGGTCAGCGGGCCGAGGCGAACGGTTCGTACTGGGTCGATCCGGACGGTACGGCGGCCCGGCAGGTCGCCGCGTACGAGAAGGACGGCGACCAGGAGAAGGCCGGCCTGATCCGGAAGATCGCCGAGCAGCCGACCGGCGAGTGGATCGGCCCGGATGCCCCGACGGTCGAGGCGCGGCGGGTCACCGAGGCGGCCGCGAAGGCCGATCGGTACGCGCTGCTGGTCCTCTACAACATCCCGCACCGTGACTGCGGCCAGTTCTCCAAGGGCGGCGCGGCCGACGCGAACGCCTACCGGGCCTGGGTGGACGGCGTCGCGCGAGGCATCGGCGACCGGCAGGCGACCGTGATCCTGGAGCCGGACGCGCTGCTCCACCTGGTCGACGGCTGCACACCGCAGGAGCACCACGACGAGCGGTACGACCTGCTCAGCTCCGCCGTCGAGCGGCTGAAGCGGCAGCCCGCCACCCAGGTCTACATCGACGCGGGCAACGCGGGCTGGCAGTCGCCGGAGGCGCTGCACGAGCCGCTGCGGCGGGCGGGCATCGAGAAGGCGGACGGCTTCTCGCTCAACGTCTCCAACTTCCTGACGACGGCCGTCAGTACGGAGTTCGGCAAGAGGCTGTCGGCGAAGGTCGGGGACAAGCCGTTCGTCATCGACACCAGCCGCAACGGCAACGGCCCCTACGAAGGCGGCGACCCGGCCGAGACCTGGTGCAACCCGCCCGGCCGCGCGCTCGGCGAGCCGCCGACCACGGAGACCGGCGACGAGAGCGTCGACGCCTACCTGTGGATCAAGCGGCCCGGCGAGTCCGACGGCGACTGCAAGGGCGGCCCGAAGGCGGGCGACTGGTGGCCGGAGTACGCACTCGGCCTGGCCCGCGCCACGAAGTAGCGCCCGGAATTAGCGCTCGGTCGCCGGTCGCCGAGCAGGAAATGATCAAGGCCCCCTCACGCTCGGTGAGAGGGCCTTGATCGTGCGTGCGCCGTCAGGGACTCGAACCCCGGACCCGCTGATTAAGAGTCAGCTGCTCTAACCAACTGAGCTAACGGCGCCTGCTGACCTGGAGAACTCTACCCGACTCCGGCAGGTGCTCCGGACCATTTACCGGCCGCCACGCCATGCCAGATAGTCGTTTTTTCGCATTGATCCGTCAAAATGCCTTATGTCGGGAGAGTTGAGACAGTGACGCCCGTCGCAGCTGCGCCCAAAGATCTTGACGAGTGACGAGTGCGGAGGGGAATCGCATGACTGTGCCGGTCTTCGAGGAGTACGAGCCCGCCATCGACTGCACCTGTGCGGGGTGCGCCCTGCGGCGGCGGGCCGCCGCGCGGGCGGTCGCGGTGCGGTACGGCGGCCACCCCGCCGCGCACGGCGCGCGCCGCGCCCTGGTCCTGGCCACCGCCGCCGGCGTCGTCCTCTCCTGCGGTGCCGCCGGAGCCGCGGCCGCCGCCGGCCACAGCACCGGCGCTCCCAGGTTCGCCGAGGACCCCGACCCCGTACCGGACACTCCGCAGGGCGAGAAGGGTCCGCTGAAGGGGTCCGGCGCCTCCGGGCCGCCGTCGGACAGCGCGGTCCTGCGCAGGACCACCCGGGCCGAGATCATCAACCGGGCCAAGCAGTGGGTCGCCGCGAAGGTCCCGTACAGCATGGGGAAGTACTGGTCGGACGGGTACCGCCAGGACTGCTCCGGCTATGTCTCGATGGCCTGGAACCTCGGCACCAACGAATGGACCGGCAGCCTCGCGAGCTACGGGACCCGGATCGCCCGCGCCGACCTCCAGCCGGGCGACATGCTCCTCTTCCACAACCCGGCCGACCCGTCCCAGGGCTCCCACGTCACGATCTTCGGCGGCTGGACCGACCACACGCGCACCCACTACATCGCCTACGAGCAGGCGCGCCCGCAGACGCGGAAGCAGTCGACGCCCATGGCGTACTGGAACAACTCCGACCGGTACGTCGCCTACCGCTACAAGGGCGTCAGTGCCGGCACACCGGGATCGGGCTCCGCCACCGCCTTCCCCGGCGCCGACCGGTTCGGCCCCGGCGCGGACAACGCCGACGTCAACCGGCTCGGCGAGATGCTGGTGGCCCGTGGCGGAAAACGGTTCTACGAGATCGGGCCCGGCCCGGTGTGGAGCGCGGCCGACCGGCGGGCCACGCAGGCGTTCCAGCAGGCCCAGGGGTGGAAGGGCGCGGAGGCGGACGGCATCCCGGGCCCGGACACCTGGCGCCTGCTGACTACGGGCACCGGCCGCGACATCCCGGCCGCGACCACGGGCGGCAGCCCGAACACCTCGGTGGCCTTCCCCGGGCGCGGCTATTTCCAGCCGGGTCGGTCCAACAGCCATGTCGACCGGCTCGGCAGACAGTTGGTGAAGAAGGGCTACGGCAAGCACTACGTGTCGGGCCCCGACCCGCGCTGGACCGAGGCGGACCGCCGCAACGTCGAGGCGTTCCAGCGAGCCCAGGGCTGGCGCGGCGCCGAGGCCGACGGCTACCCGGGCCCGGAGACCTGGCGCCGGCTGTTCGCCTGAGGCATGAAGACCTGACGGACCCGACGGACGACGGAAAGGAACCGGGAACCGGTGACCCCAGACCAGAACCCCCACACCTTGACCGACCACAACCCCCGCCCCTGGACCGACCACAACCCCCGCCCCTGGACCGACCACGACCCCCGCCCTTCCGGCGGCGAGACCCCGATGCCTCTGGTGGACGGCGTGGCCCTGCACCAGCCGTCTCCGGTCGCACCACCGCCACTGTTCCGCCGGAGGGAGGAGCCGCCGGCGGGGGAGGAGCGGCCGGTGGCGGAGGCGGGCCCGGTCGGCCCGGAGTACGTCGTTGACGACCCGGCGCCGGAGGCGGCGGTGGAGACCGAGGCCCCGGCTCCGGAGGCGGCGACGGTCAAGCCCGGAGACCCGGCTCCGGCGGAGACCGGCACTCCGGTCCCGTTGAAGCTGGTCAGCCTGTCCCACCCGGGCCGCAGCCTCCACCTGGACCAGTTCGCCCCGCCTCCGGAGCCGGCCGGCTCAGCGAGCGCGACGGCCCCGAAGACCCCCGCGCTCCCGGACCCCGACCGCCCGCACGCTCAGCCCGTCCGGCGTTCGAGGACGGAACCCTCGGCCGAGTGGACCCCGCTCCCGGCGTACGGCGAAGAGGCAGGCCCCCGCCCGGACCCCGCTCCCGGCGCACCGACGGACAAGGCCGAGCCCAAGGGCCCCCGCCCGGGCCCCGTCCTCGACGCGCTCAAGGACCTCGACCTCGTCCTCGACCTCGCCAACGGCACCCGCGCCACCTCCGCCACGGTCTCCGTCTCCGTACCCGCCCCGCAACCCCCGCCCTCCCCCCGTCGCCACTCCGTCATCGCGGGCGAGTCCACCGCCGCCATCCCCGTACACCTCCTCTTCCGGGACGACCCGGACCAGCCCGAACCCACCGCCTTCCCTGCCACCGTGGCCCGCCCGGCCACCACCAGGACCACCCCCCGCCCCCGCTCCCCGCACCTCCGCGTCGAACCCCCCACCCGCCCCGCCCCCCTCGCCGACCCGCGCCTCGTCGAGCGTCCCGGCCCCGCCCTCCCCGGTTACGCCGCCCTGCTCACCGGAGCCGCCGGACTCCTCGGCGTACTGGCTCTCCTCTGGTGGCGCGGCGCCCTCCCCGCCGCCGCGCAGAGCGCCGTCGGCCTCGCGCCCCGCCCGTACGACGGCATCGGCACCGGCGTCTGGGCCGGCCTGGCGCTCCTGGTCACCGTGATCGTCCTCGCGCTCGGCGGCCTGGGCCGCGGCCGCGTCGGGCACGCCTGGGTGCTCACGCTCTTCGGCGACTACCGGGGCACCGTCCGTCGCACCGGCCTGGTCTGGGTCTCGCCGCTGCTGCTGCGACGCCGTGCCGACGTACGGCTGCGGCACTGGCGCAGCGAATCGCTCCCCGCCGTCGACGCCAACGGCACCGCGCTGCGGGTCGTCGTCCTGGTGGTCTGGCGGATCCAGGACACCGTGCGCGCGGCCCTCGGCATCGAGGACCACGAGGCGTATCTGAGCGCGCAGGTCGAGTCCGCCATGGCCCGGGTCCTCTCGCAGCTGCCGGCCGACGCGTTCCACGAGGACGCGCCCACCCTCCGTAACGCGGAGGCGGTCGGCGACGCGCTGACCCGGATGCTCAAGGCGGACTGCGAGCCGGTCGGAGTGGAGGTGTACTCCGCGCAGCCGACCGGAATCGAGTACGCCCCCGAGGTCGCGGCGGCTATGCAGCGGCGGCGGATCGCCGCCATCGACGCCAGGCACCGTGACAGCGTGCTGACTTCGGTGGTGGACGCGGTCGACGACACCGTCAACCGGCTCACCACGCGCGGCATCGTCGAACTCGACGACTACGAACGTAAAGCGCTGGTCAAGGACTTGACGGTTGCCTTCTACACCGGCCGCACCGGTGGAGGCGACAGCGCCTGACGGACGATCAGCGCCGCGTCGACGTCCCGAGGGGCCCGGAGACTTCACTCCGGGCCCCTTCCGCCGCTCCGGAATCCGATGCTCATTGGTCTGGACATGTTCATGCGGCGTCAATAATCTAAGACTTGGTCTAGACCGCAGTACCCACCCACCACGCACCAAGCGCGCAGCAGTGTCGAGCAATGCTCATGGAACCTCCCCCACGTTCTAGAGGAGCGACAGCAATGCGGAAAAAGGCAAGCGCGGCCGTGATCGGCCTGGCGATAGCGGGCGTCTCCGTTCTCGCGACCACCAGCGCCAGCAGCCACGGCTACACGGACTCCCCCGTCAGCCGGCAGAAACTCTGTGCCAGCGGCACGGTCTCCGGCTGCGGCAACATCCAGTGGGAGCCGCAGAGCGTCGAGGGCCCCAAGGGCTTCCCGGCCTCGGGTCCCGCCGACGGCAAGATCTGCTCCGGCGGCAACGGACAGTTCTCCCAGCTCGACGACCCGCGTGGCGGCAACTGGCCCGCCACCCAGGTCACCGGCGGCCAGGGCTACAGCTTCCGCTGGCAGTTCACCGCCCGCCACTCCACCAGCGACTTCCGCTACTACATCACCAAGAACGGCTGGGACTCCACCAAGCCGCTCACCCGGGCCGCGCTCGAATCGCAGCCCTTCATGACCGTGCCGTACGGGAACCAGCAGCCGCCGGCCACGCTGACCCACCAGGGCACGATCCCCACCCAGAAGAGCGGCAAGCACGTCATCCTCGCCGTGTGGAACGTCGCGGACACCACCAACGCGTTCTACGCGTGCTCGGACGTGAGGTTCTGATCACCCGCGGGTAGCCCGTAGGGCGCCTGTGTCTTTCCGCTGTGGCTCGACACGGCGGCCCTGAGCCGGGGCCGCCGTTGCGGTGGGCGGCTGCTGAACCGGGCCGGGAACAGCACTGTGGGCGGTCTCCGTGAAGGAGACCGCCCACAGGCATGGTGTCGTGCGCCGTCAGGGACTCGAACCCCGGACCCGCTGATTAAGAGTCAGCTGCTCTAACCAACTGAGCTAACGGCGCCTGCTGACTCGAAAATAATACCTGGTCCTCAGGGGTGCTGATGACACCCCGACCAGGGGCTCTACAGCGCCAGCGACAGCAGCACCGGAGCCGCGCGCCGGTTCAGCGTGTCCGCCGCCTCGCGGAGCCGGTGGGCTTCCTCGACCGGCAGCGACAGGGCCAGGCATCCGGCGGTGGCTCCGGCCGTCAGCGGCACCGCCGCGCAGACCGTGCCCACCGCGTACTCCTGGAGGTCCAGCACCGGGACCGTGGCGGGCTGCGCGTCCAGCTTGGCCAGGAGCACCTTCTCGCTGGTGATCGTCCGCGAGGTGAGCCGGGCGATCTTGTGCCGCGAGAGGTGGTCGCGCCGTGCCTCGTGGTCGAGCTGGCCCAGCAGGCACTTGCCGACCGCGCTGGCGTGCGCGGAGGAGCGGAAGTCGACCCATTCGTTGACCGCGGGCGTGAGCGGGCCGTCGGCGACCTGGGTGACGCTGATCTCGCCGTCCACGTACCGGCTGAGGTAGACGGCGGCGCCGACCGAGTCGCGCAGCTGGTCCAGCGCCTGCTGGAGCCGGTCCTCCAGGGCCTGGCGGCGGGCCGCGCCGGAGCCGAGGAGCAGCAGCGAGGCCCCTATGACGTACGCACCGTCGCTGACCTGTTCGACGTATCCCTCGCGGCGCAGCGTCAGGAGCAGCGGAGCGAGGTGGCCGGCCGGCAGGCCCGTCTCGCGGGAGATCTGCGCGTCGGTCACACCGTCGCCGTGCCGGGAGACCGCTTCGAGCACGCGCAGGGCGTACGGCACCGAGTGGAACGGCGCGGTCGGCTCGGGCTTCAACGCCACGGTGTCCCCCTACAAGGTTGTGACCGCAAGCTTCGGCCCCACGATAGCGGCCGGGCCCCGCTTTCGGAGTGGCAGTTGACGAGTCGGCGGGGGCGCCCCGGCGCTGTCAGCAGGGGCGCATCCTTCTGGCATATGCCAGCGTCATGAGCGAGTGAGTAACTCCGAGGTCACAGGACCGCGTTGAGGAACTCGCGCGTACGTTCGTGCGACGGATCGGAGAAGATTTTCTCCGGCGTCCCGGCCTCCACGACCCGGCCCGCGTCGAACATCAGGACCTTCTCCGAGACGTCCCGGGCGAAGTTCATCTCGTGGGTCACACAGAGCATGGTGATGTCGGTGGTCCGGGCGATGTCACCGAGCAGCTCCAGCACACCGGCCACCAGCTCCGGGTCGAGCGCGGAGGTCACCTCGTCGAGCAGCAGGATCTCCGGCTCCATCGCCAGCGCCCGCGCGATGGCCACGCGCTGCTGCTGGCCGCCGGAGAGCTGGGAGGGGTGCGCGTCGACCTTGTCGGAGAGGCCCACCAGCTCCAGCAGCTCCCGGGCCCGGGTCTCCGCCTCCTCGCGCTCCTTGCCCAGGACGCTGACCGGCGCCTCGGTGATGTTCTGGAGCACCTTCATGTTCGGGAAGAGGTTGAACTGCTGGAAGACCATCCCGATCTTCTTCCGGGACTCCCGCAGCTGCTTCTCACCGGCCGGCTTCAGCCCGCCGTCCGGCGTGCGGACATGGGAGAGCGGCGAGCCGTCGACCCAGATCACGCCGTCGCTGACCTTCTCCAGCGTCATCAGCAGCCGCAGGATCGTGGTCTTGCCCGAGCCGCTGGGCCCGATCAGCGTGACGTGCTCGCCGCGGTCGACGGTGAAGTCGAGCTGGTCCAGGACCACGTGGTCGCCGTACCGCTTGACCACCTTCTCGAAGCGGACCAGCGGCTCGCCCGTGCGCCCGGCCGCCGGGACGGCGTCCTCGGGGACGGTGACCGGCGCTCCCCGGTCTGCGGACGCCGTCTTCTTCAAGGGCAGGGGTTCAGTGGCCAAGGCGCTTCTCCAGCTTTCTCATCAACAGCGACGTGGGATAGCTCGCGACCAGGAAGATCAGGCCGGCGAGGGTGAAGACCTCGGTGTACGCGAAGTTCTCGGCGCCGTACTTCCGGGCCTCGAAGACCATCTCCTGCACGGTGATCACGGCGAGGAACGGGGTCTCCTTGAACATCGAGATCGCGTAGTTCCCGAGAGCCGGCAGCACATTGCGCACCGCCTGCGGCAGGATCACGGCCTGCCAGGTGCGCCGAGGCGGCAGCGACAGCGCGCGGCACGCCTCCCACTGGCCCTTCGGCACGCCGTCGATCCCGGCCCGGTAGACCTCGGAGGTGTACGCGGCGTAGTGGACGCCGAGCACCGCGATGCCGATGTACAGCGGCTCGACCGTGTTGAACAGGGCCGCCGCGCCGACCAGTTGGACCAGGAGCGGCGTTGAGCGGACGAACTCCGTGACGGCCCGCACCGGGATCGTCACGAACCTGCTCGGCGCGCGTCCCGCCACCGCGACGGCCAGGCCCAGCACGGCCGCCACCACGGTGCCGAGCACGGTGGCGAGCAGCGTGACGCGGAACCCTTCCAGCAGCAGCGGCAGGGAATCCTGGACCGCGTTCCAGTCGAAGCCGTTCACCGGGCACCTCCCGCGGTGGCCGTGGTCGCGCTGCGGCTCCGGAACAGGCTCTTCGCGCCGGTGTCCAGGCCGAGCCGCCGCTTGGCGCTCCGCTCCAGCAGGTTCATCAGCATCGTCAGCGCGTAGGCCAGCACGAAGTAGGCGGCCAGCAGGGTCAGATAGGCGGTGAGGGTCTCACCGGTGCGGTCGCGCAGCGTCTGGACCACCGTCATCAGATCGGCCGCCGAGATCAGCCACAGCAGCGGCGTGGCCTTCAGCAGCTGGATCAGCAGGTTGGTGAAGCTCGGGATCATCTGCACCCAGGCCTGCGGCAGGATCACCTTCCACAGCCGCCTGGACGGCGACAGGTTGAGCGCGATGGCCGCCTCGTACTGCGCGCGCGGTACGGAGCTGATGGCGCCGCGCACCACTTCGGCGCCGTACGCACCGAAGTTGAGGCCGAACGCGATCACCCCGCAGACCACCGGAGTCAGTTCGTAGCCGGTCACGAGCGGCATCGCGTAGTAGAGCCAGAACAGCTGGATGTAGAGCGAGGTGCCGCGGAAGAACTCCACGACCACCCGGGAGAATCCGCGGGCCAGGAGCAGCCGGCTGCCCGCCATCAGTCCGAGCGCGAAGGCCAGCACTCCGGCCAGCAGCGCGCCGAGGACCGTGGCCTGGAGCGTCACCCACAGACCCGAGCGGACCTGCGGGAACTCCTCGGCGAGGAGCGAGAAGAAGTCACTCATACGTGTGCGTCCGCCCCGTCAGCCCTTGCACAGATCCGCGGTCTTCAGATCGACGGGCGGGATCTCCGACTCGCCGAACCCGTACGGCTCCAGCAACCGCACATAGCGCGAGCGGTCCGACACGATCTTCTTCAGCTCACGGTTGAAGGAGTCCCGCAGGTCCTCGTTGCCCTTGCGGAACACCGCGCCGCCGGGCGAGAACTGCGCGTTGCCGTCGATCTGCGGCACGAACGGCTCGGTGACCTCGGTCTCCGGATTGGTCTTCGCCAGCCAGCGCAGCGAGATTCCGGTGAGCAGGAACGCGTCGACCCGGCCGCCCTTCACCGCGTCGGCCCCGTCCTGCGGCTTCTGCAGCGTCTTGATCCTGCCTTCGGCTATGCCCGCGCCCTTGGCGTAACCGCCTTCCACCGCACCGGACATGACGCCGATGGTGATCCCGGCCTCCTTGGCGGACTCCAGGTCGGTGACCTTCTTCGGATTGCCCTTCCGCACCATCAGCGCGGTCGGCGAGATGAACTCCGGCTCGGAGAAGATCGCGTTGCCGCAGCGCTCCGGCGTGATGGCCATACCCGCGCTGACCACGTCGTACTTCCCGGCCTGGAGCCCCGGGATCAGCCCGTCCCACTCGGAGAGCGTCGGCTTCAGCTCCTTGACGCCGAGCGCCTTGAAGATCTCCCGGTGCAGCGTCGGCGCCTCACCCTTCAGCTCCTTGCCCTCCATGTACCCGTACGGCGCCTCGTTGGCGTACGCGACCCGTACGAAACCCTGCTCGCGGAGCTTGTCGAGCGCGCCGGCGCCGGTGGCGGCGCCCGCGTCGGTCTTGCTGCAGGCGGTCAGGAGCCCGGGAACGAGAAGGAGGCCACCCACGGCCGCCGATCGGTTGAGGAAGCCCCGGCGGGAAAGGTGAGGAAAGTCAGCCATGGTTCGCGATCTCCTGGAGTCGAACAGTCCGGACAGGGTGAGCGCCTGCCCGATCCCGTACGTCTATGCAGGAAGCCGGTCCATGTAACCGAACGGTGGCCGGAGGGTGACCTTCCCGTGGCCTGGCACGGGCGGAGGGTGACGGGGTCACTCCGGTGAGGAGCCTTCTTCCTCTGCGGAGTTGTCGGTGGACGGGACGTAACCCCGGTCCTTGTCCACCACGTTGGGCAACGGACCACCATCCGCCCATAGTTCGTACATCGCCACGAACTGCTCACCGAGCCGGTCACGCCAGCCGACCGTGTCGCCGCTCAGATGCGGCGAGACCAACAGTCCCGGAACGTCCCACAACGGGCTCTCCGGGCCCAGCGGTTCATCGGCGAACACATCTAGCGCCGCGCCCGCCAGCCAGCGCCGGTTCAGCGCCGACACCAGGTCAGCCTCCACCACGCTCGCGCCGCGCCCCACGTTGATGAACCGGGCCGACGGCTGGAGCAGCCCGAAGAAGCGGGTGTCGAACATGCCGTACGTCGACGGCGTCAGCGGCACCGCCGAGATCACCCAGTCCGCGCGCGCCGCCAGCGGTCCCAGGTCCGCGATGCCGTGGATCGTGCGCCGGGCGGTCCGGCCCACCAGCGCCACCTGGACGCCCAGGCCGTGCAGCAGCCGGGTGATCTCGCGGCCGATCGGCCCCGCGCCGACGACCACCGCCCGCGAACCGGCGACCTGCCGGCTCTCCCGGTGGTGCCAGCGCCGCTCCCGCTGGAGGGCGAGGGTGGTGGGCAGGTCCTTGGCGAAGGCCAGCACCAACCCGGCCACGTACTCCGCGATCGGCCGCTCGAAGACGCCCCGCGCGTTGGTCAGCACGGTGTCGGAGGCCACCAGCTCCGGACAGAGCAGCCGGTCCACACCCGCGCTCGCCGTATGCACCCAGCGCGGCCGCGGCCCTCCGCCGGGCCAGGCCTCCCGTACCGCGTCGGAGGTGAAGTCCCACACCAGCAGCACATCGGCGTCCGGCAGCCGGGCCGCGAGACCCGCCGCGTCCGTGCGCACCACACGGGCCCGGCCGGTCAGCCGGCCCAGGCGCGGGGACGGATCGGCGTCGAGGACGAGAACGACGGGTTCCGGCATCGGTGGCTCATCACTCCGCAACGTCGCAGGCCGGCGTAGGTACAGGCAGGACCATGATCTCCGTACCGACCACGCTCGCAGCCGCTCCCGCGCCCGTCAACACGGCCCGTGCCGCACCCGGCCCACCCGCCGTCGCCGGGCCTCCGGGGGAATACTTGACAGAGCCAGGGGCACCAGTGGCTTTCCGCGTCCGACGCGAAGGAAGGGTGAACATGACCACGACCGTAGGACTTCTCTACCCGGGCCACGCCGCCGAGGACGACTTCCCGCGGATCGAGATCACGCTCGACACGGACATCAGGCTGCCGCTGTTCTCCACCGAGGTGGCCGAGGACTCCTACCGGCGGGGCTCGCTGCTGGAGTCCGGTGCGCCGGACCGGCTCGCCGAAGGCACCGAGGAGCTGCGGCTCGCGGGCGCGGAGGCGCTCGTCTGGGCGAGCCCCGGCGGCAGCTTCGTGTACGGCTGGGCCGGCGCGCACAACCAGATCGCCACCCTCGCCCGGAGCGCGGGCCTGCCCGCCTCCAGCACCGGCTTCGGCTTCGTCCACGCGGTACGGGAGCTGGGCGCGTCCCGGGTCGCGGTCGCCGCCGCCTGGCCGGAGGACGTCACCGTGCTCGTCGCGGAGTTCCTGGTGGCGGGCGGTGTGGAGGTGGTGGCCTCGCACAGCGCCGGCCTCGCCACGGACGCCGAGGTCGCGGGGCTCGGGCCGGAGCAGGTCAAGGAACTGGCCCTCGCCGCGGACCATCTGGACGCCGAGGTGCTGCTGCTCCCGGATGCGGCCCTGCACACCGCCGCGTCCATCCCGGAGCTGGAGGAGGCGGTCGGCAAGCCGGTCCTCACGGCGAGCCAGGTGAGCGTCTGGGAGGGCCTGCGGCTGACCGACCGCCGCGTCTGGGCCCCGACGCTCGGCACGCTCTTCGCCGCCCGCCGTCCGGCACCGGGCACGGTGGAGCCGAAGGGCATCGAGGTACGGGAGTGACGACGCCGGGCCCGCTGCCGCCGCCGGAATAACCGGAGCCATCCTCCTGTTGTACGTGCCCGACACCCGTACGCCTCCGACGGCGCGTACGTACGACGAGCACCACCGGGAGAGGGCCGACACGTGGACGAGATCCGAGGCGGGAACACGGGCGACGGAACGGACGTCGACGGAATCCGGGGTACGGCGGCGGGCACCGCCTCCGTACCGCTCTCCGTGCTCGACCTGGTGACCGTGGGCCAGGGCCGCACCGCCACCCAGGCCCTGCGCACCGGCGTCGAGATCGCCAAGCTCACCGAGAGCCGCGGCTTCCACCGCTACTGGGTCGCCGAGCACCACTCCATGCCCGGCGTCGCCTCGTCCTCGCCGGCCGTGATCCTCGCGCACATCGCCGCCCACACCGAACGCATCCGGCTCGGCTCCGGCGGCGTCATGCTGCCCAACCACGCACCGCTGGTGATCGCCGAGCAGTTCGGCACGCTGGAGGCGATGGCTCCCGGCCGCGTCGACCTCGGCCTCGGCCGGGCTCCTGGCACCGACGGCGCGACGGCGGCGGCCCTGCGCCGCAGCGACCGGCTCAACGAAGGCGCCGATGACTTCCCGCAGCAGCTCAGTGAGCTGATCCGGTTCCTGGACGACGACTTCCCGGACGGACATCCGTACGCCCGCATCCACGCCGTACCGGGTCCGGTCCAGGCGACCGCCGACGGCGGTGTGCAGTCCGCGCACCGGCCGCCGGTCTGGCTGCTCGGCTCCTCCGGCTTCAGCGCCCGGCTGGCCGGCACGCTCGGCCTGCCGTTCGCCTTCGCGCACCACTTCTCGGCGCAGAACACGATCCCGGCGCTCGACCTGTACCGCAGCTCCTTCCGGCCCTCCGCCGTGCTGGACGCCCCGTACGCGCTGATCGGCGTCTCCGCGCTGGCCGCCGACGACGAGCGCGAGGCCCGCCGCCAGGTACTGACCGGCGCGCTCTCCATGGTGCGGCTGCGCACCGGCCGGCCCGGGCTGATCCCGAGCCCGGAGGAGGCGGCCGCGTACGACTTCTCGCCGATGGAGCGGGAGTTCGTCGACGGCTGGCTCGCCAACGTCGTCCACGGCACCGCCGACGAGGTCCGCACCGGCCTGGACGACCTGGCCAAGCGCACCGGCGCCGACGAGCTGATGATCACCGCCAACGCGCACGGCGGCGACGCGCGGCTGCGCAGCTACGAGCTGATCGCGGACGCGTACGGGCTGCCGCGCGGCGTCTGAGCCGCAAGCCGTACGGGCTGCCCGCCGCCTAGGGGAAGTCTGACGATTGGGCGCGCGTCGCCGACCCGCGCGGAATGGTCAGACACCCCCTAAGGGGTCTCGGCGGTCGGCCGGGCCGTGATCAGGGCCGCGATCAGTTCCGGCGCCACGGCCCGCGAGTACAGCCACCCCTGCCCGGTGTCACAGCCGATCCGCCGCAGCCGCTCCGCCTGCCCGGCCGTCTCCACGCACTCCGCGGTGACGGTCAGCCCCAGGCGGTGCGCCAGCTGCACCATCGCCTCCACGATCGTCTCGTCGGCCGGGCTCGGGTGCGTACCGTCCTCGTACCGGAAGCCCTTCACGAACGCGCCGTCCAGCTTCAGTACGGAGACCGGCAGGCGGCTGAGGTAGGCGAGGTTCGAGTAGCCGGTCCCGAAGTCGTCGATGGCGATCCGTACGCCCATGTCGCTCAGCGCCTGGAGCGCGCGCAGCGGACGGCCGCCGGAGCCCATCACCGCGGACTCGGTCAGCTCCAGCTGGAGCAGTCCGGGCGCGAGGCCGGTCTCGTTGAGGATCTGTGCCACGTCCGCCACCAGGTCGGAGTCCCAGACCTGGCGTACGGCGACATTGACGCTGATGAAGAGCGCGGGCTCGTCCGGGTGGTCGAGCTGCCAGCGGCGCGCCTGGCGGCACGCGGTGCGCAGGATCCACCGGCCGAGCTGGACGATCGAGCCGTCCTCCTCGGCGATCCCGACGAACCGATTCGGCGAGAGCACACCGAACTGCGGGTGGTTCCAGCGCACCAGCGCCTCCACGCCGCGCACGACTCCGTCCGCCATGCCGACGAGCGGCTGGTACTCCAGCGTGAACTCGCCGCGCTCGACGGCGGGCCGAAGGGTGGAGGAGAGCGCCTGGCGGGTCATGCGGTGGGCGTTGCGCTCGGGGTCGAAGAGCGTCCAGCGGGCCCGGCCGTCGGCCTTGGCCCAGTACAGCGTGGTGTCGGCGGCCTGCATCAGGCCGGTCGGCGAGGTGCCCGCCACCGGCCGCTCCACCACGCCGATCGAGGCGGAGACGGAGAGCCGGTGGCCGGCCAGGTCGAACGGGTGCTGGAGGGCCGCCAGGACCGAGCGGGCCAGCTCGGTGAGTGCCTCCGTACCGCCGGAGTCCTCCACCAGGATCGCGAACTCGTCGCCGCCCATCCGCGCCACCAGCCGGCTGCCGCCCGGGCTGCGGCTCGCGTCGCTCTCGGCGCAGTCGTTGAGCCGGCCGGCGACGGCGGCCAGCAGCCGGTCGCCGATCCGGTGGCCGAGCGTGTCGTTGATGGCCTTGAAGCCGTCCAGGTCCAGGTAGCAGAGCCCGATCCGGCCGTGCCGCGGGAGCATCGAGTCGTCCTGGTACGGCGGCGTCTCCAGGGCCACCGAGAGCCGTTCGAAGAACAGCGTCCGGTTGGGCAGCCGGGTCACCGGATCGTGCATCTGGAGGTGGCGCAGCCGGTCCTGGAGCTCGCGCCGGTCGCTGATGTCCGCCACCGTCAGCAGGACCCGCGCGGGCTCCGCCGCCGATGTGCCGGTCATCGGTACGACGGTGACCTCGGCCCACAGTGTGCGGCCGTCGGGATGTTTGAGGCGGCGGGTGCAGCGGAACCGGGAGCGGCGGCCCTGGAGCACCTCGCGGTAGGCGTGCCAGGTGCGGTCGTCGGAGGCCAGGTCCACCAGCTCGCACGCCTGCCGGTCGGCCAGCGAGCCCGGCGTCGTGCCGAGGAGGCCGCCGAGCGCGTCGTTGGCCCGGACGATCCGTCCGCCCCGGCCGTCCACGACGGCCATCGGGAGCGTGGCGGCGTTGAAGGCGGCCCGGTGGTCGCGCAGCTCGGCGGCGGCGGTGTCCGCCGGGTCCCGGAGCGGTTCGGTCGGCGGTGCCGTCGGCGCTGTCGTCCGGCGTGCCGTATGACGCTCCGTGACCGGTGGGGCCACGGTATCCGGGGATGTGCCTGCCGGGGCCCTGGGCCCTTCGGAGGTTCCGCTCACCGCTCGCTCCCGCTGTGAAGGTTGTCGTGAACAGGTGGGGTCGGTCAGGGCACCGGGTGGTGAACCCGTGAAGGGGCCCGATCCACGCGGGAAAGCGTGGTGAAGCATAGAGGGTGGCGCGTCGGGCGTTCCAGCTCGCATCCGGCCACTGGTTGTGCGAACGGCCGGTCTGTGTCGTTCCGCTTTGCCCACTCCTGATGGTTTCTGAGCGGTTCTGTTGCATCCGGGTGTCGATCCGACCGACGGTGACGTTCCGTGAAGGTCTGGGCTGTGGTGGCGTCGAGCGGTAGAACCTGCGACCGGTGGGGCTGCTGTGACCCGTGTGGGGCAGTACAACAGGACGCATCCGCCTGAACCGGCACAGGGTGGACGACACGTACCGCGTTCCCCAGCCGGAGGTCGATGTGCAGCGTGAGCCCGGGCCCGGGGGAGCGGAGCGGCTGAGGCTGCGCAGTCTCGCGGCCGCTCTGACCTCCCTTCTGGCGCTCGCCGCCACCTCGCTCGTCGCCGGCCCCGCCGCGGCCGCCGTACGCGACGCCGCCCCGTGCGAGCTCCGCAGGACGGAGGCGCACCACTCACTGGGCCTGGACAGCTGGAACGGCGCCTACCCGCAGCCCGACCGCCACCTCGACGCGGTGATGATCTTCCTGTCGTTCCCGGACGCCGAACCCGTCCTCACCCCCGAGGTCCTCACCGCCGACCACTTCCCCGCCACCACCCGCTTCTTCGAGCGCGCCAGCTACGGCAGATTCACCCTCCGCCCGCACCCGCAGCGGGCCTGGACCCCGATGCCGCGCGCCTCCACCTGGTACGGCATAGAGCGCGACTGGGACGCGAAGAAGCGCACCGCCTACCTGCGCGACGCGATCGCCGCCGCCGACAAGGACGTCGACTTCTCGGCGTATGACATCGTCTACCTGGTCGCCGACCCGGACGCGCCGGGCGTGGACTCCGACGCCACGAAGGTCGTCAACTTCGACCGGCCGCTGCGCGCCGACTCCACCGACATCCGGCGGGTCGTCACCGTCTTCGAGCAGCACCCGCCCGACCGCAACGTCCTGGCGCACGAGACCGGGCACGTCTTCGACCTGGCCGATCTCTACCACCGGCCCACCGACGGCAAAGGCGACTGGGACACCTACGTCGGCGACTGGGACGTCATGGGCAGCCAGTTCGGCCTGGCGCCCGACCTCTTCGGCTGGCACAAGTGGAAGCTCGGCTGGCTGGGCGGGCCGCAGGTCGTCTGCGTACGCGGCTCCGCCGATCTCAGCCTCGAACCGATCGCCGCCGCGCCCGCGCCCGGCGGGTCGATCGGGACACGGCTCGCCGTCGTCCGGACCGGCGAGGACAGCGTCCTGGCCATCGAGGCCCGCGGCGCCACCGGCAACGACCGCGGGACCTGCACCGAAGGCATCCTGATCTACCGGGTCCGCGGCGGCACGGCCTCCGGCGGCGGCCCGGTCGAGGTGATCGACACGCATCCGGAGACCGGCTCCTGCTGGGACCGCTCCGTCTACCCGCCGCTCGCCGACGCGCCGCTCCTGGAGGGCGAGACCTACACGGTGCCGGGCGAGCGCACCCGCGTGGAGGTCGCCGACCGCACGCCGTCCGGCTCCTGGACGGTACGGATCACGGCCGGAATCTGAGTCGCGTACGCCGCGAAAAACGAAGAAGCCCCTCGCTTCCGCGAGGGGCTTCTTCCGTCGGTGCGCCGTCAGGGACTCGAACCCCGGACCCGCTGATTAAGAGTCAGCTGCTCTAACCAACTGAGCTAACGGCGCCTGCTGACGTCGTAGACATTAGCACCCTGATCCGCCCGAGGAAAAATCGAATGCCCGGACCCCTGAGCCACCGCCGACCGGCTCACCCGGACACAGGCCCAGAGCAGCACATCGGGTCCGGGCAGCCACGGGTCACGGGTGTCCGGAGCCACCAGCCAGCGCGGCCCGGAACCACCGGACGGGCAGGTCAGCGGCGGTACGGTGACGGCGTCGCCGGTGCCGTGACAGAGCAGCGGCGGCACCTCACCGCGCTGCGTACCGCCGCCCGAACCCCACTCCTCCCAGGCCAGCAGCGACGGCAGCCGCTGGGCCGTTCCGGGAGCGGCGAAGAGCAGCATCCGGCCCCGGTGCACGGCCACCGGACCGGTGCCGGGGCCCTCGGCCCAGAGCCGCTCCACCATCCGCCGCCCGAACAGCGTCGGCACGTTCACGACGTCGAACTGCGAGCCGCATGGCAGCACGCCGGGCGCGGACGGGCGCTCCTCCCACTGCGCGAGCGTGGAGCGCGGATAGGCGGAGGCGTCGGCCAGCCAGGCGGCACCGGCGGCGGTCACCTGCGCGGCGTGCGCTCCGGTCTGGTCCCGCAGCAGGGCGAAGATGTCGACGGCGTGGGGCGCGGCGGGGCCGGCCTGGAGGGTCGTTTCGTCTTTCAGCCAAGCGCTCATGGAGAGAAGGTCTACCGGGAGTGACGGAGCTGATTCCGAGAGTTGCCGGAAACCGGGACAGGGCCGGAGCGGAAGGAGTATCTTGCCCACCCGGAATATGCCACGGGACCTGACCTCCGGCCTGAGAGCATCCTCCGGCCCGTCCACGCGCGGCTCAGACGTTGGACGCGTCCAGCAGCGATCGTCCGAACTCGATCATCTTCTTCGCGTAGTCCTCGGTCCACTCCGCGCGTTCCGCGACATCCGCCGCCGTCAGCCGGTCGAACCGGCGCGGATCGGCGAGCTGCGCCGCCGCCATCGCCTGGAACTCCACCGAGCGGTCCGTCGCCGCGCGGAAGGCCTGCGTCAGCTCGGTCGCGCGGGCCAGCAGCTCACGCGGGTCGTCCATCGACTCCAGGTCGAAGAAGTGCTCCGGATCGGCCACCGCCTCCGACGGCTCGAAGAGCAGCGGCGCGGGACGCAGCCGCTGCCGTTCGTTCCGCTCGGACTGTGTCATGTGCTGTTCCTTCCTCTGGCGGCCCCGGACGGCCACCTTCCATTGTCCAACCCGGCGCAAGAGGGCCGGAGGGCTTGCGGCGGCCGGGGTCCGTCGTCCTGGATTTCCGTCACGGCTTCCACCGCACCCGGTGCTCGGCGAGGTGGGCCAGCACCGCGTGGTTGGCCTCCCAGCCGTCCGGGAACTTCACCGTGACGCCGAGCTGGACCGGCTCGGTCGACGGGTGCTCGTCCAGCAGGTCCGCCACGCCTTCCCGGCAGACCACGATGCAGGCGTGCCGGTGGCGCGAGGCCAGCACGCACAGGCGGCCCGTCTCCAGGTGGAAGGCGGTCGCGTCCGGGCGACCGGACAGCGGGTGCAGAACCACCGTGACGTCGAACTCGCGGCCCTGGAGGCGGTTGGCCGTGTCCACCGCCACTCCGGTGACGCCGAGCTCCGCGAGCGCCCCCCGCACCGCCGCCGCCTGATCGCGGTGGGCCGTGCCGACCGCCACCCGGTCCGCCGTCACCGGAACGGGCTGCTCCGCCCGCTCGCTGGTGGCGACACCGCCTCGGTCCAGCAGCCGGCGGACCACCAGCGCCACCGCCCGTACCGCCTCCGGGTCCGTACGCGGTGTGTGCCGGGCCGGCAGCTCCAGCAGCCCCCACCCGGCCTCGGCCGCCTCGTCCAGCACCCGGTCAGGCCCCGAGCCGTCCGACGCCACCCCGAACGAGAGCTTCCGGTCCCCGTGGTCCGTACCGCTGCGGAACGGTGTGTACGGGTAGAACGCGTTCGACACCAGCGGTGCCGCAGAGGCCGGAAGCCGCCAGGAGACCGGCAGCCGGTGCTGCGGCAGCTCCGGATTGTGCGCGAGCAGCGTGGAGACCGCGCTCGCGGACGGGTCGTAGCTCAGCCCGGCCCACTGGTCCGCGCCGACGATCGAGAACGGGTCCAGCTGTCCCGGGTCGCCGACGAACAGCGCCCGCTCGAACAGCCCGGCCACGGCCAGCAGCGCGTCGGAGCGCATCTGGTACGCCTCGTCGACGATCGCGTGACCCCACGGCTCCACGTTCTTCACGTGCGCCCACTTGGCGGCCGTCGAGATCACGATGTCCAGCCCGGCCAGATCGGCCGCCTTCGCCGACTTGGTCACGTTGTCCAGGCCGTCGAGCACCTTGTCGTACGGGTCGGACTCGCTGCTGTGCAGCCGGCCCACCGGCAGCTCCGGCTCCTTCTCCGCCAGCCGCACCACCAGGTCGTCCACCTGCGCGTTCGTCTGCGCGATCACCATCAGCGGATGGCCGGCGGCGGCCAGCTCCAAGGCCGCCCGGACCACCAGGGTCGACTTCCCGGCGCCGGGCGGTGAGTCCACGACGATGCCACGGGCGGAGCCGCGCAGGGTGTCGTCGAGGATCGCGCCGGTCGCCCGCGCCGCCTCCGCACCGGGGTCGAAGCCGACGGTCACAGCAGGTCCTCCGGGGTCACGGGGTCGGGACGCTCGGTGCGCGTGGCGGCGTCCGCGCCCGGCGGACCGCCGTGGGTCCACGGGGTCTCCTCCGGGTCCGGGAGCTTCGGCCCGCCGCGCTGGTCGTGCTCGAACAGGGTCCAGGCGAGCCGCTCACCAGGCTCCGGCAGCGAACCGGGCGCGGGCTCCTTGCCGCGGCCCATCCGGTCCATGATCCGCAGGACGAGCAGGATCTCGCCGTCCTGGTCCGCGTCTTCCTCGGACCGGACGAACTCCGCCGTCTGCGGCTTGCCGCCCAGCGAGCGGTACACCTTCGTCCGCTCGCCGAGATGCGGACGCTCGTCCGTGCGGAGGGTGACCAGCGGTCGCGGAGAGGGCCGCTTGGACTCGGTGTACGCCATCTCGACCTCGGTCACCTCCGCCAGGAACGCCTCGCCGGCCAGCCGCCGTCCGGCCAGCACCAGCGGGTCGTCCAGTGCCTCCTGCGCCTCCAGCTGGGCCTGCGCGGTCTCGCGGGAGGCCAGCTTCTGCGCGGCCGTCACCGCGTCGTCGCGGCGCGGCTGCGGTGGTTCGCCGGAGCTGACGCGGTCCCGGTGCGCGGTGAAGGACCAGCGGTCACGGGTCCAGCGGTCCTCGGCCCGGGATCCTTCGGGCAGCTCGCGCAGCAGGTCGAGCCCCTGCCACACCTTGTCCCAGGTCGGCAGCATCACCTTCGCGAGGAGGGAGCGGATCTCGCGCTCGGCGTTGCTCAGTTCGCCGAGGCGTCCGTCCGCCGAGAGCCCGTCCTCGGCCGCCGCGAACGCCTGACGGGCCCGGTCGTACCTCTCGATCGCGGGAGCGAGGAGCCGGTTGTCGAAGTCCGGGTCGGTGGCGGGCCCGGCGGGCGGGCAGAGCAGCTGCCTGTCCTCGTCGCGGGCCAGCTCGGCGCGGAGCGCCTCCTCGGCGCCGGAGGTGCCGCCCGGCGGGTCGATCCAGGCGAGCAGCGCACCCAGGTGCTGGTCCTCCAGGCTGCTCTGGCCGGTCGCCCAGTGCCGGTTCAGCAGGTCCGTGGCGGCCAGCAGCAGCGAGGAGCCCGGGACCCGGGCCCGCTCGCCGTAGTGCGTGAGCCAGCGGCCGAGCAGCGGGACGCGGGCCGGGGCCGGATACGGCGTCTCCGGGTCGTCCTCGGCGGTCCGGCGGAACCGCATCGACCGGCCGAGCAGCCGCACGAACTCGATGCCCGCCCGGCTCGGCACGATCAGCTGCGGCGCGTCCGTGCACAGCTCGACCTCCACCTTGGTCTTCTTGCCGGTCGCAGGATCGGTCTCATTGCGTTCGGCGGGTTCGACCACGTCCGCGTACGCCTCGATGTGCGGAAGGACCGCCTCCGCCAGCTCGGCCAGGAACGCGAACCGCAGGTCACGGTCGCGCGGCTGCGCGACGGCCAGGAGGCGGGGCTGGTCGCGGTCCGTGCCGACCAGCGCGCCGAGCGGAGCTCCGGCCTCGCCGGCGGTGGTGAGCGGCACGAGGACGAGCGGCCGGCCGGTGAGGTGGCGGTGGCGGACGGTCGCCAGCGGCTGCGCGCGGCCCGAGTCGACGGCCTCCAGCCGGGCGAGCGTGGTGATCAGCGACATGGGGCGCCCGCCTCTTCCGGCACCTGTCCGCGCACGGCCGCCGCGCTCTCCAGCGCCTCGGCCCGCAGCGCGGCGGCCCGGCGCAGCGCGGCCACGGTCGGGTCGGCCGGGTCGCCTTCCTTGCCCGCGGCGGCGGCCAGCACTCCGGCCACCGTGGTCAGCCCGCCCAGCTCGCCGCGCACGCTCCGGCCGAGCGTCTCCACCGCACCCTCGGCCCGGGACCGCGCCCGGCAGTGGAAGGCCAGCTCGCAGGCGGCCAGGCACTCGGGGGCGTAGGCGGCGGTGACGGAGGAGACGGCGGACTCCAGCTCCTGCGGTGAGCAGGCCGGGTCGAAGGTCGTCCCTTCCGGGAGGGCGTCGGCGATGTCCTCGATGCGGGTGAGGCGCGTCAGCTGGCGGCGGGTGACGGCGCGCTGCTTGCGTACGTCGACGACGGAGGCGGTCGGCAGGTTGGAGAAGTCCTTCGGACAGACCAGCAGCACCTGGTGGCCGACCTCGGCGCCCTCGGTCATCGATGCGACCCGCTCCAGCGCCAGCACGTACACCGCGGCCTGCCGGGCGGCGGCGCCGACCTTCGCGGCGTCGGCGGAGGCGTCGATCATCGGGAACGACTTGATCTCGACCACGGTCCAGCGGCCGTCGGGATGGACCACCACCGCGTCCGGCTCCAGATAGGCCGGAGAGCCCGCCACCTCCAGGGCCAGCATCGGATGGTCCAGCAGCGCCCAGCCACCGGCCGCCGTCGCCTCCCGCAGCGCGAGCGCGGTGCGCGCGGCGCGGCCCTCGGGACCGGCGGCGCTCAGGTCGGGCGTGGCGGCGTCGGGGCCGGGAGCGGGGGAGGAGCCGCCGAGCCGTTCGTACAGCAGGCGCAGCAGCTCGGCTCCGCCGTCCGCCTTGACCTTCGCCTCGAACGCGTTGCCCCGCATGAACGCGAACTGCGACTGCCCGAACGGCGCGGGAGAGCCGAGCGCGGTGGCGAGCACGCCTTTGTCGACCCCGGCGCCGTCGAGCAGGGCGCGGCGCTTGCAGCCCGGGTTGGCCGCGAGAGCGGCGAGCGCGCGGGCGTCGAGCGGGTGCGGTGCGACGGAGGGGCCGCGCAGCTCAGCGAGCCGCTGCCGGAGCGTCGTCGTTGGCCGAGGCGCCGGTCGCTGCGCCTGGGCCCGCGCCGTCGGCTGCCGCGTCGGGGGAATCTGCGGAGGAGGTCCGCTGGCCGGGGATTCGCTCACCCGCGGAAGTCTTGCATCCGGCACTGACAATCGGGGACTTCACGGGCTCGGAGGCCGTGACGGCGGTGGCGAGGACGGTCCGCATCCGGCCCTTCACCCGGTCGGCCAGCCGGATGACCGGCCTGGTCAGCAGGGCTCCGAGCCCCATTACGGCGGCGCCGGCGACCGCGTCCAGGAAATAGTGGTTGGCGGTGCCCATCACGACGATCGTGGTGATCAGCGGGTACGCGATGCCGGCGGCCCGGAGCAGTGGGTGCCGGGCGTGGCGCCACAGGAGGATGCCGCACCACAGGGACCAGCCGACGTGCAGGCTCGGCATGGCCGCGTACTGGTTGGTCATCCCGCTCAGCCCGCGCGGGGCGCTCGCGCCGGCGCCCCACCATCCGTACGCGCTGTACTGCGCCATCGTGTCGACGAAGCCGTGGCTCGCGTCCAGCAGCCGGGGCGGGCAGGTCGGCACGAGGGTGAAGCCGATCAGACCGAGCAGGGTCGAGTTCATCAGCCAGACCCGGGCCGCCCGGTACGCGGCCGACCTGCGCCGGAACATCCAGATCAGGATCGCCGGAGTGACCAGGTAGTGCAGCGTGGCGTACGCGAAGTCGGCGGGTATGCCGATGGACGGGGTGGTGGTGAAAAGACGATTCAGTGGATGCTCGGCGTTGAGGTACAGCGCCTGTTCGAAGCGGAGGATCGCCAGACCGTGGTCGACCGCCGTCGACACGTCTCCGCGCACCAGGAGCCGGCCCACCGAGTACAGCCCGTACACCACCGCGATCAGTGGGAGCTCCGTCCACCAGCGGGGCCGGTGACCGGTCGCGGGCAGGGCGGTGGCGTGCGGCATCCGGTGGCTCCCCCATGTTCATGCGGCCGACGGCGGACGTTCAACCGTAAGGCGGCGGTCGGCCGCCCGCTCCCCCGGGGCCCCCTTGCGGGACGCCCTCCTCGCAGCCTGCCCCGTCGTGGCTCCGGTACCGCGGCGGCGTAGGGCTGCGCAGTGAGGGACGTCGGTCCGGCCCCGGAGGTTGCCTGCCGGCCCGGTACGGGATGATGGACGGCCCAGCACCACCGTTCCAGGGAGAGCCTTCATGGCACCGCGCATCCTGCTCGCTCGGCACGGCCAGACCCAGTGGTCGGTCCAGGGCAATCACACCGGCAGGACGGACATCCCGCTCCTGGACACCGGCCGCGCGGGTGCGAAGCGGCTCGGCGAACGGCTGCACCGGGAGCCGTGGGCCGGGCTGCCCGGCGTCGAGGTCCGCACGAGTCCGCTGGTCCGGGCCTCCGAGACGTGCGAGCTGGCCGGGTTCGGTGAGCGGGCGGAGGCGTGGGACGCGCTGATGGAGTGGGACTACGGGGCGTACGAGGGGCTGACGCCGGCGCAGATCAAGGCGGACCGGCCGGACTGGCTGATCTGGCGCGACGGTGTCCCGGACGGCGAGAGCCTCGCGGAGGTCACCGGCCGGGCGGACGAGGTGGTGGCCTGGGCGCGGTCGGCCGACCGGGACGTGCTGGTCTTCGCCCACGGCCACATCCTGCGCGTGCTGGCCGCGCGCTGGCTGGGCGAGGACATCGCCTTCGGCGCCCGCCTGCGCCTGGAGCCGACGTCGCTGTCGGTGCTGGGGTGGGCGTACGGTGCGCCGGCGATGGAACGCTGGAACGACACGGGCCACCTGGAGACCGCCTAGGCCCGTATGGCGCCCCCGTCCGGCGTGCGCTGCGCCCACCCCAGCGTGTGCGGCGCCCACCCCAGCCCGTCCGGCGTTCGAGGACGGAACCGTCGCTGGGGTGGGCGGCACCCTTCCGGATCCCGTGGCGCGGGAGAGCCATGCATGCACCCGGAACGTGCTTACCGGTTCCGTCCTCGAACGCCGGACGGGCTGAACATGCCCCGGTCCGGGCAATAGAGGCCCACCCAGGCACGGTCAACGCCGGACAGGCCCAAGACGGCCCCGACGGGCTCAGGCCGGCAGGGACTCCCGGTGGCGGGTCAAGAATGACGACGCCGCCGACCCTCCACCCGGCCGGGCCTCCAGCACTCGCGCTGCCCCCGCCACCATCCCCCGAATCCGCGAGGACCGGACCCGGTCCAGCAGGTCCAGCACCTGGTGGCCCGTCGCCGCCGCCTCCTCCACCCGACCCGCCCGCGCCAGATCCCCCGTCAACTGCGCCCGGTACAGCGCCTGGTTCCGGGTGAAGTGCGCGTCCTGGAGCGCCGCCGCCCGCCGCCCGTGCCGCGCCGCACGCGACCAGTCGCCCAGCGCCGACCAGCACTGCGCCTCCAGCAGCTCCAGCTCCGCCTCCCGGAAGAAGCTCATCCACTCCGGGTCACCACCCGCCGGCCCCCGCTCGAACGCCGCCCGAGCCCGCCCGATCGCCCGGTCGCACCCCGTACGGTCCCCGAGCCCCGCCCGGCCTCCCGCCTCCCGCAGCGCCAGCAGCGCCAGCAGCTGTGGCGAGCCGAGCGTGCGGGCCGCCCGCTGTCCGGCCTCGGCCGCCCGTACCGCCTCACGCGGCCGTCCCGCGTCCCGGGCCAGGAACGACGTGTTGCAGAAGGCGTGCGCCTCAAGACCCGCGTCGCCCGCCAGCCGCGCCGTCGCCAGCGCCTCCGCGTAGTGCGAGCGCGCGTCGTCGAACCGCCCGGAGTCATGGGCCAGCCACCCGACCGAGATCGCCAGCTCACCCGCGCCCGCGTGCAGCCGGTCCGCCGTGGCACGCCGCGTCGTGGTCCCGGCGTCCAGCAGCTCGTACGCCGCCTTCAACGGCCGCGCCGCCTGCCGGTAGAGGCCGTCGCCGCCGTGCCGGTCGTCCAGTACGCGGATCCGCCGTACCGCCTGCTCGACGGCGTCCACCTCGCTCTCACCGACCCGGCGCTGCGCGGGCAGAGAGATCTTGGCAGCGGAGGCGGGCGTTCCGCCGAGCCCCAGGGAGGCGGCGGCCACCGTGGCCGTACCGCCCATCATGAACACGCGACGCAGCACGTCGCTCTCCTCGTCGGTGTGATGGGACGCGTCCGGTCCGGCGGCTGCGGGGGGCCCGGAGACGACCCGCGCGCCTCGGCCCCGTACGCTCTCGCGGGCCGAGAACCCCAGGTCGGCCAGAGAGGTGCCGGGGAACATGTGCAGGAAGACCCGTTCGTACGCGTAGTTGGGACAGCGGATCTCGCCGGACTCCACGCGTCCGATATACCGGGCGTCGCAGGCGACCTGCTCACCGATCTCGCGCGCCGCTCTGCGGACGGCGGCCGCGAACTCTCCCGCGGAGCGCTGTCCGCGCAGCTGGCGGAAGACGAGGTTGGGAACTGCCCCTGTCGACACCATGGCCGGCCCCTCTCTGGTGCAAGCGGTGCAAGTGGTGCAAGTGGTGCACGTCGCGCTGGCCGGGTCCTGCTCTCCGGTGTCCCGGCGGAGCAAGAACGTACCTGCTGTGACCGGGAACACACGCGGCGATTCTCCGCATATACGTGCATCTCACCCGCGATCCGCCATGAACTGCCACCCTTTGCGGCGGTCCGCTCCCGTAGCCCTTGACGCTCCGCCACCGTTGGTCCATGTGGAGACGGAGTGTGGCTCCGTTCGGCGATGAGAGGAGGGGTTCCCTTGCTGCACATCGGCATGGAGACCGGCTCACGGACGACCGCGACGAACCCGACGACGACCACGACCCCCACCCCCACCCCCACCAAGGACCACGCACCGGCCCTCGCATCGGCCGAGCAGTCCTGCGACCTCGTCACCGTCCCCGCCCGCCAAGGGCTGGAGGCCGTCGACATCCTCCGCCGCGGCCGGGACCAGGAGGCCGTCGGCCCGGTCCTGCACAACGGCGCCTGCGACACGCTCGGCTTCCTCGTCCCGCCCGGCACCGCCGACGGCTGGGACGTACCGGGCAGCGCCTGTACGCGGACCGACGGCCGAGGACTGCGCCTCCCGGCGGGCCCGCCGCCGGCCGCCGGTGCCGGCTGGCTGCTCCCGCCCGCCGAGGACGCCCCGGTCACCGACCCGGCCGCACTCCGCGCCGCCCTCGACCTGGCGGCCCGCCTGCTGGAGGCGGCCGACGGCTGCAACTGAGCCGGCACCCACCACCGGAGCCCATAATGGCCGTACGGGCGGAACCTCCGCCGCTGCCGGTATCCCGGGCCCCCACCAGCAAGGACCAGCGCACGTGGCACGTCGAGGAGCGCCGGCCGGAGGCAGGAAGCAGCAGCAGGACCGCCGAGGCGGCCGGAGCGAGCGCGAACCTTTCTCCGGCCCCGTCGACAGCGGTCTCGCCGAGCTCATACCGGACCGCGAGCGGCCCGACGGCTGGACGCTGCTGCTCGACGGCGCCCCGCAGTCCCACGTGGACCTCGGCGACCCGGCGTACCTCTCCTTCGCCTACCAGCGCAGGCTCGGCCACATCATCGACCTGACCGCGCCACCGCTCCAGCCGCTGCACGTCCTGCACCTCGGCGGCGGCGCCTTCACGCTCGCCCGGTACACCGCCGCCACCCGCCCGCGCTCCACCCAGCAGGTCGTGGAGGTCGACGCAGCACTCGTCCAGCTCGTCCGCGACCGGCTCCCGCTGGACCCGCAGGCCCGCGTCCGGGTCCGGTCGGCGGACGCCCGCGCCGGGCTGGCCAAGCTGCCGGACGGCTGGGCGGACCTGGTCATCGCGGACGTCTTCAGCGGCGCCCGCACGCCGGCCCACCTCACCTCCGCCGAATTCCTCACCGACGTACGCCGGGTGCTGAAGCCGTCGGGCCAGTACGCCGCCAACCTCGCCGACGGTCCGCCGCTGGCCCATCTGCGCGGCCAGGTGGCCACGGCCGCCGCCGTCTTCCCGGAGCTTGCGCTCGCCGCCGATCCCGTGGTATGGCGCGGCCGCCGCTTCGGCAACGCGGTCCTGCTCGCCTCCGCGCTGCCGCTGCCCGTCGCCGAGTTCACCCGCCGGGTGGCGAGCGACCCGCATCCGGGCCGGGTCGAACACGGGCGGGCGCTCACGGACTTCACCGGCGGCGCGGCGGTCGTCACGGACGCGGTCGCCAAGCCGTCACCGGCACCGCCGCCGTCCGTCTTCGAGAAGCCCTGAGCGAAGGGCCTACGGTTCGACGACCTGCACCGTCGGCGGCGTCCCGTTCCAGGTGCAGAAGACCGAGTACGTCTTCCCGTCCTCTCCGCCGCCGTCGCTGAAGTCGACCCGGATCCAGGCGTCGTTCGTCCACACCTGCATCGACCAGCCCGGCTCCGGCGTCGCCGAGACCAGCTTCGCCGAGCTCTTGCCCAGCTCGAACACGACCCGGCCGCCGTCGGTCCGGTACCCCTTCACCTCACCGGAGTTCGCGGCCACCGTGGACGGCGCGGGCGGCTTCGGCGGGGCGCTCGACGGCGTACGGGAGGGGCGCGCGGTGGACGGTGATGGGCTCGGACTGCTGCTGCGCGCCGAGGGTGACGGCGAGAGGGAAGGTGACGGCGAGGTGCGGTACGTGGACGAGACGAGCGGCTCCTCGGTGGACTGGCCGATCCGCTGCGGTGCGCCGCCGCCCACCGAGACCGGCACGGCCCGCGGCGGGTCGTACGCCGTCCCCGTCATGACCGTGTGCACACCCCACCACGACAGCGTGACCGCCGCGCCGGTGGCGAGCGACCACGCGAGCGCGTGTACGAGTCCTCGTTGCATCGGGCACATCCTGCACCACGCGCACCTGGACTGTCCCCTCCGGTACCTTCCGTTCCGGCTCCGGCCCTCTCCTGTTCCGGCCTTTGCGGAGGTTTCCGGCGGCGGCGGGACCGGGGCCGCGACCATGGCGTACGGTGCCGCCCATGGCAAGTGTGCTCGTGGTCGAGGACGACCAGTTCGTACGTTCCGCCCTCATCCGGCACCTCAGTGAGGCCTCCCACACGGTACGGAGTGTGGGCACCGCGCTCGAAGCGCTGCGCGAGGTCGCGCACTTCCGCTTCGACGTGGTCATCCTCGATCTCGGCCTGCCCGACCTGGACGGCGCCGAGGCGCTCAAGATGCTGCGGTCCATCACCGACGTACCGGTGATCATCGCCACGGCCCGGGACGACGAGAGCGAGATCGTCCGGCTGCTCAACGACGGCGCCGACGACTACCTGACCAAACCTTTCTCCGTGGAGCACCTCTCCGCCCGGATGGCCGCCGTGCTGCGCCGCTCACGCGCGGCCGGGGACCAGGCGCCGCCGCCCCGGGTCATCCGCGTCGGCGGCCTCGCCATCGACCCGCTGCGCCGCCGCGCCGAACTGGACGGCACCGAACTCGACCTGACCCGGCGCGAGTTCGACCTGCTGACTTTCCTCGCCGGACGTCCGGGCGTGGTCGTCGCGCGTAAGGAGCTGCTGGCCGAGGTCTGGCAGCAGTCGTACGGCGACGACCAGACCATCGACGTCCACCTCTCCTGGCTCCGCCGCAAGCTCGGGGAGACCGCCGCCCGGCCGCGCTATCTGCACACCCTGCGCGGCGTCGGCGTGAAGCTCCAGCCGCCCGCCGACGCTCCGGCCGTGGAGCCGCCCGCATGAGGTGGGCGCTGGTCAAGGTGTGTCTCGCCGTCACCGCGATGGTGGTCATCGCCTTCGCCGTACCGCTCGGTCTGGTGATCCGGGAGATGGCCAGCGACCGGGCCTTCTCCGACGCCGAGCGCCAGGCCGCGATGATCGCTCCGGCGCTCTCCATCACCACCGACCGCGAGGAGCTGACCCGGGCCGTCCTCTCCACCGAACCGGGCGACCGGGGCCGGCTCGCCGTCCACGTCCCGGCGCCGGACAAGGCGGCGGACGGAACCGTGGGCGAGGCGCTGGACATCGGCACCCGGCGCGCGACCCCCAAGGACGTCGAGACCGTACGGAAGGCCGGCCGCGCCTCCATCACCGAGGTCGCCGGCGGCTTCGCGCTCCTCCAGCCCACCGCGCTCTCCACCGGTGACATCGCGGTCGTGGAGGTCTTCGTCCCGGAGGGCGAGGTCTCCAACGGGGTCGCCACCGCCTGGCTGATCCTGGCGGGCGTCGGCGTGGCCCTCATCGTCGGCTCGGTGGCGGTCGCGGACCGGCTCGGCGTCCGGATGGTCCAGCCCGCCCAGCGTCTGGCGGGCGCCGCTCAGGACCTGGGGGAGGGGCGGCTCGCCACCCGGGTGCCGGAGGAGGGGCCCACCGAACTCCGGTCCGCCGCCGTGGCGTTCAACTCCATGGCCGACCAGGTCGTCCAGCTCCTGGCCAACGAGCGCGAGCTGGCCGCCGACCTCTCGCACCGCCTGCGCACCCCGCTCACCGTCCTCCGGCTGAACGCGGCGTCGCTCGGCGAGGGCCCGGCGGCCGACCAGACCCGGGCGGCGGTCGAGCAGCTGGAGCACGAGGTGGACACGATCATCCGGACCGCCCGCGAACAGCGCCCGCAGACCCAGGGCGTGCAGACGGGCGCCGGGTGCGACGCCTCCGAGGTGATCCGCGAACGCATGGGCTTCTGGTCGGCGCTGGCGGAGGACGAGGGCCGGAAGGTGCGGCTCGCGGGAGTGGACCGTACGGTACGCATCCCCGTCGCCCGACCCGAACTGGCCGCCGCTCTCGACGCGTTGCTCGGCAACGTCTTCCGCCACACGCCCGAAGGCACCGCCTTCGCCGTCGACGTCCACCACAGCGGCGAGGCGGTCATCGTCCTCGTCTCGGACGCGGGCCCCGGCATCGCCGACCCGAAGGCGGCCCTGGCCCGAGGCACCAGCAAGCCGGGCGCGGTCGGCTCCACCGGCCTCGGCCTGGACATCGTGCGCCGGGTCGCCGAGTCCACCGGCGGCGACCTGCGCATCGGCCGCTCCGTGCTCGGCGGCACGGAGGTCCGGATCTGGATCGGCCTGCACGGCACCGACCCGGAACGCGGCCGCCGCGGCCACGGCCGCCGGGTCACCCGCCGCTTCGGCCGCCAACGCCGCAAGGAACCCCGCACCACGGCCGGTCCCGGCGCCCATCATTAACCCGCTCCCATGCGTTCCTTAAGCGCACCCTAAGAACATCAACTCCGGTCCGTAACGCCCTCTTCGTCCGTTTCGCTGCCGCTAGCGTGCTCCTCGCAACCCCGAAAGAGATCCGCAGGACACAGAGGCAGGCAGGGCACGTTGATGGGTTCCCGTACACACCGCCGCACGGCGAGCACCCGTACCAAGGCGGTCGGTGCGATCGTCGCCGCGGCGGTCGTCGGCGGTACGGTCCTCGCTCTGACCGGTACGGCGCAGGCGGCGGCGGTCGGGGCCGCGTACACCCGGACCAGTGACTGGACCAGCGGCTACACCGGCCAGTACGTCGTCACCAACGAGACCGACAAGACCCTCACCGACTGGACGCTCCAGTTCGATCTTCCGGCCGGCACGAAGATCGGCTCGCTCTGGAACGGCGAGCACACGGTGCACGGCAACCGCGTCACCGTGAAGCCCGCGAGCTGGGACAAGGAGCTGGCTCCCGGCAAGTCCGTGACCGTCGGCTTCGTCACCTCCGCCACCGGTACGGCGGGCGACCCGGCCTCCTGCCTCATCAACGACGCCACCTGCTCCGCCGGCGGCCCGGCCCCCACCCCCAGTGGCCGCCCGACGAACACCCCCACGACCGCACCCACGCCCACCTCCTCCGCCGCTTCTCCCACCGCGTCCGCGTCCCCCAGCGCAAGCGCATCGACCCCCACGCCGGCCCCCACCGCCACCGGTCGCCCCGGTGGCGGCGGGGAAACCGGCTCCCGGTTCGCCCCGTACATCGACACCTCGCTCTATCCCGCGTACGACCTCCTCGACACCGCCACCAGGACCGGAGTGAAGGAGTTCCACCTCGCCTTCATCACCTCCGGCGGCGGCTGCGCTCCGCTCTGGGGCGGCGTGACCGGGCTCGGTGACGATCAAGTGGCCCGGCAGATCGGCGCGTTGAGGTCCGAGGGCGGTGACGTCCGGGTCTCCTTCGGTGGTGCGGCCGGCGCCGAACTGGCCCTGAACTGCGCCTCGTCCGCCGATCTCGCCGCCGCGTACGGCAAGGTCATCGACGTCTACAAGCTCACCGAGGTCGACTTCGACATCGAAGGCGCCGCGCTCCCCGACGCGGCCGCCAACACCCGCCGCGCCCAGGCCATCGCGCAGCTCCAGAAGACGTACCCGGACCTGGACGTCGCCTTCACCCTGCCCGTGATGCCCGAAGGACTGACCCAGCCCGGCGTCGATCTGCTCGCCGACGCGAGGAAGAACGGCGTGCGGGTCGACGCGGTCAACATCATGGCCATGGACTACGGGCCCGCCTACAGCGACGACATGGGCGCGTACGCCATCCAGGCGGCGACCGCCACGCAGGCCCAGATCAAGGGCGTGCTCGGGCTCTCCGAGGCCGCAGCGTGGCAGGCCGTCGCCGTCACGCCGATGATCGGCGTGAACGACGTCGTCACCGAGATCTTCACGGTCGAGGACGCCACCCAGGTCGTGAAGTTCGCCCAGGAGAAGGGCATCGGCCGCCTGGCCATGTGGTCCGGCACCCGGGACAAGGCGTGCCCGGGCGGGCCGAAGCCGGCCGCCGACGCCACCTGCAGCTCGATCCAGCAGGAGCCGCTGGCCTTCACGAAGGCGTTCGCCGCCTTCGGATAGCCCCATCAGCCACCCCGCACCCCCCACGCGCGCGCCCCGGCCTGGTCACCCCACCACCGGCCGGGGCGTGCCCCTTTCCGTGCCGAAAAGATGTCCTCAAACGCCGGACGGGCTGGATGTGTCACCCGCCCGCCACTCCTGCGCGTACTCGTCGAAGATCGCCCGCAGATGGTGGCCGATCTTCAGGTAGTCCAGGTCGTCCAGGTTGGCCAGCGACACCCGTACCGACCACTCCGGCCCGTCGAAGCCGCCGCCGTTCAGCAGGACCACCGACGTCTGCTCGGCCAGCCGGAACAGCGGGTCCACCGGCTCGTAGTTGGCCTCCAGGAAGTCCGCGAACGGCTTCCCGTGCACGCGTTCCGCCTCCGCCAGCAGGTCCAGTTCGATGTAGTACGCGGCCCGCTTCGGATCCTCCGAGACCTTCATGTGCACGCCCTCCAGCAGGAGGTCGAGACGCTGCTGCACGATGGCCCGGATGCGGTGCTTGTACGCCTGGCCCTCGTCCAGCATGTCGAAGAGCGAGAACAGCGCCATCATCACCTGCTGCGGAAGCGAGAGTCCGGCCGTGTGGTTGAGCGCAACCTGCCGGGAGTCGGCCACCATGCGGTCGATGAACTTCATCTTCTCCGGCTCCAACGACAGCGTCCCGTAACGCCGGTTGAGCCGTTCCTTCTCCTCCGCGCTCTGCTCCTTCAGCATCGCGTCGATCACGTTGTCGTCGTGCAGCGCGATCACTCCGAGCCGCCAGCCGGTCGCTCCGTAGTGCTTGGAGTAGGAGTAGACGAGCAGCGTGTTGCGCGGCAGGTCGGCGGCGAGCGAGCGGAAGCCCTCGACGAACGTCCCGTACACGTCGTCGGTCACGATGATCAGGTTCGGGTTCCGCTCGCCGACGATGGAGACGATCTGCTCGGTGACCCGCGAAGAGAGCGCCAGTGACGGCGGGTTGCTCGGATTGACGCAGCAGACCATCTTCACCGACGGGTCCGCCAGCTTGGCGATCTCCTCCTCCGGATAGCGCCACTGCCGCACGCCGGTCTCGGTGAACAGGTTCGCCTCCACATGGACGACGTCGAAGCCGTACGTGTCCAGCTCCGGGATCTCCAGGTACGGCGTGAACACCGGGACCATCAGCGCGATCCGGTCGCCCTTCTTCAGGATCCCGTTCTTCATCAGCGAGTCGAAGATGTAGCACATCGCCGCCGTGCCGCCCTCGGTCGCGAACAGGCTCAGCGTCTGTCCCTCCGGCGGCCGGTGGTCGAACATCTCGTCCGCGAGGTAGCCGCGCACGATCTCCTCGGTGTGGCGCAGGATCCGGTCCGGCACCGGGTAGTTGTCACCGATCGAGGAGTCCGCCAGCTCGTGCACGAACGCGTCCCGGTCGAAGCCGAACCGCTTCACCGCCAGATCCACGCTCGCCTTCAGCAGCTCGATGCCGGGCAGCTCCGGATGCGTACGGACGAAGTGCTCGAACCGGTCCGCGCACCCGGCCTCCTCCGGCATCCCGCCGAGGTTGTCCGCCGTCCAGACCCGACGGGACTCGCGAATCGCGAAGTAGCCGAGCGCGTGGTAGGCCTCACGCGGGCCGGTGGCGGTCCAGTTGGGGTTGCCTCGGCCCGCGTTGAGCATGGCGCGGGTCGTCTTGCCTTTCTGGCCCGGCTTGTCGCTCTGCGCCTTTGTCGCGATCTGGATGAACTTGTCCTTCAGCTCGAACGGCGAGAGCTGCGCGAAGGACCGGATCTCTTCCCGGCTGAGCTTGGTCTTGGGCATGGTGTGTCCGCTCCCGTGCAGGGTCAGTGGTTGAGGATGACGATCACGGCGCCCCACACCGTCAGCAGGACGTTGCCGACGGCGTACGGAATCGTGTAACCGAGGGTGGGGATCTGCGACTTGGAGGTCTCGTTGACGGCACCGATCGCCGCCGTGGTGGTCTGGCCGCCCGCCAGGACGCCCATCAGCACCGGGAACCGGATCTTCTGTACGTAGTGGCCGACCAGGAAACCCACGATCAGCGGGACCACGGTGGCCACCGCGCCGAAGACCAGCAGTCCCCAGCCCGCCGTGGAGAGACCGCTGGTGAAGCTCGGACCGGCGTTGATGCCGACGACGGCGACGAAGAGGCAGAGGCCGAGCGTGTCCATGAACCACTGGGCGCCCGGCGGCACGTTCCCGTACGTCGGATACTTCCCGCGGATCCATCCGAAGACCAGGCCCATGATCAGCCCGCCGCCCGAGGTGGAGAGCGAGATCGGCACGCCGCCCGCGGTCAGCGCCGGAATGCCGATGCAGCCGCCGAGGAAGATGCCGAGCCCCACCCAGACCATGTCGGTGGCGAAGCTCGTCGGCACCGGCTTGCCGAGCGCCTTCGCCGCCGGGCCGACCAGGCGTTCCGGGCCGGTGAGGATCAAGGTGTCGCCGCGTTCCAGCGATGTGGAGAGCCGGTAAGGGAACTCGGCGCCCGCCCGGTACAGCTTGTCGATGTAGACGCCGACCATGAACGGCTCCCGCCGCACCTCCGCGATCGTCCGCCCGAGGTGCGCCTTCTCCGAGGCGACGACGTGCAGCGTCTCCGTCCGGTAGCCGAGCAGCTCGACGTCATCGGCCTCGGCACCGATGTGCGTGACGGGGTCGAAGTCGACGAGGTCGCCCCGGATCGCGCTGACCGCGACGGTGTCGCCGAGCCGGAGCGTACGGGACTGGTCGTGCTCCAGGACCGTCCCGTCCCGGCGGACGCCGGTGAGGTAGATCCGGCGGCCCAGCCCCTTCTGCTGCTCCTCGAAGTCGGCCACCGAGCGGCCCACCAGGTCCGGCCGGTCCACGCGGTACGCGCGCAGCACCACCTCGTAGTAGCCGGCGCCTTCGTCCGGGCTCTCGTCCGGCGCGTCCAGCTCGGCCGCGAGCTCGGCGCTCTCCTTGGCCAGGTCCCGGCGGTAGAGCCTGGGCAGGACGTTGGCCAGGAGCATCGCGCAGAGGATGGTGCCGAGCGGATACGTCACCGCGTAGCCGACGGCCACCAGGTTCGCCTGGGTCTTCGCCTCGTCGGCCGACAGACCCGGCAGCGTACCGATGGCGTCCTGCGCGACCCCGATCGCGGCCGACTGGGTGAGAGCGCCGCTCATCAGGCCGGCGCCGAGCCCGGGACCGTAACCGAGCAGGCTCGCGAAGAGCCAGGAGACCAGCAGCCCGGTCACACAGACCACGACCGCGTTGACCACCTGCGGCAGGCCGTCCTTCTTCAGCCCGCGGAAGAACTGCGGGCCGACCCGGTAGCCGAGCGCGAACAGGAACATGATGAAGAACAGGTTCTTCACCGTGTCGTCGATCTCCACCTTGAACTGCGCGCCGAGCACCAGCCCGGCCACCAGGCACCCCGTCACCGCACCCAGCGCGATCGCCCGGTAGCGGATCTTGCCGAGCAGGAAGCCGAGCGCGATGACCAGGAAGACGAGCAGCTCCGGATGGGGCTGGAAGATGTTCCGGTCGAGGAAGTCGATCACCTCAGGCCCCCAGCACGCCGACGAGGATGGGACCGGTCAGCGGCAGCAGGAAGTTGGAGAGCGTGTACGTGATCGTGTAGCCGAGGAGCGGTACGGAGCTCTGCGCCACCTGGGTGATGGAGGTGATCGCCGGGGTCGAGCACTGCTGTCCGGCGATGGCACCGATCAGCAGTGGTTTCTCGATCTTCAGCAGCTTCCGGCCGACGATCAGCGAGATCGTCGCGGGCACCAGCACCATGGCGATCCCGGCGAACGGCAGCAGCGCGCCGTACTCCTTGAGCAGCGGCCAGGCCTGCGGTCCCGCCGCCAGTCCCGTACAGGCGATGAAGACGGCCAGGCCCATGTCCTTGAGCGTGCTCGCGGCCTGCGGCGGGAACGCGCCGAAGGTCTGTCTGCGGGAGCGGAACCAGCCGAAGACCAGGCCCGAGATCAGGCAGCCGCCGCCCGTGCCGAGCGACATCGGGACGTCGCCGAGCTTGACCACGATCTGGCCGAGGAGCGAGCCGGCGACGATGCCGAAGCCGATGTAGACGAAGTCGGTGGAGTCGTTCTTGACGACCGCGCCGATCTTGGCGACCAGCCGGTTCAGCCCGCCGCGCGCGCCGACCAGCGTGAGGACGTCGCCGCGCTGGAGGACGGTCTCGCCGCTGGCCGGGAGGTGCTGGTCGTTGCGGAGGACATCGGTGATGTAGACGCCGTCCTCGCGGAACTCCGGGTGGCTCTTCTCCAGCCGGTCGATGGTCGAACCGGCAGAGGCCTTCTCGGTGACGGCGACCTGGCTGGTGGCCAGCGGCGCGTCGAGCCCCGGAACGGCCGGGGTCTCCGGGCCGATCTCGCGGCCCGCCTCGATGATCGCCGAGCGTCGGCCGACGACCTGGACGAGGTCGCTGAGCGTCAGTTCCAGCTCCGGAGAGGGCGTCAGCAGCTTGCTGCCGCGCTTGATGCCCTCGACCGTGATGTGGCCGCCGAGCGAGTTCTCCAGGTCGCCGACCGTACGTCCGTCGGCGTGGGTGACCAGGTAGGTGCGGCCGACCATGCCGGGCAGCGCCTCGCGCTCGTCGGCCTCCAGCCCGGCCTGGCCGCCGCGCATCTTCTCCCACAGCTCGCGCGAGGCGTCGGCCAGGTTGATGCGGAGCAGCATCGGCATGATCTGGCTGGTGAAGAGGACGATGGTGATGAGGCCGAACAGGTAGCAGACCGTGTAGGCGGTCGCCACATGCCCTTGGTACTGCGTGATCTGCTCGGAGGTCAGATCGCTGAGCTTGCCGATCGCCTCGGAGGCCGTACCCACGACGGCGGACTCGGTGGCCGCTCCCGCCAGGATCCCGGCCGCCGTGCCGACGTCAAGATCGAAGACCTTGGCGAGCCCGTAGGCGATCCCGAGGACACAGACCAGCTCGATCAGGCAGAGAGCGAAGAAGCGCAGGCTGGAGCGGTTGAGGTGGGCGAAGAACTGCGGCCCGGCCATGTAGCCGAGCGAGAAGATGAACAGCGCGAAGAAGACGGTCTTGACGTCGTCGTCGACGCTGACGTGCCGGGTGCCGATCAGCAGCGACACGATCAGCGTGCCGCAGATACCGCCGAGCGTGATCGGGCCGACGCGGAGCTTGCCGACCAGGTAGCCGGCGGCGAGACAGAAGAAGAGGGCCAGTTCGGGATGGTCGCGCAGTACGCCCATCCCGCGTCACCCACCGATTCCGGTGTCGACGGCGCACATGATCAAAGGGGACATAAGGGTGAAATTAACAGGGGTGGGATCTCCTGGCACTTCATCCCGCTCCGGTGACTCCCGTTCACCTCTCGACGGGTGGCCGGGTCCGGGGCCCTCGCGTGACGCGCTGGACATCCTTCGGCAACGGAATCGTCTTCAACTCTTGACACCCACCCCCTTGAGGCAGGAACCTTCCGGCATCGGCGCATGGGAGCGCTCCCACGAATATGGGGAGGGGATCCCGCGCGCTTCCGTCCGGTGGGGCTTCCCGGTCCTCCCGTAGGGCCTCCCCGTCCTTCCGCAGGACTTCCCGAACACTTCCCCGCACCAAGGAGCAGTGGAATGCGCATCACCCGCAGCGTTGCCGGTCGACGCCGGAGAACCGCGATCGTGGCCACCTCGGGCCTGACGGTCACCGCCCTGCTGCTCACCGGCTGCGGCGGCTCGTCCGACTCCGGCAGCAAAGGCGCCGACGCCGACGGCAACATCACGCTGACCCTGGCCGACTTCGGCCAGTTCGGCTACAAGGAGGCCGGGCTCTTCGAGAAGTACCACGAGCTCAACCCGAAGATCACGGTCAAGGAGGACACCACCGCCGAGGAGAAGAACTACTACCCGAAGCTGCTCCAGCAGCTGAACTCGGGCAGTGGCCTCGCCGACGTCCAGGGCATCGAGGTCGGCCGGATCAAGGAGATCGTCGACACCAAGGCGGACTCCTTCGCCGACCTCTCCAAGGTGATCGACGTCGACCAGTGGGTCTCCTGGAAGGCCAAGCAGGCCACCGCGCCGAGCGGCGCGGTGATCGGCGCGGGCACCGACATCGGCCCCATGTCGCTCTGCTACAACCGTGAGCTGTTCGAGAAGGCCGGCCTGCCCACCGACCGCGCCGAGGTCGCCGAGCGGACGGCCGGCGGCTGGGAGGACTTCCTCGCACTCGGCGAGGAGTACAAGAAGAAGGCGCCCAAGGGCACGTACTTCATGGACTCCGCCAGCGCCATGTTCAACGCGGTCGTCAGCTCCAGCCCCGAGCAGTACTACGACGCGAGCGGCAAGCCGGTCTACAAGGAGAGCTCCAGCGTTCAGAAGGGCTGGGACCTGGCCGCCGAGGCCGCGTCCAAGAAGCTGACGCAGGGCCTGGCCCAGTTCGAGGACCAGTGGCAGGCGGCCCTGCGCAAGAGCACCGTCGCCACCGTGGTCTGCCCGGCCTGGATGGCCGGCCAGATCTCCACGTACGCCGGTGACGCCAACAAGGGCAAGTGGGACATCACCAGCGCGCCCGGCGCCACCTCCGCCAACTGGGGCGGCTCCTTCCTCGCCGTACCGAAGTCCGGCAAGAACGTCGACGAGGCCGCCAAGCTCGTCAAGTGGCTGACCGCCCCCGAGCAGCAGGCCGCCGTCTTCAAGGCGATCGGCGTCTTCCCGTCCAACCAGGGCGCCTACGAGCTGCCCGACGTGAAGAGCGCCACCCTGCCGTACTTCAACAACGCGCCGATCGGCCAGATCTACGCGGACGGCGCGAAGTCCATCCCCGAGGCGGTGCTCGGCCCGAAGGACGGCGTGATCAAGGACTCGATCTCCACGCAGATCAACAACATGGAGCAGCGCGGCACGAAGCCGGACGCAGCCTGGGACGTCGCGGTCCGCACGATCGACAAGGCGATCGGCTGACCTGACCCGGCCACGCGCGGCCCGGCCTGACCCGGCGCCGCGCGGACCCGGCGCCGGGGCGGGCGGACGCCTCCTGTCACGCCCGCCCGCCCCGGCCGGCCACTCGCCGTCGTACCGCCGCCCGATCATCAGCCGCACGCCGGCGCCCCCAGGGAAGGACTCCCGCCCGTGGCAACCTCGACCCCCACCCGGGACGCGTACGCATCACCGCCCCGCGAACCGCAGAAGGAACCACCGTCCGAGCGGCGGCAGTTGTGGCGCAGCCGGCTGTGGCGGTTCGATGACAAGGCGTCCCCGTACGCGTACATAGCGCCGTTCTTCCTGATCTTCGGCGCCTTCGGCCTCTACCCGCTCCTCTACACCGGCTGGATCGCGCTGCACCGGGTCTCGATGACCGGTCTGGACTCCATGGAGTGGGTGGGCTGGGAGAACTTCGACAAGATCCTGCACGACCCGGAGTTCTGGACCTCGGTCAGCAACACTTTCCTGATCGGCGTCATCTCGACCGTCCCGCAGCTCCTGGTGGCCCTCGGCCTCGCGCACCTGCTCAACTACCGCCTGCGCGCCAGCACGTTCTGGCGCACGATCATCCTCACGCCGTACGCGACCTCCGTCGCCTCCGCCGCTCTCGTCTTCGCTCTGGTGTTCCGGGCGGACGGCGGACTGCTCAACTGGACGCTCGGCCTCGTCGGCTTCGACCCGGTCAACTGGGCCAACGGACACTGGACTTCGAAGCTCGCCATCTCGATCATCGTGATCTGGCGGTGGACCGGCTACAACGCGCTGATCTACCTCGCGGCGATGCAGGCGGTGCCCAACGACCTCTACGAAGCGGCCTCGTTGGACGGCGCCTCGCGCTGGCAGCAGTTCCTCAAGGTGACCATCCCCTCGCTGCGGCCGACGATCCTGTTCACGATCGTCATCTCGACCATCGGCTCCATGCAGCTCTTCGGTGAGCCGCTGCTGCTGGAAGGCGGCGCGATGGGCGCCACCGGCGGCAACGAGAACCAGTACGAGACGCTCAGCATCTACCTCTACAACTACGGCTGGAACCTCGGACACCTCGGTCCGGCCGCCGCCGTCGCCTGGGCGATGCTCGCGCTCCTGCTCCTCATCGCGGCCGTCAACTGGCTCATCGGCCGCTACGTCGTCCGCACGTCCGACTCCGCGGTCCGAAGGGGAGCGACCCGATGACCATGACCAGCCCCACTCCCACCGCCCCCGTGAAGCTCGCGCCGACGGCACCGAAGAGCGGCGGCCCGGCCCGGCCGAGCCGCTTCAGGATGGGCGCGGGCCAGCAGATGAAGGGCGGCCCGTTCGCGTACATCGCGCTCGCCGTCGTCGGCTTCGGCTCACTGCTGCCGCTGTACTGGACCCTGGTGGCCGCCTCCCGCACCCAGGACGAAGTCCTCGCCTCCACACCGCCGTTCCTGCCGGGCGGAAAGCTGGTGGAGAACATCTCCACCGCCTGGGAGCAGGCCAGTCTCGGCAAGGCGATCCTCAACAGCGTCATCGTCTCGTCGTCCATCACGGCCGCGACGCTCTTCTTCTGCACACTCGCCGGCTACGCGTTCGCCAAGATGCGCTTCCGCGGCCGGGGTTGGCTGATGACCGCCGTCATCGCCACGCTCACGATCCCGCCGCAGCTCAGCGTGGTCCCGCTCTTCATGATGATGTCCGGCCTCGGCTGGGGCGGACAGCTCGAATCGGTGATCTTCCCGACGCTGGTGAGCGCGTTCGGCGTGTTCTTCATGCGCCAGTACCTGATCGAGGCGCTGCCGTACGAGCTGATCGAGGCGGCCAAGATCGACGGCGCGAACAACTTCCGCATCGTGGTGAGCGTGGTGCTGCCGGTGGCCCGTCCCGCGATGATGGTGCTCGGGATGCTCACCTTCGTCCAGGCGTGGAACGACTTCTTCTGGCCCTACCTCGCCCTCAACCAGCAGAACCCGACCCTCCAGGTGGCGCTCGGCCAGCTCAGCGCCTCGTACACGCCCGACCAGTCCATCGTCATGGCCGGCGCGCTGATCAGCACGCTGCCGCTGCTGGTGGTGTTCGTGGTCTTCGGCAAGAAGATCGTGGGCGGGATCATGTCGGGCGCGGTCAAGGGCTGACGCCACTTCGTGGCGCGGTCACCCCCTGACGCCACTCCGTGGTGCGGTCACCCCCTGACGCCACTTCGTGGTGCGGTCACCCCCTGACGCCACTTCGTGGTGCGGTCACCCCCTGACCGCACCACCCCTTCCACCTCACTCCTCCTCCTACTCCTCTGGGAGCGCTCCCACATGACAGTCGTACGATCCGACACCGCCCCGCACCAGGCCCCAGCGGCCCTCGCCCCCTTCCCGACGGGCTTCGTCTGGGGCGCCGCCACGGCCGCGTACCAGGTGGAGGGCGCGGCCACCGAGAACGGCCGCACGCCCTCCATCTGGGACACCTTCAGCCGCACGCCCGGCAAGGTCCTGAACGGTGACACCGGAGACGTGGCCGCCGACCACTTCCACCGCTACCGGGACGACGTGGCGCTGATGAAGCGGCTCGGCCTCAAGGCGTACCGCTTCTCCGTCTCCTGGTCCCGCGTCCAGCCCACCGGCCGCGGTCCCGCCGTCGAACGCGGCCTGGACTTCTACCGCTCGCTGGTCGACGAGCTGCTGGCGGCCGGCATCACGCCCGTCGCCACGCTCTACCACTGGGACCTGCCACAGGAGTTGGAGGACGCGGGCGGCTGGCCGGAGCGCGCGACGGCCGAGCGGTTCGCCGACTACGCGGCCATCATGGCGCGCGCGCTCGGCGACCGGGTCGGGATGTGGACGACGCTCAACGAGCCCTGGTGCACGGCCTTTCTCGGTTACGGCTCCGGAGTCCACGCTCCCGGCCGCACCGAACCGGCCGCCGCGCTGCGGGCCGCCCACCACCTCAACCTGGCCCACGGCCGGGCGACCGAGGCGCTGCGCGCCAACCTCCCCGCCGCCGCGCAGACCTCGGTCACCCTCAACCTCCACCAGGTGCGCCCGCTCACCGGCAGTGAGGCGGACGCGGACGCGGCGCGCCGGATCGACGCGGTGGGCAACCGGATCTTCACCGGCCCGATGCTGCGTGGCGCGTACCCGGACGACCTGCTGGCCGACACCGAACGCCTCGTGAACTGGCGGGAGTTGGTCCGCGACGGAGACCTCGCCGCCATCGCCGCTCCGATCGACGTGCTCGGCGTCAACTACTACACGCCCACGATCGTCTCCACGCCCGACGACGGCGCCGGAGACACCCGCAACGACGGCCACGGCAGCAGCGACCACTCACCGTGGCCCGGCTCGGAGCACGTCGCCTTCCACCTCGCCGAAGGCAAGCCGCGTACGGCCATGAACTGGTCGGTCGACCCGAACGGCCTGTACGCCCTCCTCATGGACGTGGCCCGCGAGAACCCGGGCCTGCCGCTGATGGTCACCGAGAACGGCGCGGCCTTCGAGGACGTGGTGGACGCGGACGGCCAGGTCCACGACCCGGAGCGGATCGCCTATCTGCGTGGCCATCTCGCCGCCGTGCAGCGTGCGGTCGCCGACGGTGCCGACGTGCGCGGCTACTTCCTCTGGTCGCTGATGGACAACTTCGAGTGGGGATACGGCTACGCGAAGCGGTTCGGCGCGGTCCACATCGACTACGAGACCCAGCTCCGCACGCCGAAGGCGAGCGCGCACTGGTACAGCGAGGTGATCGCACGCCACGGACTGCCGCCGGAGGTGTGACGCCTTGAGCGCTGTGGGTCCCGGTGGCGGCATACCGGGGCCCACGCCTTCATCCGGTCTTGGGAGCGCTCCCAATACACTGTCCGTACGCTCGTCGGAGTGATCGATCCAGGACTTGGATTGACTGTACGGCTGTGAGAAATTGACCGGGAACGGGGAGGCAGCCATGGCGGCAGCGCGAGTACGGAACGGCGGGCGGCCCACGCTCGAAGAGGTGGCGGCCCGAGCCGGAGTCGGCCGCGGCACCGCCTCCCGCGTCATCAACGGCTCACCCCGGGTCAGCGAAGCGACCCGCGAGGCGGTCGAGGCGGCCGTCGCCGAACTGGGCTACGTCCCCAACCGCGCCGCCCGCGCTCTCGCCGGCAACCGCACCGACGCCATCGCGCTGGTGGTGCCGGAGCCGGAGACCCGCTTCTTCGCCGAACCGTACTTCTCCGCCATAGTGCGCGGTGTCGGAGCGGCCCTCGCCGACACCGAGATGCAGCTGCTCCTCACCTTGGCGGGCAACGACCGTGAGCGCCGCCGCTTGGCGCAGTACCTGACCGCGCACCGGGTCGACGGGGTCCTGCTGGTGGCGGTGCACGCGGACGACCCGCTGCCGGAGCTGCTGGAACAGCTGGGTATGCCGTGCGTGATCAGCGGCGCCCGGCACGGGGCCGAGCCACTGACCTCGGTCGACTCGGACAACTTCGAGGGCGCGCGGGCCGCCGTCGACCACCTGATCTCCCGGGGCCGCCGCTCGATCGCCACGATCACCGGCCGTCTGGAGGTCTACGGTGCCCAGCGCCGCCTGGACGGCTACCGCGCCGCCCTCGCCGCCGCGGGCCTGCCGCCGGACGAACGCCTCATCGCGCCGGCCGACTTCACCGAGGAGGGCGGCGCGCGGGCGATGCGCGAACTCCTGACCCGCCGCCCCGACCTGGACGCGGTCTTCGCCGCCTCCGACGTGATGGCGGCCGGCGCCCGCCAGGTCCTGCGCGAAGCGGACCGCCGCATCCCCGAGGACGTGGCCCTGATCGGCTTCGACGACTCGGTGGTCGCGCGCCACATGCACCCGGCCCTCACCAGCGTCCGCCAGCCGATCGAGGAGATGGGCCGCCGCATGGCCGAACTGCTCCTGGAAGAGATCGCGGGACGCGTGGGCGAGGAGCGGCCGACGGTGGTGCTGCCTACGCAACTGGTGGTGCGCGACTCGTCGTGATCGCCTTGAGCGGTAGCCGGGCCTCCGGATTTCACCAGTTCTTCACGCGTCTCCGCTCCGACGGCTAATGTTCGCTGCGTACGGCGAATGTGTGACGCACCACACACCTCACGCAACGGGCTGCCGGGTGCGTTCGCCGCCTCACCGCCGGGTTCGGCGCTCCGGCCGGCCGGATGGAGACGTACACCGGGGTGACGCTGCCGCACGGAGAGTCGCCGCGGCGGCCGGACGGGGTGATCCGGGTCGAGCGGGCGGGCAAGCTGTGGACGGCGCTCGTCGAGACCAAGACCAACGGGAACGCGCTCAAGCCCGACCAGGTGCAGGCGTACATGGACATCGCCGCCCGCCGGGGATACGAGGCGGTGATCACGCTCTCCAACGATGTGGCGCTCGAAGGCAGCCCGCTCGTCGACGTACGGATCGACGGCCGGCGCAAGCACAAGGTGGCCCTCTGGCACCTGTCCTGGGCCGAGGTCGTGCACCAGGCGCAGATGCTGATCCGCCACGAGGGCGTCGGCAACGCGGCCCACGCCTGGTTGCTCCAGGAGCTGCTCCACTACCTCCAGCACGAGAACTCCGGCTGCCACGGCTTCCAGAACATGGGCGCCGCCTGGGTCCCGGTGCGCCGGGGCATCGACGACGAGACTCTGTGCCAGGGCGACGCGCGGGCGCTGGAGGTCATCGAGAACTGGGAGCGCCTGGTCCGCCAGGTCTGCCTGCGGCTCGGCGGTGAGCTGGGACAGAAGGTCCTGCCGGTCCAGCGCACCCGGCGCGGCTCCGACCCGCGGACCCGCCGCACCGAGCTCGCCGACCACCTCTGCGAACAGGGACGGCTCAACGCGGAGATCCGGATCGAGGGCACGCCGGGCGTCCTGGCCATCACCGCCGACCTGCGCACCGGCAAGCTCCGTACGTCGATCGAGATCCCGTCCGCCGGGCCGGGCTATCCCCTCAGCCGGGTCAAGCGGCTGATCCGGCGGCTGGCCGAGGCCCCTGCCGACCTGCACATCGAGACGCTTGTAGACGGCCCGTCCCCCGGCCCGCGCGGCACGCTGGAGCGGCTGCGCCCGGAGCCCGCCGACATCGTCCCGAAGGACGGGGCGCAGATCACCGGCTTCCGGCTCTCCCTGTTCAAGGGCATGGGCAACGGCCGGGGCGCCGCCGAGACGGGCTTCATCCGCAGCGTCGACGAGGCCGTGGACCGCTTCCACGCCCAGGTCGTCGCCCATATGGAGGCGCCGGCCCGCCGCTCCCGGAGCGAGGAGCCGGCCGGCTGACCGGCCTCCGTACATGAAGAAGGGCCCCGGTCCGAAGACCGGGGCCCTTCTCTCAGGGTGAGTAACGGGACTTGAACCCGCGACATCCTGGACCACAACCAGGTGCTCTGCCAGCTGAGCTATACCCACCGTGTCGCCCGGTCGTTTCCGACCGGCCGAGAAAAAGTGTACAGGGTCCGGGAGGGTGCTCGCGCCCCTGTTTCCCGGGGCCGTTCGCACGGCCGTGACCAGCGGATTTCTCCGATGCGCCGCGGACGGTTCGCTACGGTGCGGCGCGGATCACGTGACGCGCCGCGATCTCCTTGGCGCGCTCCGAGTCCGGGCCGGGCTGCGGGACGAAGACCGCCTCCCGGTAGTAGCGGAGCTCCGCGATGGAGTCGCGGATGTCCGCCAGTGCCCGGTGGTTGCCGTTCTTCTCCGGGCTGTTGAAGTACGCCCGGGGATACCAGCGGCGGGCCAGCTCCTTGACCGAGGACACGTCCACGATCCGGTAGTGGAGATAGCCCTCCAGCTCCCGCATGTCCCGCGCCAGGAAGCCGCGGTCGGTGGAGACCGAGTTTCCGCAGAGCGGGGCCTTGCCCGGCTCCTTCACATGCTCGCGGACGTACGCCAGGACCTGCTCCTCGGCGTCGGCCAGGGTGGTGCCCTGGGCCAGCTCGTCGAGGAGGCCCGAGGTGGTGTGCATCTGCCGCACCACCTCGGGCATGGTCTCCAGGGCCGCGTCCGGCGGGCGGATCACGATGTCCACCCCGTCGCCGAGCACGTTCAACTCCGAGTCGGTGACCAGGGCGGCCACCTCGATGAGTGCGTCGTCCGTCAACGAGAGCCCGGTCATCTCGCAGTCGATCCACACCATGCGGTCGTTCATGCGCCCCACCCTACGGGGCGCTCCGCTGTCCCGGCAGGGCCGGGCGCCCGGGAACGTACGCGTCGGGGACCGGCAGCGAGTGCTCCGAGGAGCCCGCCGACGCCGCCACGGAGACCGGAGCCGAGGAGCCCATCGGGGCGCCCCTGCGGCCGGACGGCGAGCCCTGGCTGGGCACGACCGTCTCCAGCACCGTCGCGGCGCTCTCCGCCACCCCCTGCGGACGACGGGCCCGGTAGGCGGCCCGGTACGCGGCGGGGGAGGAGCCGAGCTGGCGGCGGAAGTGCCCGCGCAGCGCGACCGGTGAGCGGAAGCCGCAGCGTCCGGCGACCTCGTCGACCGAGTAGTCGGAGGTCTCCAGCAGCCGCTGTGCCTGAAGCACCCGCTGGGTGATCAGCCACTGGAGCGGTGCGCTCCCCGTGAGCGAGCGGAACCTGCGGTCGAAGGTCCGCCTGCTCATGTAGGCGCGCGCCGCGAGCGTCTCCACGTCGAACTGCTCGTGCAGATGCTCCAGCGCCCAGGCCACGACCTCGGCGAGCGGGTCGGAGCCGATCTCTTCAGGTAAAGACCTGTCCAGGTAGCGCTCCTGCCCGCCACTGCGCCGCGGCGGTACGACGAGCCTGCGGGCCAGTGCGCCCGCCGCCTCGGTGCCGTGGTCGGTGCGGACTATATGGAGGCAGAGGTCGATACCCGCCGCCGTACCGGCGGAGGTCAGCACATCGCCGTCGTCCACGAAGAGTTCGCGCGGATCGACGTGCACCGACGGATAGCGCTTGGCCAGCGTCGGCGCGTACATCCAGTGCGTGGTGGCCGGCCGGCCGTCCAGCAGACCGGCCGCCGCGAGCACGAAGGCTCCCGTGCACAGGCCGACGATGCGGGCGCCCTCCTCATGGGCGCGCCGCAGCGCGTCCAAGGCCTCGGCGGGCGGCGGCGAAGTGATCGACCGCCAGGCCGGCACCACCACGGTGCCTGCCCTGCTGATCGCCTCCAGGCCGTACGGCGTGGTCAGTTCGAGTCCACCCGTCGTGCGCAGCGGTCCGTCCTCGCCGCCGCAAACCAGCAGCCGGTAGCGGGGAACTCCCGCGTCCTGCCGGTCGATTCCGAAAACGGAGAGCGGGATGGAGCTCTCGAAGATAGGGCCGCCGCTGAAGAGCAGCACGGCAACGACTTCCCGGCGTCGCCGCCCGGTCAGCTTGCGTGCGGCCTCCGTCGCGGTGGCGGAGTCCTGGCTCATGACGCTAAGCCCCCCTCGGTGTTCGCGTCTCCCTGGTCCTTACGGGCCTGCCGCTCCTGCACGTTTCCCCTCGGTTTCGCACGGTTCCCCAGCCCCCCGATTTTCAAGATCGAATCTACTGCGTCGCGTGACCCTGCCGTGACACCTTCCCCCACCGGCGTTAAGTCGATAAGGAAACGTGGCGTGAAGCGTTCGATCACGAAGCGTTTCACCCGCGAAGCGCACAGGGAAGTGCCCTTCGCGAAGGTGGCCCGTCCGCGTCGGGTGAAAGCGTACCGCGCGGTCTCTTCCTGCCTGGTGGGCGGTGGGCTCTCCGGCCATTCCGCGAAGGGTTCGGCCGGGATGTGAAGTTGGCTGAAAATGAACGGTTGTGTGCGCTGGTTCCAGTCACGCCGGGCGCACAACTTCCGCCTGACGGCCGCCCCGGTGCGCTCCCTCGGCCCGGCGAGACGCGGCGGGTTCGGGCCACCGGTACGGGACATGACGGTCCGGCGGGGCTGAAGTGACTCCTGAGACGGCGGCAACCGGATTACCGACCGATGGACCGCGGGCGATCGGAATCGGCGGTGCGGCCCGTCGGCCCGCACGGCCCGTCGCGGCGGCGTCCTGATGCTCCGTACCGCCGCCCGGCACGCCGGAAAACAGGGCGGCCGCCCTAATCCCGTCCCGCGAAGGCCCGTGTACGACACACCCGGCATTGCCATACCGGACCGCCTCGGGCATGCTCCCTCCAACGTCACGCGTGCTTTTGCGGGGGTCTGGGCGGTGGAGGAGTGGCGCCGTACCCTTAGGGGTATGGGGTTGGGAAGATTATTCCCGGACAGAGCCGCACCTCCAGCTGAGCACCTCTCGAAACCGCTCCCTCCTCACGAGGACTCTCTTCGCCGAGATACCGATGGCCGGTCACGAAATCCCTGAACCCAAGGACCGCAAGCAGGTAGCCGACCCTCGGTCGGAGCCGCGGACGGTCGAAGAAGCGCGCCCTGCGTGCGATCCCGCCTTCCGGCACGGAGTGGTGGTCGGTTTCGACGGCTCCACCTCCAGCGGGCGGGCCCTCGCCTACGCGATCGGCATGGCCGGCAGATCGGGCTCGGGCCTGATCATCGTCCACGTGGCCAACCGGCTCCCGACCACGGTCTGGGCCGGCTGTGAGCCGCCCGTCTTCGTCGACGTCCCCGACCACCGCACCGAGGTCCTCGGCCTGGAGCTGGCCTGCGCGGACTACCTCTCCGAGGTCCCGTGGGTGCTGGTGGAGCGCGGCGGCGACATCTGCCACGAGCTGGAGGAGGTCGGCCGCGAGTATTCCGCCGACGCCATCGTCGTCGGCTCCACGCACGGCATCGTCGGCCGGATCTTCGGCTCGGTGGCGGGCCGCCTCGCCCGCCGCGCCCAGCGCCCGGTCATCGTCATCCCCTGAGCACCTCCAGGAACCCTTGTCCTACAACGAGTTGGGCCCCGCACCGTCGTCACGACGGTGCGGGGCCCAACTCGTCGTACGGCCGACTACTCGACCGTCACCGACTTCGCCAGGTTCCGCGGCTTGTCGATGTCCCGGCCCATCGCGAGGGCCGTGTGGTACGCGAAGAGCTGGAGCGGGATGCCCATGAGGATCGGGTCCAGCTCGTTCTCGTTCTTCGGTACGACGATGGTGTGGTCGGCCTTCTCCTGGACCTGGTGCGCCACGGCGAGGATCCGGCCGCTGCGCGCCTTGATCTCCTCCATCGCGGCCCGGTTCTTCTCCAGCAGATCGTCGTTCGGCACGATCGCCACGGTCGGCATCGCGGGCTCGATCAGCGCGAGCGGGCCGTGCTTCAGCTCGGAGGCCGGATAGGCCTCGGCGTGGATGTACGAGACCTCCTTCAGCTTCAGCGAGGCCTCACGGGCCACCGGATAGCCGCGCACCCGGCCGATGAACATCATCGACTTGGCGTCCGCGTACTCCGCCGCCAGCCGCTTGATCTCGTCCTCGCCCGCCAGGATCTCGCTGATCTGCTCCGGCAGCTTCCGCAGCCCGTCGATGATCCGCTTGCCGTCGGCGACCGAGAGGTCACGGATGCGGCCCAGGTGCAGCGCGAGCAGCGCGAAGGCGACCACCGTGTTGGTGAAGCACTTGGTGGAGACCACGCAGACCTCAGGACCGGCGTGGACGTACGTACCGCCGTCGGCCTCCCGCGCGATCGCGGAGCCGACCACGTTGACCACACCGAGGACCCGCGCGCCCTTGCGCTTCAGCTCCTGGACGGCGGCGAGCACGTCGTACGTCTCACCCGACTGCGAGACCGCCACGTACAGGGTGTCGGGGTCGACGACCGGGTTGCGGTAGCGGAACTCGGAGGCCGGCTCGGCGTCGGCCGGGATCCGGGCCAGCTCCTCGATCAGCTGCGCGCCGATCTGGCCCGCGTGGTACGAGGTGCCGCAGCCGAGGATCTTGATCCGGCGCACCCCGCGCGCCTCGCGCGCGTCCAGGTTGAGCCCGCCCAGGTGCACGGTGGAGAACCGGTCGTCGATCCGGCCGCGCAGGACGCGGTCCACGGCGTCGGCCTGCTCGGAGATCTCCTTGTGCATGTACGTGTCGTGGCCGCCCATGTCGTACGACTCGGCCTCCCACTCCACGGTGGTCGGCGTCGCCGTCGTGGTCGAGCCCTCCGTCGTGTACGTACGGAAGTCGTCGGCCTTCAGCGTGGCCATCTCGCCGTCGTCCAGCGTGACGACCTGGCGGGTGTGGGCGACCAGCGCGGCGACGTCGGAGGCGACGAACATCTCCTTCTCGCCGATGCCGAGGACGACCGGCGAGCCGTTGCGGGCGACCACGATGCGGTCGTTGAAGTCGGCGTGCAGGACGGCGATGCCGTACGTGCCCTCGACGTGGCGCAGCGCCTCGCGGACCTTCTCCTCCAGCGTGTCGGCCTGCGCGCGGGCGATCAGGTGGACCAGCACCTCGGTGTCGGTCTCGGAGAGGAAGACGATGCCGTCGGCGGTGAGCTTGGCGCGCAGCTCGGAGGCGTTGTCGATGATCCCGTTGTGGACGACGGCGACCTTGTTCTCCGCGTCCATGTGCGGGTGCGCGTTCTCGTCACTCGGGGCGCCGTGGGTGGCCCAGCGGGTGTGCGCGATGCCGGTGGTGCCGGCGAACCGCTTGGGGACCTTGGCCTCCAGCTCGCGGACCCGGCCCTTGGCCTTGACCATCTTCAGCGCGCCCGGCTTGCCCGCCGCCGCCTTGCCGGTGATGACGATGCCCGCGGAGTCGTAACCCCGGTACTCCAGCCGCTGCAGGCCTTCCAGCAGCAGCGGTGCCACATCACGCTTCCCGATGTATCCGACGATCCCGCACATGGATTCTTCACCCCTCCATCGACGTACACGTACCTGTCTGTGCCTGCCTGCGTGCCGCGCCCCTCGCACGGGCGCCCGGCCGCTCAGCCGTAGACGATGCGGCGCAGCTGGCGGAGCGAGAGCTCCGGCGGCGCCACGGCGCGGTGCGGCAGCTCGGCCGCGATCCGCTCGAAGATCTCCGTGTTGACCAGGCCGCCGGACTGCAGTTCGCGGTGGCGGCGCCGGACGAAGTCGTCGGTGCTCTCGTCGAAGTACGCCAGCACGTCGAGGATCACCCGGGCCGCCTCGCCGCGCTGGAGCGCGGTGGAGCGGACGAGGTGGTCGATGAGGTCGTCGTGCGACGAGCGGCGTTCAAGCACCCGTCGATATTGCTTGCCGAACCGCTCCTATGCAAGAAATCTGCCCGATATCGGGCAGGAGGGGTCTGTGGAGGTACTCGAAACGGTCACATCCGGCTCAGGATCGCGTGCTTCGCCGTACTGAACTCCTCATCCGTGAGGACTCCGGCCCGGTGCAGCTCGCCCAGCTCCCGCAGCCGCCGCAACAGCGCGTCGTGATCGGCGGCCGGCGGTTCGGCGGCGGGCGCGGCCGTCTTGGTGAGGGCCGGAGCCTCGGCGGGCGCGTCCACGGCCGTACGGGCCTGCGGCAGCCGGGCCAGGACCGCCGCCGCGACCACGACCGCCGTGTACTCCTTCTTGGACAGCCCCCACAGCTCCAGGGAGTACGGGTCGTACTTCGGCGGCGCCGAGACCGGACCGTCCACCGGCTCGAACCGCAGATAGCCGTTCTCCAGGCCTATCGACGGCAGCCAGCGCACGCCCGCGATCCGCGCCAGCGGGAACGTCGCCGGGCCGCTCGCGGTCTTGGACTCCTCGGCCTTCCAGTTCCAGGTGAGCCGTACGGTCCCGCCGTCGAAGGACGCCGTACCGTCGCCGCCTCCGCCGGAGACCGGCAGCGAGGGCCCCGGCAGCAGGAACCGGTCCACCGGGCCCTCGGGCACCTGCTCGATCAGCAGCGCGTTGCGGACCTCGTCCACGAAGTACTCCGCCACGCCCGTACGGTCCTTCTCCACGGCCAGGACGTACGGGTCGGCGCCGTCCTTCAGGCGGCCGTCGGCGGCCCGCAGCACCGGGCAGGCGCCGCCACGCAGCCGGAGCCGCAGCCGGCCGCCCTTGCGTTCCGGCTCGAACGAGATACCCGCCAAGGCCTGTACGGGAACGGCCAGTTCACCCAGAGCCAGCCGGACCGGATGCGCCTTGCCGCCCGGCACGATGCGTACCGTCTCCCCGTCGAACGTCCACGTTCCGTCGCGCTGGATAATTTCTGCCATGCCCGCGATTCTGCCAGCCGGGCGTGAGGGAGCGGGCCCGGTCCTTGACCCGTGCACCGCTCCGCGATACGCATGGTCGGCGCGTTCGGTTGCGCCGAGATCCACAGGTAGGACCCGTCGAAGGGACAGGCTTGTGCGACAGCGACAGCGACGTACGACCCCGAAGGCCCGGCCCGGAACCCTCACCAGGCTCCTCTCCACGCTCCTGCTCGTCGTGGCGGCCGCCTTCTCCACCACCGCCGCCACCTCCTCGGTCGCGGCCGCCTCCGCACCTCGCCCGCTCGGACAGCTCGTGCCCGTCCCCGCGAAGGTGGCGCCGGGCGGCTCCCCGTACGTCATCACCTCCACGACCCCGATCAGGGTCACCGGCCACTCCGGCGAGGTCCGGCGGATCGGGACGTACCTGGCGGAGCTCCTGCGCCCGGCCACCGGCTACGCGCTGCCCGTCACCGGCCGGCCGGGCCCCGGCGGCATCCGGCTGGAGCTGGGCTCGCGGGACCGGAGCCTCGGCGAGGAGGGGTACCGGCTGCGCTCCACGCCCGCCGCGCTCACCATCACCGCCCGCGCCCCGGCCGGGCTCTTCCACGGCGTCCAGACGCTGCGCCAGCTCCTCCCGGACCGGGTGGAGGCCGACAGCCGGCAGAAGGGGCCGTGGAAGATCGCGGGCGGCACCGTCACGGACGCGCCGCGCTACGGCTACCGAGGCGCGATGCTGGACGTCTCGCGCCACTTCTTCCCGGTCGCCGAGGTCAAGCGGTACATCGACCAGCTCGCGCTCTACAAGGTCAACAAGCTGCATCTGCACCTCTCCGACGACCAGGGCTGGCGGATCGCCATCGACTCCTGGCCCCGGCTCGCCACGTACGGCGGCTCCACCGAGGTCGGCGGCGTGCCCGGCGGCTACTACACGAAGGCGCAGTACCGCGAGATCGTCCGCTACGCCGCCTCCCGCTACCTGGAGGTCGTCCCGGAGATCGACCTGCCCGGCCACACCAACGCGGCCCTCGCCTCCTACGCCGAGCTGAACTGCGACGGCATCGCGCCGCCGCTCTACACCGGGACCACCGTCGGCTTCAGCTCGCTCTGCGTGCCCAAGCCGGTGACGTACGACTTCGTGGACGACGTCCTGCGTGAACTCGCGGCGCTCACCCCGGGGCCGTACCTCCACATCGGAGGCGACGAGGCGCACGCCACCAGCCACGAGGACTACGTCACCTTCATGGCGAAGGCGCAGGCGGTCGTCGGGAAGTACGGCAAGACGGTGATGGGCTGGCACCAGCTGACCGGTGCGGTGCCGGTGAAGGGCGCGGTGGCGCAGTACTGGGGCTACGACCGCACGGGCGCCGCCGAGCGCCGGCAGGTGGCGGACGCGGCGAGGAGCGGCACCAGGCTGGTGCTCTCGCCGGCCGACCGGGTCTACCTGGACATGAAGTACACCAAGGACACACCGCTCGGCCTGAGTTGGGCCGGTCTGGTCGAGGTGGAGCGGTCCTACGACTGGGATCCGGCGACCTATCTGGAAGGCGCTCCGCAGGAGGCCGTTCTCGGGGTCGAGGCGCCGCTGTGGACCGAGACGCTGACGAACAGCGCGGAGATCGAGGCGATGGCCTTCCCGCGGCTGCTCGGCGCCGCCGAGATCGGCTGGTCACCGGCGGCGGCCCGGGACTGGGACACGTACAAGGTGCGCCTCGCCGCTCAGGGGCCGCGGCTGACCGCGCTCGGGATCGACTTCTACCGCTCACCGCAGGTGGACTGGGACCGGTGAGAAAAGAGGTGAGCGCCCGAGGGACCGTCCTCGGGCGCTCACCGGTCTGCGTGGACCGCTCAGAACTTGGCGATCGGGTTCTTCAGGTGGCCCACCAACTGCAACGCGCCCGCGGGGTCGTTGAGGTCGACCATCTGCTGGTTGTCGCGCAGCTGGAGGCGGTTGAGGCAGGAGAGCGCGAACTCCGGCTCGAACAGGTCGTACTGCGCGAACTTCTCCGCGAGATACGGCACCGACTCCTGGTAGCCGCGTACGCACTCGGCGACCGTCCGCCAGAAGGTGTCCTCGTCCAGGACTCCTTCGGTGGCCAGGCCCGCGCCGAGGAAGCGGAAGAAGCAGTCGAAGACATCGGTGAAGACCGAGAGCAGCTTCATGTCCTCCGGCACCTCGGCGCGGATCCGGTCGACCTTCGGCGGCAGCACCGCGTCCGGGTCCATGACCGCGATCTCCTCGGCGATGTCCTTGAAGACCGTCCGGGTGACGACGCCGTCCTCCACGACCAGGATCACGTTCTCACCGTGCGGCATGTAGACCAGGTCGTAGGCGTAGAAGCTGTGCAGCACCGGCACCAGATAGGCGTCCAGGTAGTGCCGCAGCCACACCTGCGCGTCGAGCCCGGACTCCTCGATGAGCGCGGCGGCGACCGAGCGGCCCTCGTGGTCGGTGTGGAGCAGCGAGGCCATGGTGGCGACCCGCTCGCCCGGCGCCAGACCGGCTACCGGGCTCTCGCGCCAGAGTGCGGCCAGCATCTTCAGGTACGGCGAGCCCTTGGCGGTGGCCGCCTCGTACGCACGGTGGTGGTAGCCGATCGCGGCCCGCTCCCGGATGATCGAGAACCGGGCGGCGGTCAGCAGGCTGTCGCGTTCGATGAGTCCGGCCAGCCAGTCGTTGATGGCGGGCGTGGCCTCCATGTAGGCGGCGGAGAGGCCGCGCATGAAGCCCATGTTCAGGACGGAGAGCGCCGTTTTGACGTAGTGCTTCTCCGGGTGGTCGGTGTTGAAGAACGTACGGATCGACTGCTGGGCCAGGTAGGCGTCCTCGCCTTCGCCGAGTACCACCAGATGGCGTTCGGCCAGCTCACCGGCGAAGGTCACGGCGAGCTTGTTCCACCACTGCCACGGGTGGACGGGCAGCAGGAAGTACGCCTCCGGGTCCAGATCGAGCGAGCGCAGCGTGGCGGCGAACCGCTCCCGGGCCGCCTCGCTCAGCTCGCCGTCGACCAGCGTGTCGTAGTCCAGTCCGGCGCCCGCCGTGAAGGTGGCCCGGTCGCGGCGCGCGGCCAGCCAGACCAGCCGGATCGGCGAGGCGGCCTCGGGGGCGTACGCGCGGTACTCGTCGACTCCGAAGCCGAGCCGGCCGTTGTTGGCCACGAAGCAGGGGTGGCCCTCGGTCATCCCGGTCTCGATGGCCTGGAAACCGGCGGCGACGAGCTGGCCGGAGGTGGCCGGTTCCTTGGTGAGTTTGTAGGCGGTTCCGGCCAGAGTGGAGGAGACCTCCTCCAGGTAGACCGGCAGGATCTCCTCGGACAGCCCGAGCGCCACCCGCAGCTCGATGATGAACTCCAGTGCGTCGAGCGGTACTTCGGCCCCGTGCCGGTGGCGCGTGATCGACTCGGCCTCGACCTGCCAGTGGTCCAGAGCGAAGATACGTGCGGTGAAACGGTACTCCGTGCCCGCGTCGTCGCTACGGAGGGTGTAGCGGTCCTCGCCGAGCGGTGCGGGGGTCAGCAGCCGTTCATGGCTGAATTCCGCCAGTGCTTTGCGGACCAGCAGTCGGTTTGCGGTGGCCCAGCGGTCCGGCGAGAGGTGGTCGACGCTGTCGGTGAGGGCGGTCGTCATCGGTCGGTTCCTCCGGTTGCTGCTTCGAACCGCTCGCGGGTGCAGGCGCTGAGCAGTGCGTCCTTCTCCGGTTTGGCGATCTCCCGCAGGACCTCGAAGCCGACGGCCTTGTTGAGGGCCTGGACGGCGCTGTTGGTCACATCGGGCTCGACGACGACCCGGCGTACCGACGGATCGGCGAAGAGGAACTCCATCACGGCGGTGATCACGGCCCGGGTGAAGCCGTGGACCGGGGTGTCGGTCGGCGCTACCAGGAAGTGCATCCCGACATCGCCGGGCTCCGCCTCGTACAGCCCTTTCAGCTCGACCTCGGTGGGGTCGTACCGCTCGATCAGGAACGCGGGCTCGCCGTCGTGCAGACCGACGAACGCCTCGTGGTGCGGATGGGCGGCGATCGCCATGTACTCCCGCTCCACGTCCTGGAGTTTCGCCTCGCCCATCAGCCAGAAGGCGGCTTTGGGATGGGTCACCCAGCCGTGCACCAGCTCGGCGTCGGAGGTGGCATCGAGCGGACGGACGGTGAACTCGCCGAGTTCTCCGGCGGTTTCCTTGCTGCGGAGGTGGTTCATATCGCGAACTCCTGGAAGGCGATGGACTTCTCGACCGGGTAGTACTCACGGCCGAGCAGTTCGCCGATGATGTACGCGTTGCGGTAGGCACCCATGCCCAGGTCGGGCGAGGTGATCGAGTGGGTGTGCACGCCGGCGTTCTGCAGGAAGATCCCGCGCCCGGTGGTGTCGATGCTGTAGTTGCGGGCCACGTCGAAGCGGCCCCTGCTGTCGTGGCGCAGCCGGCCGGCGACGGGTTCCAGGAAGGCGGGCGCCTCGTAGCGGTAGCCGGTGGCGAGGATGAGGCCCTCGGTGGTCAGGGTGTAGTCCTTGACCTGCTCCTCCTGGCGCAGCCCCAGGCTGTACGCACCGCCCTCCTCGTCGTAACGCGCGCTGAGAAGAGCCGAGTTGGTGAGCAGCCGGGTCGGGACCGGGCCGGGCAGGTTCTTCTGGTAGAGCAGGTCGAAGATCGCGTCGATCAGCTCGCCGTCGATGCCCTTGAACAGACCCTTCTGCCCGGTCTCCAGCCGGTAGCGGGTCTCCTCGGGCAGCGCGTGGAAGTAGTCGATGTACTCCGGAGAGGTCATCTCCAGCGTGAGCTTGGTGTACTCCAGCGGGAAGAACCGCGGTGAGCGCGTGACCCAGTTGAGCCGGTAGCCGTAGGTGTCGATCTCGGAGAGCAGGTCGTAGTAGATCTCCGCCGCGCTCTGCCCGCTGCCGACCAGAGTGATCGACTTCTTCTTCTGGAGCTCGGCTTTCCCTTCCAGATAACGGGAGTTGTGCAGGAAGTCGCCGCCGAGACCGTGGCACGCCTCAGGGATGTACGGCGGCGTTCCGGTGCCGAGGACCAGATGGCGGGAGCGCAGGACGGTACCGGCGGCGGTGGTGACGGTGTAGAGCTCGTCACTCTCGTCGTACGTCACCGCCTCGACGGTCTCGTCGAACCGGATGCTGCTCAGTTCGGCGGCGGCCCAGCGGCAGTAGTCGTTGTACTCGGTCCGCAGCGGGTAGAAGTTCTCCCGGATGTAGAACGAGTAGAGCCTGCCGCGCTCCTTCAGGTAGTTGAGGAACGAGTACGGCGAGGTCGGGTCGGCCATGGTGACCAGGTCCGACATGAACGGCGTCTGGAGATGGGCTCCTTCGAGGAACATGCCGGAGTGCCACTCGAAGTCCGGCTTGGACTCCAGGAAGACACCGTTCAGTTCGTCGATCGGCTCGGTCAGGCAGGCCAGTCCGAGATTGAAGGGGCCGAGCCCGATCCCGATGAAGTCGTGGGGTTCAGGAAGCGCGGTCAAGGGAGTCTCCCAGGTACTGCTCGGCGTGGCCGGAGATCAGGTCGAGGACCGCGGCGATGTCGTCCACGGTCGTTTCGGGGTTGAGGAGCGTGAACTTCAGGTACTGGCGGTCGCCGACCTTGGTGCCCGCGACGATCGCCTCACCGGAGGCGAACAGCGCCTTGCGGGCGTAGAGGTTGGCGCGGTCGATCTCGTCCGGCGACGTGACACCGGACGGGATGTGGCGGAAGACGAGCGTGGAGAGCTGCGGCTGGACCACCACGTCGAAGCGCGGGTCGGCGGCGAGCAGCTTCCAGCCGTCGGCGGCCAGGTCGCAGACCTCGTCGAAGAGTTCACCGATGCCGTCGGCGCCCATGACGCGCAGCGTCATCCACAACTTGAGCGCGTCGAACCGGCGGGTCGTCTGGAGGGACTTGTCGACCTGGTTCGGTATCCGCTCCTCGGCCATCCGGCGCGGGTTCAGATACTCCGCGTGGTACGTGGCGTGGCACAGGGTCGCGCGGTCGCGGACCAGGATGGCCGACGAACTCACCGGCTGGAAGAAGGACTTGTGGTAATCCACGGTCACCGAGTCGGCGTGCGCGATGCCTTCGAGGAGGCCGCGCCGCGCGCGTGAGGCCAGCAGACCGCAGCCGTACGCGGCGTCCACGTGCATCCAGGTCGCGAACTGATCGCAGAGCGCGGCGATCTCGGGCAGCGGATCGATGGAGCCGAAGTCCGTGGTGCCGGCGGTCGCGACGACGGCCATCGGGACGGCGCCTTCGCCCACGCACTGCTCCAGCGCGTGGGCGAGGGCCACGGCCTGCATGCGCTTGTTGCTGTCGACCGGGATGCAGACGACCGCGTCCGGGCCGAGGCCGAGGAGTTTGGCGGACTTCTGCACGCTGAAGTGGCTGCACTCGGAGGTGAAGATCCGCAGCCGGGTGTAGTGCTCGGGCCGGACCTTCGCCTCCTCGCGCGCCAGCAGCAGGGCCTGGAGGTTGGACTGCGTACCGCCGCTGGTGAAGATGCCGTCGGCGGCCGGTCCGAGGCCGATGCGCTCGGTGGTCCAGTCGATCATCCGGCGTTCGATGAGCGTGCCGCCCGCGCTCTGGTCCCAGGTGTCCAGCGAGGAGTTGATGGCGGAGAGCACGGCCTCGCCGAGGACGGCGGGGATCACGACCGGGCAGTTGAGGTGGCCGAGGTAGCGCGGGTGGTGGAAGTAGACGGCGTCGCGGAGGTAGACCTCGCCGAGCTCGTCGAGGGCGGCGGTGGCGTCGCCCAGCGGCCGGTCGAGGTCGATCGCGTCGACGACGGGGGAGAGCTCGTCGACACCGACCCCGGTGAAGGGGCTCTCGGTGGCGGCGAGTTTGGCCGCGACCCGTTCCACTCCTGCGGTGACGGTACGCCGGTAGTGCTCCGCAGTCGTGTTGTTGAGCAGGTGCGAACGCATGAAGGGGTCCTCCCGGGTGAGGGGAACTTCATCGCGGCCCTCCGGGCAGGAGAGAGAAAAAGGGGGGACGAGGGACGCGATGTCGAAGTGAGGTTAGCCTAACCTAACTCGATCACCGCCTGTCCCTCGCTCCTGCTGGATGCGGAGGGTTGTCCGGATTGGTTCCGGTTCGGCTACTCCACCGCTCCGGCGCGTGCGAGCGTCTCCGCCCGCAGCTGCTCCTCGCTGAGTCCGCGCCGCCAGTAGCCGACGAAGGTGACCCGCTTGCGGTCGAAGCCGCGCTCCTGGACGAGGTGGCGGCGGAGCGCGCGCACCTCGGACGACTCGCCCGCGATCCAGACGTACGGAGTGCCGTCCGGCAGCTCGGCGGCGCGCACCGCCTCCACGGCGGGCGGTGAGCCCTCGCTCCGGACGAGCCAGCTGATCCGGGCCTTGGCCGCGGTGTTGAGGGCCTGCCGGTCCTCGGTCTTCGGCACCTCCAGCCAGGCCCGCGTGGGCATGCCGGCAGGCAGCCACTCCAGCGCCGCGGAGGCGGCGGGCAGGGCCGTCTCGTCGGCCCAGATCAGCACCCAGTCGGTGTCCTCCGGCGGCCGGAAGCGGACGGAGGTGTTGTCCGCGACCGCCGGCCCGAGCACCTTGAGCCGGTCGCCCGACGCCGCCATGAGCGCCCAGCGGGAGGCCGGGCCGCCGTCACCGTGGAGCGCGAAGTCGATGTCCACCTCGGTGGAGCCGTCGGTCTTCACGCGCTGGGCCCGCACGGTGTACGACCGCATCACCGCCCGTACGTCCTCCGGCAGCGCCCGCCACTTCGGGTACCAGGCCCCGTCCTCACCGTCCGGTACCACGGCCTCGCTCTGTCCCGGGTGCGGCAGGAAGAGGGACAGGCTCTGGTCGCGCCCGCCGGCCCGGAATCCGTCGGCTCCGGGCCCGCCGAGCGTGATCCGGAGCATGGAGGGGCCGAGCCGCCTGACCCGCAGGACGGTCAGGTCGAAGAAGCGGAACGGGGCGACACGGGGCACGGCGGCGGTCGTCGTCAACGAGGGCTCCTCCGGAACGGGCAGGAGCGGTGGGCGGACGGGCCCGGCTCCGGCGAGGGCAGTCCGAAGGAAGGTTAGCCTAACCTTGCTAGGCGGTCGCGGTGTCCTAGGGCCGCGCCGGAGGCGGGCAGGCCCGGGACGACCGCCAGCCCCGACCCCGTACCGCTCCGACTCCGGCAGGTCCGGCTTGACCCGCTGGAGGACCGGCGAACCCTCCGCCCTCCGGCGGCTCTACACCCCGAAGTCCACTCGGCAGGCGTCCAGCCCCTCCACGGTGACGTCGACGCTCCGGTGCTTCTCCCACCCGGCCCGGTCCAGCCGCAGCCGCCGCAAGGGGGCGGCCTCGCCGCGGATCACCTGGATCTGGAGGCCGTCGGGCTCGTACCCGAGCTTGCGCGAGACACCGAGCGAGCCCGCGTTGTCCGTCCAGGCCTCGGAGACGGCGTACCGCGCGCCGAGGCCCGCGAAGGCCAGGTGGAGAGCGGCGGCCCGCATCTCCGTGCCGATGCCCAGCCGCTGGTGCGGCAGGCCGAGCCATGACCCGGTGACCACCTCACGCCGTACGCCGAACTCCTTGCCCATCACGTCCTGCCGCCCCACGGCCTGGCCTTCGTGGAGGACCACCAGGGACAGGTGCCACTCCTCCGGCGTCCACCCGGCGATCGTGCCCAGCACGTGCTGGTAGGTGGCCCGGCCGACCTCGTCGGGCGTGCCGTCGGTCCACGGTACGAGGAACGGCATCCGGTCCGCGGCGTGCACTCCGCCGGTGGCGACCGTGGCCAGCTGGTCGAGGAGCGCCTCGTCGGGCAGCCGCAGTTCGAGGCGGGGCGTACGGATCCGGAGCCCGCGGAGGGGCCAGTAACGGTGGCTCATGCAGGGACTTTGCCGGACGGAAGACCGGCCTGTCGAACGGGATTCGCGGAGGCGGCGGTCCCGCCGCCGGCCCGCCGTCGCAGCCCGAAGGCGCTGACGGCGGTGGCGATCACAGCGGCGGCCAGCGGGACGACGAGCGCCGCCCGGTAGCCGTTGAGCAGAGCGGACGCCGAAGTCCCTTCCGTGGCCGCGATGTTGACGGCGGCGACGGCGGAAAGGCCGAGCGCGGCGCCGAACTGGAAGGAGGTGTGGAGCAGCCCGCCCGCGACGCCCTGCTCCTCCTCGGCGATGCCGTCGGTGGCCGTGATCGTCAGCGGGCCGTACGCCAGCGAGAACGACACACCGATCAGGACCAGGCTCGGCAGCATCGCGAGATACGTCCGGTCGGCGCCGAGCGGCAGGAACAGCGCGTACGCGAGGGAGGCGAGGAGCAGCCCGCCGACGATGACGCGCGCGTTGCCGAACCGGGCCACCAGCTTCGGTGTCAGCAGCGGCGAGAGCACCGCGTCCACGCCGATGACGATCAGCGCGAAGCTGGTCTGGAGGGACGACCAGCCGCGCAGCTCCCGGAGGTAGAGCACGGCGATGAACTGGAAGCCGAAGAAGCCCGCGGCGAAGAGCAGCCCGGACACATTGGCGCGGACCAGCGATCCGTTACGGAAGAGGCCCAGGCGTACCAGCGGCGAGGCCGAGCGGCGCTCGATGAGGACGAACGCCAGGAAGAGGAGGAGCGCGGTACCGATCGTGCCGGTCGTCCAGGCGGCCGAGACATGCGTGGCCCGCTCGACGCCGAAGACGAGCAGCAGGATGCCGCCGGTGACGGTGACCGCTCCGGCCGGGTCCACGCCCTGTCCGGTCCGGTCCGTCCGCGGCGAGCGGGGGACGAGCCGCAGTGCGGCGGACAGGATGGCGGCGGAGAGGATGACCGGCGCGAAGAACACCCAGCGCCAGTCGACGGCCGCGAGCAGACCGCCGACGACCAGGCCGACGGAGAAGCCGCCGGCGGCGGTGCCGGAGTAGACGAGCAGCGCCTTGTTGCGCTGCGGTCCTTCCGGGAAGCCGGTGGTGATGATCGACAGGCCGGCCGGGGTCATGAAGGCGGCGGAGACACCCGTCACGAACCGGGCGAGGATCAGCATCCAGCCTTCGGTGGCCAGTCCGCCGAGACCGGAGAAGAGCAGGAAGACCACGAGCCAGCCGATGAACATCCGCCGCCGTCCGAACAGGTCGGCCGCCCGGCCGCCCAGCAGCATGAAGCCGCCGTAGCCGAGGACGTACGCACTCATCACCCACTGGAGCGTGCCGGTGGAGAGCCCCAGGTCGGCGCGGATCGCGGGCAGGGCCACGTTCAGCATGGCCACGTCGATGCCTTCGAGGAAGATCGCACCGCAGAGCACGAGGAGCACGCCCCAAGCGCGCCTGTTCCTGGAGAGAGCTGGCAGTGGTGCGGACACGGGAGTCCTCCTCGGACAGGAATATGGGCATGGCGAACCGCCGCAACAGCGGTCGCAGGTAGGGAAGGTGAGGAAAGGCGGGTTACGGGAGCGCCTGTCGGTTCCCTCTTGTAACCACTCGAAGCATGCGGCAGGCTGATGAACCATGGAAGAAGGCACTTCGAAGTCACCGAGTAACCGCAGCCATACCGGAGTTGAGCAGCAACTCGAAGGAGCCGTCCGGGGACTCGGCGGAGGTGAGCAGGACTTCGACATCAGCAACTGGGACGTCCGCGAGGGCTGCGAGGTCCGGCAGATCCTCGACCGGGTCGCGGACAAGTGGTCGCTGCTCGCCATAGCGCACCTGGAGCGCCGGACGCTGCGCTTCTCCGAGCTGCGCCGGCTGATCGACGGCATCAGCCAGCGCATGCTGACGGTGACCCTGCGCCAGCTCGAACGCGACGGCCTGGTGCGGCGTACGGTCTATCCGGTCGTCCCGCCGCGTGTGGAGTACGAGCTCACGCCGATGGGCGCGACCCTGCACACGACGATCCGAACCCTGGTCGACTGGACCGAGGGCCACCAGCAGGAGATCGCCGAGGCGCGCGCCGACTACGACAGTCGTCACGCGGCGGAGGCTCCTGACGCCTGAGGGGGCCGGGGGGGCTGAGGTCGGCTTCGCGTGAGGGCGCCGGTGCTGAGGGAGTGCTCCGCCCGCTCGGAGAACCGCTCATTCGCTCACGCAGGAGGGCGGAGGTAATAAACAGGCCAGTTCTTCTGGGTGGGTGATTGAACCTGGTATCACCTTGAACACCTGAGTTGCGGGATTAATGAATATCGGTGTCGGCATCCCATTTGTGCGCAATGGGCGTCAGCTGTGGACGGGTCGTCCGGCAGGCGCATCGCGTGCGTTCCTCGCGTAACCCGTGGTAACTCTTTTGTGAGGACATGATAAATCTGCCAGGATTCGCAGGTTTTATGAGGCGTACGCTACATATCTCGAAAATGGGCCTGTCCGGGCATTGACCGGTAAGCAATTGTCCAATTCGTAGAAAATGGCCATAGGCGATGAAGAGGTCCCGGTCGGCTCCTCGGTCCGCGCGTCGTGCGGGGGCCGCGGGCCGGAATCCGACCTTGCGTCCGGAGTCGTTGCCGTTGACCATTCAACCGAGCCACTTGACAGGTTCACGTCCAGTCATCGCCGGACGGGAACCTCGCGCCCCGACTGCCCCACCCCACCCGACGGGGGCTGTCCATCCCCCCATACCCGCGGAGGATCTCGTGACCTTCAAGCGCTTCACTCTGCCGACCGGCACCACCAGACGAGCCCGGCTCGTAGCTGTGGCGTCCGGTCTGGTGACCGCCGTCGCACTGGCGACACCCTCGGCCGTCGCCGCCCCGGAACCCCAGGTCAAGGCGACAGCCTCGCAGCTCGCCGACGCCAGCTCCGCCGTGCTCGGCGCCGATGTGGCCGGCACCGCCTGGTACACCGAGGCAAGCACCGGCAGGATCGTCGTGACCATCGACAGCACCGTGTCGAAGGCCGAACTGGCCGAGGTCAAGGGCGCGCTGGCGAACTCCAAGGCCGAACTGACCATCAAGCGCACCACCGGCAAGTTCACCCCGCTGATCGCCGGCGGTGAGGCCATCACCACGAGCGGCAGCCGCTGTTCGCTCGGCTTCAACGTGTCGGTCGGCGGCGTGGCCCACGCGCTGACCGCCGGTCACTGCACCAACATCGGCGCCAACTGGTCCATCGGTACGCGTACCGGCACCAGCTTCCCGAACAACGACTACGGCATCATCCGCCACTCCAACCCGGCTGCGGCCGACGGCCGGGTCTACCTGTACAACGGCTCCTACCAGGACATCACCACGGCGGGCAACGCGTCCGTGGGTCAGTCCGTCCGCCGCAGCGGCAGCACCACCGGGCTGCGCAGCGGTACGGTCACCGGCCTCAACGCCACCGTGAACTACGGTTCCAGCGGAATCGTGTACGGCATGATCCAGACCAACGTCTGCGCCGAGCCCGGCGACAGCGGCGGCTCGCTCTTCGCCGGCAGCACCGCTCTGGGCCTCACCTCGGGCGGCAGCGGCAACTGCCGTACCGGCGGAACGACGTTCTACCAGCCCGTCACCGAGGCCCTGAGCGCGTACGGCGCAACGGTCCTCTAGCACCTCTAGCACCTCTAGCACCTCTTGCCGGATCTCCGGGGGCGACGGCCGGCCGAGCTCCCGAAGATCCGGCGCAGTGGCACACCCGGCGGACCGCGTTGATCGCGCGGTCCGCCGTCGTGATGGGGCCTCTCCGTCACCCAGCACGGCGAGCCGGTCTCCGCAGCGGGCGCCGCCTCCAGGGACAAGGGCTGTTGCCCAGCTCTTCCCCTGGGCGGCCCGCTGCGGGAAAACTGTGCCGAGCACTGTGGTGCCTGCGCCCGGAGGGGATTTGGACAACGTTGTCGGCGACCTGGTGCTCAGCTCGCCGATGTTCGACCGGATCGTGATCGACAGCGCGGACAGCGACCGCCGGATCACGATCAAGGCGGAGGGCGCGGCCTCGGACCGGCCGTACGTGACCGGGCTGAGGGTCAACGGCCGCGCCACGTCGAAGTCGTGGCTGGACGAGGACTTCGCGCGGGCCGGCGGAGTGCTGACGTACAGGATGGGCGCGGCCCCGGCGACCTGGGGTACGGGTGCTGCCGACGTGCCGCCGTCGTACACGGAGGGCTCCGACGCCCGCAACGACATCGGCTCGACGCCGGACGGCCAGGGCAGGTTGGGCTCGCTCGACCTCAGCGACAACTCCCTCTCCCGCGAGAAGCTGGCGGCGGCGGGCGCGACACCGGGCGCGAAGCTGCCGCTCGGCGGCACGGGCGTGACGTTCACCTGGCCGAAGGCGAAGCAGGGCCGGCCGGACAACTGGATCCCGCACGGCCGGCGCGTCAACCTCGCCGGCGGGAACGGCAAGGGCGTCAAGGCGACGGGCATCTCCTTCCTCGGCCTGGCGACGAACGGCCCGTCGCAGGGCCTGGCGAGCGTGGAGTACGAGGACGGATCGACGCAGAACGTGGCGGTGCAGTTCACCGACTGGACGCCGGGCACCAACTACCTTTACGGCAACGTTCCGTTGGTGACCACGGGTGGCCGCAACAAGGTGAACGGCACGTCGGACACGACGCGCACGGTGGTCTTCGTCATAGTCCTAGGACTGAGAGACTGGGGTTCGGATGGCGAAGAACAGTGGCGGGCGGCAATATCTCTCTCGAATCATGAGGGAGCTGGGTAGCGGCGGAGTCCTCATCGTCCCGAATGCCGACCCTTGCCAGGGTGGCATCGACGCCGACCTCGTCCCCGGCGCCGCGCTCCGGTGGCCGCCCTGCGAGTGTGGGCATTCGCTGTGCCCCGACCTGGTGCCGCCGGAGGGTGGCCGGTGACCACCTGCTGACGCGACCGCCCCGGCTGCCGTTGAGCGATCCACGGCAGCCGGGGCGGACGTACGAGCTGCGGTCGGCTCAGCCCGGCAGCCCCAACTCCCGTGCGATCAGCATCCGCTGGACCTCGCTCGTCCCCTCGCCGATCTCCAGGATCTTCGAGTCGCGCCACATCCGCGCCACCGGGTACTCGTTCATGAAGCCGTAGCCGCCGTGGATCTGCGTCGCGTCCCGGGCGTTGTCCACCGCCACCGTCGAGGAGTACAGCTTCGCGATCGCCGCCTGCTTCTTGAACGGCTCGCCCGCCACCAGCCGCGAGGCCGCGTCGCGCCAGCCGATGCGGGACATGTGGGCGCGCATCTCCATGTCGGCGATCTTGAACTGGATGGCCTGGTTGGCGCCGATCGGCTTGCCGAAGGCGTGGCGTTCGGCCGCGTACTTCACCGACTCGTCCACGCAGCCCTGCGCCAGACCCGTCGCTAGAGCGGAGATGGCGACGCGGCCCTCGTCCAGGATGCGCAGGAACTGGGCGTAGCCGCGGCCCTCTTCGCCGAGGAGGTTCGCCGCCGGGACGCGGACGTCGGTGAAGGACAGTTCGCGGGTGTCCGAGGCGTTCCAGCCGACCTTGGAGTACGGGGCCGCGACCGTGAAGCCCGGTGTGCCGGAGGGCACGATGATCGCGGAGATCCTCGGGCGGCCGTCCTCCTTGCGGCCCGTCACCGCCGTGACCGTGACCAACTCCGTGATGTCCGTACCGGAGTTGGTGATGAAGCACTTCGAGCCGTTGATGACCCACTCGTCTCTCGCCTCGTCCAGCACCGCCGTCGTCCGCGTGCCGCCCGCGTCCGAACCGCCGTCCGGCTCGGTCAGACCGAACGCGCCCAGCGCCTCGCCCGCGCACAGCTTCGGCAGCCACTGGCGCTTCTGCTCCTCCGTGCCGAACAGGTGCAGCGGCATCGCGCCCAGCGAGACCCCGGCCTCCAGCGTGATCGCCACCGACGAGTCGACCCGGGCAAGCTCCTCCAGCGCGATCCCGAGCGCCAGGTAGTCGCCGCCCATCCCGCCGTACTCCTCCGGGAACGGCAGCCCGAACAGGCCCATCCGGCCCATCTCGCGCACGATCTCGTACGGGAATTCATGGCGCTCGTAGAAGTCGCCGATCTTCGGCGCGACCACGTCGTGCGCGAACTCCTCGACCGTGCGGCGCAGTTCCTCGTGTTCGGCGGTCAGCCGGTGGTCCAGGGGCATGGGGTCACTCACTCCTTGTGGGAGGCGGAAGAGGAAAGGGAAGAGGTCAGGGCGCGGACCGTGCGGGATGGGCTCGGCCGGCCCAGGTGTGTGGCCAACCAGGCGCTGGTGGCGGCCAGTTCGGTCAGGTCGACGCCGGTCTCGATGCCCAGGCCGTCGAGCATCCACACCAGGTCCTCGGTGGCCAGGTTGCCCGTGGCGCTCTTCGCGTACGGGCAGCCGCCCAGGCCGCCCGCCGACGCGTCCACCGTCGCCACGCCGTGCTGGAGCGCCGCCAGAGTGTTGGAGAGCGCCTGGCCGTACGTGTCGTGGAAGTGCACGCCGATCGCGGACGTCGGGACGGCCGAATCGTTCAGCGCGGTGAGCAACGCCGATACGTGGCCCGGCGTCGCCACTCCGATCGTGTCGCCCAGCGACAGCTCGTCGCAGCCCAGGTCCATCAGCGCCTTCGCGACCCTGACCACCTGCGCCACCTCCACCGCGCCTTCCCACGGGTCGCCGAAACACATCGACAGGTACCCGCGCACGTGGACCTTCTCCGCCTTCGCGCGGGCCACCACCGGCTCGAACATCGCCAGCGACTCGTCCACCGTCCGGTTCAGGTTGCGCGCGGCGAACGTCTCCGTCGCCGAGCCGAACACCGCGATCGACCGCGCCCCGAGTGCCAGTGCCCGGTCCAGGCCGCGCTCGTTCGGTACGAGGACCGGGAGGGATACGTCACCCACGTCCGCGATCTCGCCCAGGAGCGGGAACAGCTGTTCCGCGTCCGCCAGTTGAGGCACCCACTTCGGGTGCACGAAGCTCGTCGCCTCGATGGTCGTCAGGCCCGCCACGGCCATGCGGCGGATGAACTCCGCCTTCACCTCCGTCGGGACCGTCTCCTTCTCGTTCTGGAGACCGTCCCGCGCGCCGACCTCGTGGATACGGACCCGGGCCGGCAGACCGGGCGCCGAGACCTTCATGGGCAGGGGACGCGTGGTCATGAGTCCTCCCGAGGGGCCACGACCGCCAGGATCTGGTCCATCGCGACCGTCGAACCCGCCGTGACGTCCAACTCGGTGACCGTCCCGGCGTGCGGTGCGGAGATCACGTGCTCCATCTTCATCGCCTCCACCACGAGCAGGCTCTGACCTGCCTCGACCTCGTCCCCGACGGTCACCTTCACCACCGTGACCGTGCCAGGCATCGGCGCCGCCAGCGTGTCCGCACCGCTCCGGCCCGCGCCGCTCAGGGACGCCTCCACCGGGTCGTGGTCCTGGACGTGCCAGGTGTCGCCGTCCCGGCCGAGCCAGTCGCCGGAGCGGTGGAAGTGACCTACGGTGCCGTCCAGTTCGAGCGTGACCCGGTCGGCCGTGACCGTTGCGGAAGCCGGAGCGCTCCGCGTAACGGGTTCAACTCCCGCTACTCGCAGCGGGAAGAGCAACGGCGCCCGCACACCTCCCGTACGCCACCCACTCGGCACCGAGAACGGGTCCGTCCAGCCCTCCGCGTCCGGCCGTGGCTCCAGCGCCTGCCGGCGGACCGCCGCCGCAGCCGCGTACACCTCGTCCGGAACGCCGTCCGGCACCAGGCTCTCCGCCTCGCGCTCCACCAAGCCCGTGTCCAGGTTGCCGGAGACCACGTCCGGATGGGCCAACAGGCGGCGCAGGAAGCCCGCGTTGGTCGGGACGCCCAGGATCACCGTGTCCGCGAGGGCCGCCCGCAGCTTGCGGATCGCGGTCGCGCGGTCGGGGCCGTACGCGATCACCTTCGACAGCATCGGGTCGTACAGGCTGCCCACCGGCACACCCTCGCTGAGCCCCGAGTCCGTCCGCACCCCGTCGCCCTGCGGCTCGCGCAGCGCCAGCACCGTACCGCCGGACGGCAGGAAGCCACGGGACGGGTCCTCGGCGCAGACGCGGGCCTCGATCGCCCAGCCGGTCAGAGTGATGTCCTGCTGTGCGTACGGGAGTTGCTCGCCCGACGCCACCCGCAGCTGCCACTCCACCAGGTCCAGGCCGGTGATCAGCTCGGTGACCGGGTGCTCGACCTGGAGGCGGGTGTTCATCTCCATGAAGTAGTACGAGGCCGGGTCGTTGCCCGGGACGATGAACTCCACCGTTCCCGCGCCGACATAGCCGCAACTGCGCGCCGCCTGCACGGCCGCCTCGCCCATCGCCGCCCGGGTCTCCTCGTCCAGCAGGACGCTCGGCGCCTCCTCGATGATCTTCTGGTGGCGGCGCTGGAGCGAGCACTCGCGCTCGCCGAGGTGGATCACGTTGCCGTGGGCGTCGGCCAGCACCTGGATCTCGATGTGGCGCGGGCGGTCGATCCACCGCTCGACGAGCAGCGTGTCGTCGCCGAACGAGGCCCGCGCCTCGCGCCGCGCCGCCGCGATCTCCTCCGCCAGCACCGCCGCGTCCCGGACCAGGCGCATGCCCTTGCCGCCGCCGCCGGCGGAAGGCTTCAGCAGGACCGGCGTACCGATCTCCCTGGCCGCCGACTCCAGTTGGGCGTCGGTCAAGCCGCTGCCGGACGAGCCCGGGACCACCGGGACACCGGCCGCCGCGACCGTCTCCTTGGCCCGGATCTTGTCGCCCATGAGCGAGATCGCGGAGGCCGGCGGGCCGATGAAGACCAGGCCCGCTTCCGTACAGGCGGCGGCGAACTCCGCGTTCTCCGCGAGGAAGCCGTAGCCGGGGTGGACGGCCTGTGCGCCCGAGCGGCGGGCCGCGTCGAGCAGCGCCGGAACCGACAGGTAGCTCTCGGACGCCGGCGGTGGGCCGATCCGTACCGCCGTGTCCGCCTCCCGTACGTGCCGGGCGTCCGCGTCCGCGTCGCTGAAGACCGCGACCGAGCGCACGCCCAGCTCGCGCAGGGTCCGGATCACCCGGACGGCGATCTCGCCGCGGTTGGCGACCAGCACGGTGTCGAACATCGTCGTCATCTGTTCCTCACATCCGGAAGACGCCGAAGCCGGGACCGGCCGGGTCCTTCTGCGGCAGCGGGGCGTTGGCGCAGGCCGTGAGGGCGAGGCCCAGCACCTGGCGGGTGTCCACGGGGTCGATCACGCCGTCGTCCCAGAGGCGTGCGGTGGCGTAGTACGCGTTGCCCTGGCTCTCGTACTGCGCGCGGATCGGCGCCTTGAACGTTTCCTCGTCCTCGGCGCTCCACTCGTCGCCGAGCTGGTCGCGCTTGACGGTGGCCAGCACGGAGGCCGCCTGCTCGCCGCCCATGACCGAGATCTTGGCGTTGGGCCACATCCACAGGAAGCGCGGCGAGTACGCCCGGCCGCACATCGAGTAGTTGCCCGCTCCGTACGAACCGCCGACGACGACCGTCAGCTTCGGCACGCGCGTGGTGGCGACCGCGGTGACCATCTTGGCGCCGTGCTTGGCGATGCCGCCGTGCTCGTAGTCCTTGCCGACCATGAAGCCGGAGATGTTCTGGAGGAAGACGAGCGGGATGCCGCGCTGGTCGCACAGCTCGATGAAGTGCGCGCCCTTCTGGGCCGACTCGGCGAAGAGGATGCCGTTGTTCGCGACGATGCCGACCGGGTGGCCGTGGATGCGGGCGAAGCCGGTGATCAGCGTCGTACCGTACTCCGCCTTGAACTCCTGGAACCGTGAGCCGTCCACCACGCGCGCGATGACCTCGCGTACGTCGTACGGCGTCCGGGAATCGACCGGCACCGCGCCGTACAGACCCGCCTGGTCGACCTTCGGCTCCTCGGCCGGCTCGACCGACCACGGGAGCGGCGCGCGGTCCGGGAGGGTCGCGACGATGTTGCGGACGATGCGCAGAGCGTGCGCGTCGTCCTCCGCGAGGTGGTCGGTGACGCCGGAGATCCGGGAGTGGACCTCGCCGCCGCCGAGCTCCTCCGCCGTGACGACCTCACCGGTCGCGGCCTTCACCAGCGGCGGTCCGCCGAGGAAGATCGTGCCCTGGTTGCGCACGATCACGGCCTCGTCGCTCATCGCCGGAACGTACGCGCCGCCCGCCGTGCAGGAGCCCAGCACCGCCGCGATCTGCGGAATCCCGGCCGCCGACATGCGGGCCTGGTTGTAGAAGATCCGGCCGAAGTGGTCGCGGTCCGGGAACACCTCGTCCTGCATCGGCAGGAACGCGCCGCCCGAGTCGACCAGGTAGAGGCAGGGAAGCCGGTTCTCCAGGGCCACCTCCTGCGCGCGCAGGTGCTTCTTCACGGTCATCGGGTAGTACGTGCCGCCCTTGACGGTCGCGTCGTTGGCGACGATCACGCACTCACGGCCCGAGACCCGGCCGATCCCGGCGATGACACCGGCCGCCGGGGCCTGGTCCCCGTACATCCCGTTCGCCGCCAGCGGGGCCAGCTCCAGGAACGGCGAGCCCGGGTCGAGCAGTGCGTCCACCCGGTCGCGCGGGAGCAGCTTGCCGCGAGCCTCGTGGCGGGCCCGCGCCTTCTCACCTCCGCCCAGCCGTGCCGTGGCGAGCCGAGCCGCCAGCTCGTCGGCGAGCGCGTGATGCGCCGCCTCGTTGGCCTGCCAGGCCTCCGAGGCGGGATCGGCCGCGCTCGCCAGGACCGGTGCCTGCTGCATCGTGTCGAGCCCCCTTGCCCGTACCGCGATCATGTCCATGGTGTCCGTGGTGCTGTTAATGACCGTTAACGCGTTTCCCTCAGGTTAACGACCGCTAACGACCCTGTCTAGAATGAATCCTCATGAGCACCCATGCCGCCGCCCGCGTCGCGGCTCCCACCCGCCGCGAGCAGATCCTGCGGGAGGCCGCGCGCCTCTTCGCCGAGCGCGGCTTCCACGGTGTCGGCGTCGACGAGATAGGCGCGGCGGTCGGCATCAGCGGCCCCGGCCTCTACCGCCACTTCCCCGGCAAGGACGCGATGCTCGCCGAACTGCTGGTCGGCATCAGCGAACGCCTCCTCGAAGGCGGCCGCCTGCGGGTGTCGGAGGACGCGGCCCGCGGCGACGGCTCCCCGGAGGCGCTCCTGGACGCGCTCATCGCGGGCCACATCGACTTCGCCCTCGACGACCGCCCCCTCATCACCCTCCACGACCGCGAGCTGGACCGGCTGCGCGACACGGACCGCAAGCGGGTGCGGCGGCTCCAGCGGGAGTACGTGGAGGTCTGGGTCGGCGTCGTGCGCGCGCTCTATCCCGGCCTGCCCGAGAACGAGGCCCGCGTCACCGTGCACGCCGTATTCGGCCTGCTGAACTCCACCCCGCACCTGGCCCGCCCGGAGGCCCGACCCGGCCGCGAGGCCACCGCCGCGCTGCTGCACCGGCTGGCGCGCGGAGCGTTCGCGGCGGCCGCGCATCCTGCCTGAGCAGGAGCCGACGCCGTGGACCCGTCTGGGCAAGGAGTCGGTGGCCGTAGACCTGTCTGAGCCGGAACCGGCGGTCGGTGGACCCCGCCTGAGCAGGAGTTTCAGTCGTTGGGCAACCCTGGGCCGGTTCTTCACGTCTGTCCGATCAGGACGAAGAGAGTGACGAGAGCGAAGAGAGCACGGGGGAGTCCGACCATGGCCGTCTCGCTGGGCGAAGAGATCATGCTGCTGTCGCTGGACGACACGACCGGCGCGGCGAAAGGGGAGTCGGCGGCGCGCTGGGGCGTGGCGGCGGGCATGCTCCTGGAGCTGGTCATGGCGGGCCGCGTCACGGTGAAGAACGGCCGCGTCGAGGTCTTCGACCCGTCGCCGACCGGTGACGCGCTCCTGGACGGCCGGCTCGACCGGCTGGCGCGCTGGGTCCACGGGGCCTCCAGCAGCCGCAAGGTGGCCGACTGGCTGACCCGGGACCACGCCAGGGGCTCGCAGGACGTCGTGGACAGCCTCTGCGCCCGCGGCCTGGTCACCGAGGAGCGGCACCGGGCTCTCGGCGTCTTTCCGGTACGCCGCTACCCGGAGGCCGACGGCTCCGTCGAACGCGAGCTGCGCGCCCGGCTGGCCTCGGTGGTGCTGCACGGGGCCGAGCCGGACGTCCGTACGAGCGCGCTGGTCGCTCTGGTCCACGCCACCGGAATGCACCCGCAGGCCTTTCCCGGCCTGTCGAAGAAGCAGCTGGCCCCGCGCGTGGAGCAGATCGCCGAAGGCCACTGGGTGGGCGTGAGCGTCCGGGAGGCGATCCGCAACCTCCAGGCCGCGATCTCCGCGGTGACCGTGGTGACGGTGCTCTCCGTGGTGTCTTAGAGCTGTTCTCGATCCCCGAATCCCCAGGTCACGCGCGGTGAGTCCGGAATGGGAGCTTTGCGTACTCGTTCGTGGAACGGTCACCGTGACCGTTCCACGAACGGAAGCGCCGCCGACACCAGCGCCTACGAGACTCCAGGCGGGCGGCCTCGGAGGGACAGTGTCCTGGTGCGTCGGCCTGGTGGCGCTACTTCACGTCGACGTAGTCGCCCGTGGAGGAGACGGCCGCAGTGTTCGACTTGCCGGCGAAGCTGTAGCGCCAGGTTCCGTCGGCCGTGGCCTTGACGGTGGTCTTCAGGGTGCCGGTCGAGCTGGTCTTGACCGTCCTGAGGGTCGTGTAGCTCTTGGCGCCCTTCTTCTTGAACTGGAGCTGCACGGACTGGTTGATGTAGCCCTTGTACGTGCCGGTGTCCCAGTTCGCGCGGGTGAGCTTCCCGGTAACCGTGATGATCTTGCCCTTCTTCACCGGCTCCGGTGAGGCGTTCACCGTCAGCTGCGAGAAGCTTTGGACGCCAACCCTGGAGACCGCGTAGGCCTCGAACTCGTCGCCCTCCTCGGTCACGGCGTAAGCGCCGACGCGCCAGGTGGTGGCGTCGGAGTTGATCATCTCCGTCGGGTCAAGGGTGATGGTGCCCTTGCAGGTCGTGGTGGTCGCGCTGACGGCCTTGCAGGAAATCGACGTCGCATTGGGGCCGAAGGCGAAGCTGTACTCGTCATCGATGGACTTGCCGGTCCAGATGAACGCGGCAACGCCGCCGACGCCGGTGTCGGCGGTGGCCGTGGCGGAGAAGGAGACCGTCTTCTTGACCTTGGTGCCGATCACGATCGGCTTCCCCGCGTTGACGACCGCCGAGGTGATCCTCGGGGCGGCCTTCGCGGTCGCGCCGAACGCCTGCTTCGACGTATCCCCGGCCTTGGGCTGGACGGCCTGGAAACCGGGCTGCAGGGTCCAGGAACGCCCCTCATCGGCCTGCGCGGCCGGTACAGCGAGAGCGGAAAGAACGATGGCACCGGAAACGGCGGCCACGGTGGCACGAATTCGCATGTGTCCCCAACGAAAGGAGGCCCCGGGGCAGAGCCCCACGGGACCCGAATGATCCAGGAGCCGACTGGCTCACTAGAACAGACACACGAATGCGGCCGACGGTTGTACGCACAGGCTGGTCAGGTCAGAACCTGTTCCTGAGTCAGGCCGATCCGTAGCGCCATCAGAAGACGTCACGCGGTGACGCCTCCAGAACGCGACCGTCGCCGCCATGCCCGCGTCCGGTTCACGGCTTGAGAACAGTTTCTCAGCCGCTTCCGCGCCTGCTGTACGGAAGCGGCCGCCGCTGTCCTGACCGGTCCGCCTCGGCTTGAGGCTGTTTCTCCCAGGCTCTCGTCAGGTGGGTCTGTGCCCAGGTGGCGAACGTGGTCACCGGAATGCCGAGCTGCGTGGCGAGTTCCGGTCGGGCGGGCTGGAGGATGGCGTTGCTCCAGACGTGCCCGGCGCCCCAGGCCGGCATGCCTGCCGCGAGGGCCTCGTCGAGCGTCATCGTCGGCGCCTCCACCGGGACGCCCCACGCGGCGGACAGCGTCCGGGCCACCTCCGTCATAGTGAGCAGCTCTCCGGCCAGCTCCACCTCCACCTCGTGGAAGCGGTCGGGATCCAGGGCCTCAGCCCGAGCCCGCCGGCCTGACCGGGTCCGTGCCGGCCGCCGTCAGCAGCCGCTCCAGCCTCGGAGTCAGCACGACGGCTGCCGTGTTGGTCAGGTGCGCGTCGTCCCGGTAGAGCACGATCCGCTCCCGTACCGCCGGGCAGGTCGGGCCGTCGCCCGGGCAGAGGACCTGGTTCACGCCGATGGACCGTACGCCCGGCACCGCTCCCGTCGCGATCCTCCGCGCCAGCCGATCGGCCGGCACCGCCTCCGCCCGGCTGAACGCGCAGGCGGCCGCACCGTCCGGAGCGCCGGAGACGCAGGCCGGGATGTCTGTCCCGGGTACGGGAGTGGCCTCGATGTACACGATCGGCGCGCCGGCCGCCCGCAGCGGCTTGAGCGTCTTCTCCCAGGCGGCCGCGAGGAGTTCGTCGTCCTCCGTGTACCGGTTGAGCGAGGCGATCACGATGAGCCGGGGCTTCGGGCCCGTACGGAGACGCTCCAGGACATCCGTACGCCAGACGTCGCACTCCCGGTAGGCGCGGCCCAGTTGCGGGCTTTCCACCGCCAACTTCGGCAGCGGACAACCCTGCTTGACCAACTCCTGCAGCGCCCAGCCGCGTTGTGCGGCGATCGCCAGCATCGGCGAGAACCACTGGCCCGCGTGCGAGTCGCCGAGCAACACGATCCGGTCCGGACTCTCCACCGCGCCGAACAGGCACTCCGGGCTGCGCGTCACCTCCGGAGCGACCTGGCAGCCCTGGTCCGGCGGGAAGTCCTTGCGGGCCTGGGCCGGGTTGGGTACCACCGGGCCGTCCGTCGCGGAGGCCCCGGAAGCTCCGAGCAGCGACGGTCCGGAAGCCGCACCCGGCGGCAGGCCCTTGACGTCGACCGGCGTGGTGGGACCCATCAGGTGCAGCGTCGCCGTGCCTACCACCAAGGCGAGCGCGACCGGCAGCACGATGGCGGAGACGCCCACCGCCAGGCCCCGGCGCGGTAGTTCGGAGACCGTACGGCTGCGGCGCAGCGGCCGCTCGACCCAGCGCATCGTGGCGAGCGCGGGCAGCGCGGCGGCCAAGGTCAGTGCGGTCCTCGCCGGCCAGCCGAGCGTGCCGAGCCGGGCCTCCGCGAGGACGAGCACCGGCCAGTGCCACAGGTACAGGGTGTACGAGAGCCGTCCGAGGGCCCGTGGCGCCCGCCCTGCGAGCAGCCGGCCGATCCCATAAGGACCTTGTACGTTCCGCTCACCACGTCCCGGTATCGCCGCGAGGATCACGGCGGCGGTGGCCAGCGTCGGCACGAGCGCCGCGAGACCCGGGTACGGCGTCGAGGCGTCGTACGCCACCACGCACCAGCCGATCGCCACCGCTCCGCTCCAGCCGCACAGCAGCCGCAACGGACGCGGCCCGCGCAGCAGATGCCACGGCAGCAGCGCGAGCAGCGCGCCCACGCCGAACTGCCAGACGCGCGAAGGCGTTCCGAGGTACGCGAGCGAGACCGCGCGGTCCGTCCAGTGCAGCGACAGCGCGAACGAGCCGACGACCAGCGCTCCGGTGACCAGCACCACGACGGACCGCACGGCCCGTCCGCGCCGCACCGCACGGGCGACGGACAGTACGACCACCGCGAGGAGCGGAGCCCAGAACAGGTAGAACTGCTCCTCCACGGCGAGCGACCAGAAGTGCAGCAGCGGACTCTGCTCGGGTCCGGCGGCGAGATAGTCCGTCTGCTGCGAGATGAACCGCCAGTTGGCGAGCGAGAGCGCCGAGGCGAGGACGTCGTACTCCAGGTCGGTGCGGCGCAGCGGTACGGTCAGCCAGGCCCCGGCCACCGCGACCGCCGCGAGCACCACGGCGGCCGACGGCAGCAGGCGGCGGGCCCGGCGCGAGAAGAAGTCGCCGAGCCGGATGCGGCCGGTGGTGATGGCCTCGCGGACCAGGAGGCCGGTGATCAGGTAGCCGGAGATGACGAAGAAGACGTCCACGCCGATGAACCCGCCTGCCAGGCCCGGGATTTCGGCGTGGAAGGCGAGGACCGCGAGGACGGCGACCGCCCGCAGACCTTCGATGTCGGGCCGGAACGTGGACCGGTGCGGGCTGGGCCCGGACTCGCCGCCGGAGCGCCGGGCGGGCGGCACGGTCGATGGGGGAGTGGAGCGCTTCCGGCGCGGGCCGGGAGCGAGGAGGAAGTCCATGTCAGCAAAGGCCTTTCGGCTCAGCTCGACCAGGGGAGCATCGGGTTGACCCACCCCGAGGCGAGCAGACCGGTGAGCAGGAGGACGGCGGAGGCGGCGAGCGTCTCGGGCCAGCGGCGCGGCAGCACACCGGCGGGAGAGCGGAGCCCGGCCAGGAAGGTTCTGGCTCCTGTGCGGCCCGGCTTCGGGACGACCTCCGCACCCGGCCGCAGCTCCGCCATCAGGTCACAAGATCGCGGCAACGGACGGATTGAGACACCGGATTGGCGTGGTTCGATTGGTCCAGACCTCTGAGTGCTCCCATTCGAGCGGCCGTCCTGTCCGGACGCGGAAGAGGCAGGTCACGCGCGGATGAACAGTCCCGGAAGAGTTGCCGGGCCACCGGCCGCACTGTCCGTCGTACGGGACACCGGGAACGCGCAGGTCCGCCCGAGGTCCGCCGTGCGGGCCACCGGGCACGCGCCAGGTCCGCCCGACGCCCGCCGGACGGGACACCGAGCCCGCGCCAGGCCCGTCCGCCGTACGGGACACCAGGCACGCCCCGCACCCCGGGCGGCACAATGGGTGCATGCCGATACCCAGCCGCGCCGCTCTCGTCGATCACCTCGTCCGTTCGCGTATCGCGGGGGACGTGGCCACGCCTCGCGACAACAACCTCTCCCACTACCGCAAGCTCGCCAACGGTGACCGCCACTACTGGCTGGGCCTGGAGCTCGGCGACCGCTGGACCGACGAGCAGGACGTGCTCGCGGTGATGGCTGAGCGCTGCGGAGTGAACGACGATCCCGCGCACCGGATCGGCCAGGACACCATCGATCCCGAGCTGACGGTCGACGGCCTGGAGCGGATGGCGGCCCGTCTGCGCAAGGCCGCGGACGGCCGTGAGCGGGTCCTCTTCGCCACCGGCCACCCCGGCGGCCTGCTGGACGTGCACCGGCAGACGGCGGACGCGCTGCGCCGGGCGGGCTGCGAGATCGTCCGCATCCCGTCGGGGCTGATGGCGGACGAGGGCATGGTCTTCCAGTTCGCCGATGTCGCGATGCTGGAGCGCGGCGCCACGCTCTGGCACACCCACTCCCCGGCCCCGATGGCGGCCATCCTGGACGCCATGGCGCACCTCGGCCGCCCGCTGCCCGACCTCGTCGTCGCGGACCACGGCTGGGCGGGATGCGCGGGCCAGCGCGGGCTGGACGCGATCGGCTACGCGGACTGCAACGACCCGGCCCTCTTCCTCGGCGAGGCGGAGGGCACCCTCCAGGTCACCGTGCCGCTGGACGACCACGTCACCGACCCGCGCTTCTACGACCCGATGACGGAGTACCTGCTGCACGCGGCGGGCCTGCTGGAGGACGAGCCCGAGCCCGCACAGGAGCCGGCGGCGTAGAGGTTCCGGCGGCCCCGATGAGTTTCCGGCCGGGCGGGCGTCTTCCCTGAAAGACAACGGCCGCCTCTCCGGGAGGCGGCCGACGTGGACGAAGGGCTTGAGCCATGAAGTTCCGTACGACGATGTTCCTGAGCGGCAACAACACGGGCATCGAGGTGCCGGAGGACGTGGTCGAGGCGCTCGGCGCCGGCAAGCGCCCGCCGGTGAACGTGACCGTGAACGGTTACGCGTACCGCTCGACCGTCGCGCCCATGGGCGGCCGCTACCTCATCCCGTTCAGCTCCGACAAGCGCAAGGAGACCGGGATCGCGGGCGGCGACGCCATCGAGGTGGAGCTGACGCTCGACACCGCGCCGCGCACGGTCGAGCCGCCCGAGGACCTGGCGGCGGCGCTCGCCGCGGCTCCCGGCGCGGCCGAGGCGTTCGCGGCCCTCTCGCCCAGCCGCCAGAAGGCGCACGTCACGTCGGTCGAGGGTGCGAAGACGGACGCCACGCGGGAGCGGCGGATCGCGAAGGCGGTGGCGGAGCTGACGCCGTAAGGCCTCAAGGAGCGGCGCGCCGCTCCCGTTGCCCGCGTCCCGGCGTCGGGTCCAGATACACCCGCCGCACCGACGGGAACCGCTCCCGCAACTGCGCCTCCGCCTCCTCGCAGGCCCACTCGACCTCCTCGGCCGTCGCCATGTCCCGGAAGTCCACCTTCGCGGCGATCATGATCTCCGACGGGCCCTGGATGAGCGTGGTCAGCTCCAGTACGTCGACGATGTGCGGTACGGACTTCAGCTCATCGCGCACGCCCGCCCGCACCGCCGGAGGCAGCGGCCGCCCGATGAGCAGCTGCGCGTTGGACCGGCCGAGCACCCAGGCCACGTACACGAGGAGCAGGCCGATCAGGCAGGACGCGATCCCGTCCCAGACCCCGGACCCCGTCAGCTGCCCGCCGAGCAGCCCGCCCGCCGCCAGCAGCAGCCCGATCAGCGCCGCCGAGTCCTCCATGACGACGGCCTTCACGGCGGTGTCGGGCGTGTGGCGCAGGTAGTACGTGTCCGGCACCCGCAGCCGCGACGCCTCGCGCCGCACCTGTTTGACGCCGGTGCGCAGCGAGTAGCCCTCCAGCAGGAAGGCGACGCCGAGGACGATGTACGAGACGAGCGGATTGCCCAGCTCCTCGCCGGCGACCAGCGTGTGCACACCGTCGTAGAGGGAGAAGACGGCACCGCCGACGAAGGTGGCGATGGAGGCGAGCATGGCCCAGATGTACCGCTCGGGGCCGTAACCGAGCGGGTGGTCCTCGTCGGCCGGCTTCTCGCTCCGCTTGAGCGCGGTGAGGAGCATGACCTCGGTGACGGTGTCCGCGACCGAGTGGGCCGCCTCGGAGAGCATCGCGCTCGACCCGCTGATCAGGCCGGCGACGGCCTTCGCCACGGCGATGCCGAGGTTGGCGAGGGCCGCCACGATCACGGTGAAGGTGGACTCCCCGCCGTCGGCTTCCCCGTCATCGGCTTCGCTCTTGACTTTCGCGTCACTCATGGTGGGGAGTATGTCCGAGATGACACCTCAGGCGGGGCTCATCCCGCCGCCGGTCCACGCGGAACCCGGACGACACCTTCCTGGATGACGGTGATCGCGAGGCGGCCGTCGGCGGTGTGGATCCGAGCCTGGCCCAGGCCGCGCCCGCCGGAGGCCGACGGCGACTCCTGGTCGTACAGCAGCCACTCGTCCGCCCGGAACGGCCGGTGGAACCACATCGCGTGGTCCAGGCTGGCCCCGACCACGTCGCCGACCGCCCAGCCGCCGCGCCCGTGGGCCAGGAGCACCGAGTCCAGCAGCGTCATGTCGGAGACGTACGTGGCCATGCAGACGTGCAGCAGCGGGTCGTCCGCGAGCTTGCCGTTGGTCCGGAACCAGACCTGCGAGCGCGGCTCGCGCGCCTCATTCACCGTGCCGAACGGCGGCGCGTCCACATACCGCAGGTCGACGGCGGCCCGCGCCTCGATCAGCCGGTCCACCATCCCCGGGTCGCTGAAGCGGTCCGCGTACCGGGGCAGCATCTCGGCGGCCGTGGGCAGCGTCTCCGGATCGGGCGAGGCGGGCATGTCGGCCTGGTGCTCCAGCCCGTCCTCGTGACTCTGGAAGGAGGCGGAGAGGTGGAAGATCGGCTGCCCGTGCTGCACGGCGACGACCCGGCGGGTGGTGAAGGACCGGCCGTCGCGGATGCGGTCGACGCTGTAGACGATGGGCGCGCCCGGGTCGCCGGCGCGCAGGAAGTACGCGTGCAGGGAGTGGGCGGCCCGGTCGGCGGGGACGGTCCGGCCGGCGGCGACCAGCGCCTGGGCCGCGACCTGCCCGCCGAACACCCGGGGCACGACCGCGCTGCGGCTCGTGCCCCGGAAGATGTCCCGCTCGATCTGCTCCAGGTCGAGCAGATCGAGCAGGGAATCGAGTGCTGCGCTCATGGAGAGAACGTAGTCCTTACCGAACGGCCTGCGTCTGTCTACAGGCCCATGGACTTGGCGATGATCGACTTCATGACCTCGCTGGTGCCGCCGTAGATGCGGTTGACGCGGTTGTCCGCGTAGAGGCGGGCGATCGGGTACTCGTTCATGAAGCCGTAGCCGCCGTGGAGCTGGAGGCAGCGGTCGATCACGCGGTGCGCGACCTCGGTGCAGAACAGCTTGGCGGAGGCGGCCTCCGCTGCCGTCAGCTCACCGGCGTCCAAGGCCTCCAGCGCACGGTCGGCGACGGCCTGGGCCGCGTCCACCTCGGCCTGGCAGGCGGCCAGCTCGAACTTCGTGTTCTGGAACGAGGCGACGGTCTTGCCGAAGACCGTGCGCTCCTGGACGTACTCCTTGGCGAACCGGACGGCGGCCGCGGCCTGCGCGTACGCACCGAAGGCGATGCCCCAGCGCTCGGAGGCCAGGTTGGTGCCGAGGTAGCCGAAGCCCTTGTTCTCCTCGCCGAGGAGGTCCTCGGCCGGGACCTTGACGTCGACGAACGCCAGCTCGGCGGTGTCGGAGGTCCTGAGGCCGAGCTTGTCGAGCTTGCGGCCGACCGAGTAGCCCGCGGACTTGGTGTCGACGGCGAAGAGCGAGATGCCGAAGCGGCGGTCGTCCTCGCGCGGAGCGGCGGTACGGGCGCAGACGATCACGCGGTCGGCGTGGACGCCACCGGTGATGAAGGTCTTGGCGCCGTTGAGGACGTAGTGCGTGCCGTCCTCGGAGAGCTTGGCGGTGGTCTTCATGCCCGCGACGTCGGAGCCGGTGCCCGGCTCGGTCATCGCCAGCGCCCACATCTCCTCGCCGGTCGCGAACTTCGGCAGCCAGCGCTTCTTCTGCTCGTCGGTGGCGAGCATCTTGACGTACGGGAGGCCGAGCAGCGTGTGCACGCCGGAGCCGCCGAAGGAGACACCGGCACGGGCGGTCTCCTCGTAGATGACGGCCTCGTACTTGTGCGAGTCGATGCCCGCGCCGCCGTACTCCTCGTCCACCTCGATGCCGAAGATGCCCAGCTCACCCAGCTTGAGGTAGAACTCGCGCGGCACCTGACCCGCGGCGAACCACTCGTCGTACACCGGCACGACCTCGGCGGCGATGAAGGCGCGGATGGTCTCCCGGAACGCCTCGTGGTCCTCGTTGAATACCGTACGGCGCACGGGGTGCCTCCTTGATCGGCTGAAGTGTTCGTCGGTGGACGCGCCTGCGCTCACCGGGCATGGCTAAGCGCTTGCTCATTCCCCTTCGAAGTTACCGGTCGGTCACGGAGCTGTCCAGGGTGATGCTCAGCACGCGTCCGGCGGTCATCCCGTACGTCGTTGTGCCCGGTCGCCGGGTGACTGTTCCGCTGCGGACGGCGGTGGTGGATTCGGGTGTCCCCGGTGGTCGAGCGGTCGCTCCGCGCCTGGGCCAGGGTGCCGCTCCGCGCCTGGGCCAGGGTGCCGCTCCGCGCCTGGGCCAGGGTGCCGCTCCGCGCCTGGGCCCGTGGACGGCTGAGCCACGTCGTCCGGCGGTTCCGCGCGTACGGCGGTGAGCGCGGCGCGGATGGCCTCCACGCCCTCCATCAGCCGGGCCCACGAGGACGGTGACGCCCGGGACAGTACGGCCGCCAGCCGCTCCTCGCGCCGGACCCGCAGCCGGTCCAGGTGCACCCGGCCCTGACCGGTCAGCCGCAGCTCGACCTCGCGCCGGCTGGCCGTGCTGGAGGATCGCCGTACGAAGCCGAGCGCCTCCAGCCGGTCGCACAGCCGGCTCACCGACGACGGCGCGGCCTCCAGCTCCGCACCGAGCTGCCGCAGATTGATGCCTTCACGGCGTTCGAGCACGTACATGACCCGCAGCTGCGGCGCGGACACGGACGAGGACCCGTCCGGAGCCCGCGCCCAGTAGACCTCCAGCAGCTCGATGACCCCACGCATCGCCCGCGCCACATCGCGCAGCCTGTGATCAGGGCCGTACCGCTCTACGCCCATGCTGGAACACCCTTGGTCGTGCTGCGGGCCCGTCCGCGCGCACGGGCCGGTCCTTCATAGCGTTGACGCCTCAGCCGATCCGAAACCCATGATTCTTCATCTGGGCCGCGCGGAGGCGCCACGCGGGTGCATCGAATTCCCGCAAAATGGATCGAAAAACGTACGAGTTCGCAGACATGGCGCCGGGGGTGCCGGGCACGAGGCTGTCAACGGTTGCTCAGGAAATGAGCAGCGCGGAAAGAGCACCTTTTCGACAGGGTGCGCGGTCCGCTGAACCAATATTCATTCAGGTGCGATCGAAGGAGTCTTTTATGTCTGAGAACCTGTGGGGCTACCAGCCGACCGCCGGCCACACCGCCGGTACCGACCTGATCGGTTACAAGGTCGAGGCGACCGACGGCAGCATCGGCAAGGTCGACAAGCACTCCGACGACGTCACGTCCTCGTACCTGGTGGTCGACACCGGCGTATGGATCTTCGGCAAGCACGTCCTGCTCCCGGCGGGCACGGTGAGCCGGATCGACGCGGACGACAAGAAGGTCTACATCGACCTCACGAAGGACCAGATCAAGGACGCTCCGGAGTTCGACAAGGACAAGCACGTCGGCGACGCGGACTTCCACCGGACGACCGGTGAGTACTACGGCCGCCACCGTCGCGTCTGACCTGAAAGTCGGACACGCGGCAGGCGGGGCGAGGCGGGACGCGGAACATCGCGTCCCGCCCCGCCCGCGTGTGTGCCTACAGGGTTCCGTCCTGTACGGCGGTGACGAAGGCGGACCATCCGGTGGCGGGGATGAGGAGCGTCGGCCCGTCGGGGACCTTGGAGTCGCGGACGGGGACAGCAGTGGGGTGGTGGTCCTGGACCTCAAGGCAGCTGTTCGAATCGCTGCCGCTGTAGGAGGACTTGCGCCAGCCACTGAGCGATGCCGTGGTGGTCGTGATCTGCTCAGCCATGTCCTCTGTAGCTCCTCGCCGTCGCCTTCAGGAATGCCAAAGTCTCGTCCCGTGGCATCGCGTCGCTCAAGGCAAGATCGTAGCGGCCCTGGAGGGCCTCGACTACGGCTGGGGAATCGTGCAGCTTCCCCGTACGAGCCCCCTCGCTGTAGGCGGCGGGCGGCTGATCCTTGAACCACATCAGCGTCAGCATGCTGTCCAGCAGAGGGTGATACCCGAGCGACATGGGAAGCACGTGCGTACGGATGCGCCTGGATTCGGTGAGGGCGATGACGTGCTCGATCTGCTCCGCCATGATCTCCGGCCCGCCGATAGGCCGTCGCAGTGCCCCCTCGTCCAGGATGGCCCAGACCACGGGTGACGCCGGGTTTTGCAGAATCGTCGCGCGCTCCATCCGTGCGACGAGGGCCTTGTCACATTCAGCCGGGGTCGGCGGCGGGAAGGCCATGCTGAGAACGCAACGTGCGTACGCCTCGGTCTGCAGGATGCCAGGAAAGAAGGACAGGGCGAACTCGCGGATCGTCGTCGCTTGCTGTTCAAGGTGCCGTACCGGTGCGAAGTAGTCCGCGAGTACTTCGTCGTCCTCGGCCCCGGGCCGGAAACTGGTGAGCACATTCCCTGTCCCCAGCACCATGTCCAGTCGCCGGGCGTCCTCTTCGTTCGGCACCCGGCGGCCGGCCTCGATGTGCGAGATATGCGACCGGGTCATGAGAGCGAGCGTCGCCAGCTCCTGCTGAGTGAGCCCGGCCGCTTCACGCGCAGACTTCAACCATTCACCATAGGTATTACTCACAGCCAACTCCCGTGCGACAAGCGCGATGTCACTCCAAATCCTCTGGCGAGCCTAGCCACGTCGGTCTCACTCTGTGAGGAGATCGCTACTCGGCGAAGAATTCACCCTCGCCTGTCACGGAGTTGACTTCTGATGAACGAAAAAGCACCGAACGAGGCTCGCCTGCTTCCCTGGACCGGCATGGGCGGCAGGCCCTGCTATGTCGTCGGCAACGGCACCGGCCGGGTCTCGCAGGCCGCCGACAAGGTGGAGGCGCAGCAGCTGAGCATGGCGCTCGAACTGCTGGACCACGCCGACGACATGCTGGCCGACGACCAGACCACCGAGATCCAGCTCCGCCACGTCAGCGAGGCCCTCACCCACTCCTTGCGGGACGTGCACCGGGTCGCCCGGAGCCGAGGGCTCAGGCTCGGGATTCCTGACGACTCCGGGGACGAACACCCGTCAGGCCAGGGGCTCACGCGGCTGCTGCCCTGACGGTAACGGCGTACGTTCGTACTCATTCCGACCGGGTCGTGCGCGGGCACGATCCGGTTTCCGGCACAAACCGCCCACCGGATCGTGCCCGGCCGCGACGCGGTGGCGAGCGACATCAACTACTTGAAGAACTAGAGAAATAACCCCACCCAACCCAACCCGTCCTCCACCTGACGCATCCCTAGGGCGCGTCACCCACACGGGTGAGTTTTGCCAACTCAGCTGGATTTCGCACCGGTTGGCAGGCATATGCTCACGCCACCAGACATCAGTCGTCAGACATACGTCGGCCCCCGGCCGGGACTGCAATCCCGATCGAGGGCCTGACCACCAAGGAAGAGAACGCTTCCCGATGGATACCCAGCAGAGTACTGCCCTCCTGCGCGCCTTGGCAGATCTTCCCGGCCCTCTTCCGGCCCGTGGCGTGATCCAGATCGTGATCCCGCACACCGACCGCTTCACCGTCGTCGGCAACCACCTCGCCCAGCACGCCGGCCGTGGGCTTCGCCGTACGCATCCAGTCGCTGCCCCAAGGCACCGAGATCGGCATCAAAGCGCTCGCGGCCCGCTTCCGCGAAGGCGAGAAGCTCATCGCCACGGCCCTGCGCGAACTGGAGGCCCACGGCTACCTGCGACGAGCCCGTACCCGTCTGCCCAACGGCCGCATCGTCACCCGCACGGTCTTCTGCAACCAGCCAACGGCGCTGCTACGACCCCGAGTTGCGGCGCAGCGTCCCGCCGAACCGCAGACCCCGCCGCCGGTGCAGGATCCCGCGCCCGAACCACCGGAGCCCGAGCGCCCCGCACCGGAACCGGCCGCACCGCAGGCACCCGTACTCCCCGACGTACAACAGGAGCACGAACACGAACACGAGCACGCGCCGCAGGACCACGCACCCTTCGTCCCGCATCCCACCGCACCCAAGCCGCCGCGCCCGCTTCTGCCTCAGCCCCGCGAGCTCACCGCCGAGCTGTACCGCGCGGCCACCGCGCTCCTCAGCGACCTCCGCCGCCACGCACCGCAGTTCACGCTCTCCGAGAACGACATCCGCCAACTCGCCCCGGCAGTTGCGGCCTGGCTCGAACGCGACGCCCACCCCGACACCATCCGCCACGCCCTCACCAACGACCCGCCCAAGCTCGTCCGCCACCCCGCCAAACTCCTCAAACACCGCCTCACCGTGCTGCTGCCGCCGCCTCTCCCCGGCGCCGACGACCTCACCGCCCCCACCCGTCCGCGCGTCGTCGTGACCCCGTTCCAGACCTGCGACGGCTGCGAACGCGCCTTCCGCTCACCCACACCCGGCCGTTGCCGCGACTGCCGCGCAGAACACGGGCACACGCAGGCCGCCGCCTGACGACCGGCTCGGCCGCGCGTGCGCTCCTGTCGGGTGCGGCGCGGGTGTCAGTTACCCGGGCGCTTGCTCAAGTTCTCCCCGAACAGGCGCAGCAGTTCGTCCTCCACCACCGGGGTGAGGGCCTCGATGTAGCCGTCCGCAAGGTGGCCGTAGTCCCGGTAGACCAGGGTGTTCCCGACCACGACCGGGCAGGTGCCTGACGGGGCGCAGACCCAGTTGTACGGGTCGATGAGCGCGACGTCCTCGGCGGCGGCGGCGTCCCGGATCGCCCGGGTGACCTCGGGCTTGGGGTCGGCCTCCGAACGGGGGCGCGCGCAGGACGCCAGGTCGTCGGGGTTCACCGCCACGCAGTCCACCGCGTTGTTCTTCGGCCAGGGGTTGTCCAGCACGGTGAGCACCTGGGTGCGCCCGCGCTGGAGCATCCGGTACGTCTCGGCCTGGCCCTTGCCCCACTCCTTGCCCAGGTCGCCCTCGCCGTACAGCTTGGCGGAGTTGGAGCTCGACGTGATGACGAGTTCGGGTTCCAGCTTCTGGATCTTCTTGATGGTCTCCGCCCGCCAGTCGTCGCAGGTGGAGTACGGGCCGTTCTGCCACTCGATGGTGACCTGGGAGACCTTGCAGGCGTTCTTGGTGAAGGAGTAGAGCCGCCAGTTGTGCTTGCGGGCGATCGCGTCGAGCGCCGGGAACCACTGCGCGACATGCGAGTCGCCGAAGAGGACCACACTGCGGTCGGCGTCCTTGTCACCGTACAGACAGGGCTTGGTCTGTTTCGTACCGGTCATGGTGAGTGCGCAGCTGTCGGTGTAGACCGCGGACCGTGCGTCCGCGGTCTCGCGCAGGCTCGGTTCGAGGTTGGCCGGGAGCTTCTCCACCGGCTGTGCCAGCAACTCGGTGAGGGCGGCACTGGGGTAGGGGGCGGTGGCGAGCGTCTTCGCGGTGTTCTGCCGCGCGGCGCCCTGGTCCAGGGTCGGCGGGTACTGGAGGGTGAGCACCGCGACCAGGGCCGTGACGGCCGACAGGCCCAGACCCAGCGTGAGCCCTCGGACGGCGTGGGCCTTGAACGCGCGGTGGAAGCGCATCGGGTCCTCGACCAGGTGCAGCGTTCCCCAGGCGAGCAGGATGCCGCCCAGCGCGGCGATCAGCCGCAGCGGACCGTCGTGCGCACCGAAGCCGGCGGCGGCCGGCACGATGACGATCAGCGGCCAGTGCCACAGGTACCAGGCGTAGGAGAGCCCGCCGATCCAGACGGCGGGCCGCAGCGAGAGGACGGCGCCCGCGCCGTAGCGGCCGGCCGCCGCGCCTCCGGCGAGGACGGCCGCGGCGCCGGCGACCGGGATCACGGCGTGGTGGCCGGGGAAGGGCGTGCCCTCGTCGAAGGACACGGCGGCGTAGGCGATGGCGGCCAGGCCGGCCCAGCTCAGGACCGCGGCGACCGGGCGCGGGATGTCGTTCAGGCGGTGCGCCGCGAGAGCCAGCAGGGCGCCGACCGCCAGCTCCCAGATCCGGCCCTGCGAACCGAAGTAGGCCCAGGAGGGAGCGGTCTCGGTGAGGTGGAGGTTCAGCGCGAAGGAGGCGCCGGCCAGGATGATCAGCGGGATCGCGAGCAGGGCCCGTCGCCGGAACAGCTTGAGGGCGACGATCATCACGATCGGCCAGATCAGATAGAACTGCTCCTCGACCGCCAGCGACCAGAAGTGCTGGAACGGTGAGGGCGGCACATCCGTGTTGAAGTAGTCGGTCCCGGCCTCGGCGAGCCGGAAGTTGACGACGTACCAGGCGGACGCGATGGCGTCCTTGGCGTAGTCCGCGAAGCGCAGCGGTCCCAGGAAGAGCCAGGAGCCCGCCAGCGTCGCCAGCACGACCAAGGTGGAGGCGGGCAGCAGGCGCAGCGCCCGGCGGGAGTAGAAGCGGCCCAGGGAGATCTTGCCGTCGCGGCTCCACTCCCGGATCAGCAGCGAGGTGATCAGGAAGCCGGATATGACGAAGAACACGTCCACGCCGACGTATCCGCCGGCCACGGAGGTCACCCCCGAGTGCCCGAGCACCACGAGCGTGACGGCCACCGCCCGCAGACCCTGGATGTCGAGCCGGAGATTCGCGCCACCCGCCGGCCCGGCGGACCCCTTCCCGTGGTCGCCGGGCGTGCCGTCGCGGGGGCCGGCCTGGGGCGGGACGTCGGCGGACGTGGGCCGCGGGGCATGCGTGAGGCGGCGGACGGGCACCGTGCGGATCTCCTTGTTCATGAGGCATCACCGGATGGCGCCGATGATCGCCTCCGGGGCCGGTCGATCGAATCTGGCTTCGGCCCGGCCTGCGATCCATGACGATTGTCAGTACATCGCGATATCGCCAGAGTGGACCATGTTGGAACACTCACTGACAAGCTCATGTCCTTTGAAAGCCGCATAAGCGGCGTCTTGGGCAGTGGCCCGCCGCCGTGGCGCTCCGGCCTTTCGGCGCCGCGGCAATTCCGTCACCTCGCGCGACACGGAGCCCGGAGCTCGTGTCGCGTAAGCGTGTGGGTTCGGCGGCCGCCGTCGGGATGAAGGCGCCGCGAGCCTCAGTCGTGGAGAGGTCGACGGTATGCCCGTATGACAATCCCATGCCGTGGTCTTCACGGAGAGCCCGGGGGCAGGGCAGGGCTGCGCTCGGGTCCACGGGCTCGACGGCGCGGCGGGCGGATCCGAGACCTGCAGCATCGTCTGCGCGGCGGCTGTTGTGGGCTGTCAGCCCTGGACGGCCGGGCGCCCGTGTGGCCGGCTTCGGTGGGGTATTTCCTGAGTCCTGGGCCGTCGATGCTCCCGGAGTGCCGCGTGATGGACCTGCCGAGCTGATCACCGCTTGCCGTCGTTGCCTCCGGGGGCTGTCAGCGCGCTTCGACGACCGACAGTCGCCCGTCGAGGAGGCGGTAGCCGCCGCCGTGCCCGATGTCTCCGTACAGCGGAAACCCGGCGGCGCCGAGCGCCTCGGCATCGCGGTAGACGGTCCGGACCGACACCTTCAGCCGGGCGGCGAGTTCGTCGGCGGTCATGTGGCCGCGATTCTGGAGGAGGAGCAGGAGGGAGATGAGGCGGGTGGCGCGCACGGTGGTTCTCTCCGAGCTCGTCCCCTGACAGGAGGTGTCAGGGGACGAGCTCCAGCCTCCGGCGCATGGAGGGCTTCGTACGGTCTACCGCAGGCCTTCCACAACTCCGCGTCCGGCTGACCGGAGGCGGTCGCGTAACCATCGTCGAACTCCGGCTGTACGCGCTCCACTCGAGTGCGCGGGACACCTTGATCGAGCTCTTCGAGCGGGAGTTCTTGACCGGCCAGGAGGCGGCGGGCATCGCGGTCGGCACCCGGTTCCGGGGCCTGGACGATCCGGACCGCTTCGTCCGGACAAAGACGTGCTGCTCTGGTTCACTCCGGGCGAGAGGCCGCCCCTCGTGCGGGAGGACCTGGCCCGACACCTGAAGCGGTCTGCGCAGCACCTGCGGCCGGCGCCGGCTGTCCAGGGCACCTGGACCGGTGAGTCGGGGCCGGCTGTTCGGGGGCCGGCGCCACCTAGCATCATTTGCCATGACGACTCTGATCGTGACCGTCGCGCTGGCACTCGTCGGTTATCTGGCGACGTACCTCAACGGTGTACGTCTGGCACAACGGCAAGCTCGTCTGGCGCGCGTCAACCTGCAGTTGAGCGACTTCTACGGGCCCTTGTTCGCGCTGATGGAGGCCAACAGCAGGACCTACGACACCTTCTCCGAGCGCCATGCCCGACCCGACGGTCGCGATCCCTTCGACCACGACATACCACCCACAGAACAGGAACTTGCCGAGTGGCGCACGTGGGCCAGCACGGTCTTCATCCCCAACATCCAGGCGATGCGGGACGTGGTGGTCACCAAGGCGGACCTCCTCATCGAACAGGAGATGCCTCCGGTCCTGCTCCAACTCTGCGCCCACGTCTCCGGTTACGAGATCACGGCTGCGCGGTGGGCGCAGGGCCGCTACGAGGAGCACCTGTCGGTCATACCGTTCCCGGGGCGGGGGCTGATGGAGTACACCCGCGATCGATTCACACGGCTGAAGAAGGAACAGGCGATTCTGCTTGGCCACCCAGTGCCCGAGGGACGTCTACGCAGGCTGCTCGGCCGCACGGCGACAGAGAGTCGTCGGCCCCGACTATTCGGTCGTCTGCAATGAAGGAGCGGTCACTGAGCTGTGCGTCAGTGACCGTCCGAGGCGTAAGCGACGCGTAACACCAGGCCGATGCTGACGTACGCGTCGCTTAAGGAGCGTTCAGGTAGGGCCACAGACTGACGCTGTTCCGCTCCACACGAACTTCGACCCACGTTCCATCGACAGCCTTCGATGGCCGCGGGTCGGCGAGGACGAACAGGATGTGGGTCCCGGCTACTTCCAGCACGGCTCCACCACCGCCCGTCAGGCCCAGCCGCCCTCGGAAGACGATCCGACCGTCTTCCTCCTCATCAACCCCGGGAAAAATGAAGTGGCCGGTCGAGTGTTGCCGCCCCAGGCGCACGTCCTCCTCAACAGTCCACTCCACATAATGCCTGCGGCCCATTCCCGTCGGATCGCCGCACCAGAACGCCACAGATAGGGACGAGCTTTCATCTCGGCGATGATGGTCTGGAGGTCCCCCGGGTGCCTTGCTTCACCATGAATCCATAGGCCTCGCCCAGTCCTCCCGTACGAGGAGAACCTGCGGGCCTTCCCGGTGCTCGCCGAGGCGGGCGCGCGGCGGGCCGCCAGGATGAGTCCCGCGGAGGCGGAGGCCGGGCAGCGTGAGCGTACGGCGCTGATGGTCCGGCTGGCAGAGCTGATGGCCGCCGGTGCGGACTCGGGCGAGGACGCCGTACTGGCGGAGATCGACGGACAGTTCCGGGCGCTCACCGAGCTGACCCGGTCTCCGCCGACGAGTTCCGCGCGATCGGGCGCTCCTGCGTGGAGAACGAGCAGTGGCGGGCCGCGTCCGAGGCCGTCGCGCCGGGTCTCGCTGCGTACCAGCGGGACGCCGTCACGGCCTACGCCACCTCCAGGCCTGGCTGACTTCCGGACTGCAGGAAGTGTTACAGCTTCTTCTGGATTGACTTGGCCAGCATGGTGAGTTGAGCCTCATCCTCGGCGGGCATCACATAGTTGTTGTTCCTTGCATGCGCGAGAAACTCGGCTGGTAGCCTCACGTGATAGGTGCGCAAATAGAACCAGAGGTCACCTCGCCAGATCCATTCGCCGTCGCTGAAGATGGAATCTCCGCCGAGGATAGTTCTTTCTGACCCCATTACATCAGCGGAAGACCCCATCACGCTGAACAGTTCGTGGCCTGCGAGGAGGTATGCGGTGACTTCCTTGCTGTCTGGGTAGGGGATTGTTTCGACGTATTCCCGTACGCTGCCGACAGGTTCTCCGAAGGATTTCGGCCAGAGCTCCTGAAAAAATCCTGCAATCTTCATGCTGTAGTTCCCCTCTTAGTGCACCCACGGTAGAAAAGTTCGCCAGTATCCACCGTCAAATATAACGGGCGTCTGTCCGGGGCCCAGCCTTGAACTGACGCCAACCTTGTTCGTGGGAGCCATGACGGGGACGCCCAACTCGTTGGCGATCGCCTGTGCTGCTGGATTGTCCGAAGCGCCCTTTGCGGCCGTCCCGGTGTGGCAAGAAACGAGCCGCACGGGACCGCCGTCGTAGCTTGGGTTGGCCCGGATTGCTTCGGCGATGTGGGTCGGGTGGGTATCGCCGGCGGAAAATCCTACCCCTGCCTCGTTCACTCGGCCAGGTTCAAAGAACCCCTGGGCGTTCCCATGCACAACGACGTCATGATATCCATCCAGAGGGCGGACGAGTTCAAAGTTGATGAGTGTACTTCTGTCATATCCGATAGCCGTCCTGCCCTCGCGGAAGTACACCGGATCGCCAGTACTCAGAACCAGGTCGCCAGGTTCCTTGGGCGGGTGGGGGATTGTCGACTCGGGAGAGGTTCGCGCTTCGAAGTCGCGCCGGGTTCCCATGTCGGCTGCATCGAGGTGCGCGGCGGCATCGGGGTGCAAGTCGTGCGAGATGTCGGCCCCCCTACCGTGATCGGTCGGCACGCCGTTATCGTGGCTGCCCGTCGGTGCCTCAGGAGACGAGGTGTCGTGGGAAGCCATGTCGCTCTTGTGCGCGCTGGCTGACCCGTCGTCCAGGCCGTTGTTCGGCCCGCCCTCGTCAGGGTTTCCGCGGGAAGCGGATGGAGTTCCGTCACCAAAAGCCTTGTCGGGCAGGTGGTTTTCCATGGAACTACCGGAACCGCGACCAGTTTCGGCACCGACCAGGGCTGATTCCTCGGCGGGGGTGCGGGGGAGTGGGCTGTCCGCGTCGGTTCTGATGGGGGCGCCGTCTGTCGGGTTGTTTCCGGGGGCGGCGGAGTGGTGTTGCTTGAGGGTGCCGTCCTCTTTGAGGAGGTTTCCTTCGGCGTCGATGTGGACCGCGTTGCCGTCCATGTCGGTCAGTCTGACCGTGTTGCCCGGCAGAGCGGTGGTGCCTTCGGGGAGTTTGAGGGCGCCTTCGGGGATGGGGAGGGAGCCTGCGGGTGGGGTCATGCCGTCGGGGAGGCGGACCACGCCGTCGCCGAGGTCGACCGCTCCGGCGGGGATGTTCATGCCTTCGGGGAGTTTGACCGCGCCCTTCGGGATCTCGAACGCACCGTCCGGGATGGCCGCGCCCTCGGGCAGGTGCAGGGTGCCGTCGGCCAGCTTGAAGGCGCCGTCCGGGAGCGTGACCGCGCCCGGCGGAAGGGTGGGGATCTCGATGGTGCCCATGCCCTTGAGGCCGGCCATCACGTCGCTGATCTTCGTCAGGCCCGCGCCCGCGCCCTTGAAGAGGTACGTCATCGGGTCGATGGCCCGGCCCGCCTTGCCCGCGAAGGACAGGGCCTTCGCGGCGAGTGCCGCCTTGCCGCCGCCGGCGACCGCGCCGCCCGCGCCGCCGGTGAAGACGGTGGTCACCACGTTGAAGGTGACCGCGCCCGCCGCGCGCGCAGGGTTCTCGCTCCACTGGTCCCAGGCCAGCAGCGCCTTCCCGGTCTCCTTCATCGCGGTGCGGGAGTCCCGCAGCCACGAGGGAAGCTTGTCCTCCGGTGTCAGCCAGAACGCGGCCGCCAACGGGGTCGCGGAGATGACAACGCCGGTGGCCAGCTTGGCCAGACCGGTCCAGGCCTGCTTCATGGACTCCCAGCCGTCGGTGCCCACCAGCGTGCCCAGGCCCTTGATCGTGCCCCAGACACCGTCCACGACGACGCCCTTGCCGAAGTCCCACAGGTGTTCATGGACGTGGTACCAGGGCGTCGACTCCTTCACCGGGTCACCCCACGGCAGGCCCTTGGCGTGCTTGAGGGCCTCGGCGTCGTAGCCGTACATGCCCTTGCCGCCGGAACCGTCGTCCACCTTCAGCCGCGTGCCGCCCGGCACCAAGCTGATGATCTTGTTGTGGCAGGCGCGCTCGACCGCCTGGAACGCCGCCCAGGTCTCGGCGATCTCCGCGCGGCGGTTGTTGTTCTCCTCGACCAGGTCACCGTCCTCGCGCCACTTGTCGTCCGCGTCCACCTTGACGAGGAAGGCGCCGGCCTCCCGCTTGAGCCGCTTCAGCTTCTCCACCAAGGGGTGGGCGTCGTCCGAGTAGGCGCTCAGCGCACCGGTGATGGTGGCCAGGTCCGCCTTGAGCGAGGCCCCGCGATCGGCGACCGGCTTCGTCGTCGCGAACAACTGGTCGGCCTCCGGCGCCTTGTAGAAGGCCTGCAAACCACCGAAGCTGCTGTGGATGTCGGCCGCCGCCGAGGAGATCTTCTCCCCGTCCTTGGCCAGTGAGGTCACCTTCGTGTCCAGCAGCGCGAGGTTGCCGGTGAAGACCGGTATGCCCTCCAGGACGACCGGCTGGTCCTCGCTCACTTGCCGGCCCCCATGTCCTTGAGAACGTCCAGACGCACCGACTTCGCCGCGTCCTGCGCCTGCTTGGCGGTCTCCAGGTCGCCCTCGACGTACTCGTTCGTCGCTGTCGCCGCCCCGAGTACGGCCGCCTGGATCCGCTCCGCCATCGACTTCAACTGAGCTTGCCGCGCCTGCGCGTACTGCCCCAGAGCGGCCGCCACCGGGCCCATCGCCGCCTGCGACAACGGCGCCTGTCCCGGTGCCACCGGGCCGTGCAGCGGCGTACTGGCCGCCGTACCCGGCACCGCCGTCCCCGCCGCCGTCGCCGCCTCCGAGAGGTCGGTCATGAACGCGCCGAGCGCCTTCTCCAGATCACCGGCATGCGTACCCACGACCTTCAACTGACCCTGCACACCCTGCGGCTTGATATCCCACGCCGACACCGACGCCCCACCCCCGTACTTCCTGGCTCCCTGGAACAGACCCCGGACCACCCGCCACCGGCACACGCCGGCCGCCGGGTCAGCCGATGCCGTCGACCGCGGCCTTCGCGCGCGCCAGCGTCTGCGACGCGGTCCCGTCGTTCTTCTCCAGCGTCGTCCGCAGCAGCTGGATGATGTTCTTGACCTCCTGCGAGGTCGCGTTCCACCGCAGCTCCTTGCCGTGGTACTCATCCGCCACACCATCGGCCGCGAAATCGTTCATCGCCGCCTTCACCTGCGTGTCCCGCGCCGTGATCACCTGCTCCAACTGCGCGATCACCAGCTGGATATTGCCCTGGACCTCCGTCGAGGCACCCGTGTCGTACGAACGCCGGTCCGTGCTGCCCATCAACCATCACTCCCCGTGGTCCCCGTGGTGAAATGCGAAAATCCTGCGTGTCGGCAGGCTCAACGGCCGCCGAAACGTGCCGCGTCGAAATTGGCCGACGCCATCTGCGTCTTCGCGTTCTCGCCCTGCTCCTGGTCACCCGAACCGAACGCCGCGTCCATCCCGGACTGGCCGCCCAGGATCCCCGACAGCGAAGCGTTCAGCGCCGCGGTGATCTCGTCCGAGCGGTTCTTGAAGTCGTCGAACGCGACCTTCCCCGCTCCGTTGAACTTGCCCTCCAGCGGCTCGGCCGCCGCGATGAGCTGCCGGATCAGCGTCCCCAGATCCGTACTCGCACCCTGCGAATGCGAGATCAGCGTCGAAAGGACCGAGGTCCCCATGTCGAACTTCATCGTCTTCCCCCAACACCTCGAACGAGCGCATGCGTGTTCGGATTCATGTCTATCAATCCTTACGTCACGACTGCAATCTGCAATCGGCCAGAGTGGCGTTGTGACCAATCCATGACATCGGCCACCTCGTCCTACGCGCCCTTGAGGTGGCGCACCAGCCGCTCGTACTCCTGCCAGCCCGACAGGTCCGAAGGGTCACCGGGCAGCGGGTAGTACAGCGCGGGCCGGGTCCTCGGGCCGAGTGTCACCGGCTGTTCGGCCAGCGGTGTGCGGCGGGCCCGGTCTCCCGGCATCGTCCGGACCTCCTCGGCGCCCAGTACGAAGGCCAGCGGAACTCCCGGGCCCTCGAAGCGCGGCGGCACGGCCACATCGCGGCGTGCTTTGCGAAGTTGTACGAGCATCGACTGCAGGTGGTGGCGGGTGGCGAGCGCCTCGGCGGCGGCGGGCAGCGCGTCCAGGGGCAGTTCCTCGCCGGAGCCGGAGCCGGAGCCGGAGCCGGTGCCGGAGCCGGAGTCGCTGCCGTAACCGAACGCGAGCGTGACGTGCTCCTCCACGCCTGCCTCCGTACGCGTGATCCGTACGGTGGCGATGGCCGGCCGGTCCCGGTGGCCGACCACGACGAACCAGGTCGGTTCCGGCGCCCGCTCGTGCGCCACGTCGGTCAGCCGGCGCGGCGACCACGGCAAGGTCGCCGGCTCCGACGTGCCCCAGCCGGCCGGCGGTTCGCCCGTCAGCTCCCGCCACACCGTCTCCAGCCCGCCGCCCAGCACCAGCCGGTCGTCCGCCGGGTGCACCATCCGGAAGGTCAGGGCGAGTTGGCGCTCGCCGGAGTCGTGGACCTCCTTGAAGGTGGCCGCCACCGGAGTGCGCGGGTCGTCCTCCGTCGCGTCCGGCGAGGCGACCGGCGCGAACATGCCGTCCTGCCAGCGCAGTACGGCACCGGTCAGGCCGTCGTAGTAGCCGTCCCGCTCGTCCTGCACGATCCAGCGCGACGGCCAGCCGCCCAACGTGTCCCGTACGGCGGGAGAGAGCGTGGTGCCCGCCGGGCTGACGATCTGGAGGCCGAGGCCCGCCTCGGCCGCCGCCCGGAAGGCGTCGGAGAGCCACGCCGTCATCGCCACCACCGGCCGGTCCTGGATGACGACCGCGACCCGCTCGGTGAGGACGTCGATCGCGGGCTGCGCGGCGGCGGGCTCCGGCGCGACGCTCACGCCGTCGGTCTTCACCACGGTGAGCGAGCCGGCCGCGTCCGCAGGCCAGGCGGAGCCGCCCACGAGCGAGGCGAGCCGGGTCGCGAACGTGCCTGCGAGCGCTTCCGCCTCCGCGACGCCCGTGGTGGCGCGGGCCTCCGTCCACCAGTACGGGACCGGCGGCGCCGTGGTCCCGAGCAGCCGCTCGGCCTCGCCTTCGACGGAGACCAGCAGCGGCGCCTCCACGGAGACGAGCGGCCGGCCCTCGGAGTCGCAGAGCTGGATCACCGCGCCCTCGCCGCGCGTGCCCACCAGCTTGTCCGGGCCGCCGGAGAGCAGGCCCGCCAGTACGGCCCACGGGTCGGGCATCTTGGCGGTGAGGGCGATGACGTCCTTGGTCATGAGGTGGTCGTCCGGTCCTTCGTCGTTCGGCGGTGGGCGGTCATGGGCCCGGCGGCGGTGTACGTCATCTCGGCGCGTACACCGTCTGGATCAGGCGGTTCGGTTGGCCCCGGCGGATGAACACACCACGGCCCGGCGCCTGTTGGGAGGCGTACACGCCGGGGAACAGCTGGCCCTCGCTGCGGTCGCCGGTCATCAGCAGCGCCGAGGCCCCGGACTCCCGCAGGCCCTGCACCAGCGGCTCGTACATACCGCGCGACGCGCCGGCGACCCGGCGCGTCAGCACGAAGTGGAGGCCGATGTCGACCGCCGACGGGATGTACGGGAGGAACGCGGCCAGCGGGGACTGACCGGCGGTCGTGAGGACGTCGTAGTCGTCGACGAGCACGACGATCCGCGGACCCTTGCCCCAGTTGCCGGGCTCCAGATCCTCCAGGCGGGCGTTCTCGTCGGGCAGCCGTTTCTCGAGTTCGGTGGCGATGCCCATCGAAAGGCCCATGCACAGCTTGGGGTTGTAGGCGTAGCCGCCGTTGAACTCCTCCGGGACCACGCCGCGCAGCGAGCGCCGCGGATCCATCACCGCGAACACCAACTCGTCTTCGCCGTAACGGTCGATGAGGCCGTGCGCCACCGTCCGCAGCAGGTTCGTCTTGCCGCACTCGCTGTCCCCGAGTACCAGCAGGTGCTGGTCGTGCCGGAACAGGTCCAGAGTTACGGGCGCGAGCGCCGACTGGTCGAGTCCGATCGGTACGCGGGTGGGCTCGGCCGCCGGGCCCGGCAGCGAGTGAGGCTCCAGGATGTGCGGCAACACCCTTACGGGTTGCGCCACTTCACCGCTCCAGGTGGCCCGCACCGAGCGGGCCGTACGCTCCAGCACCGCGCCGAGATCCGTCACGTCGGCCGTTCCGTCCGTGCGCGGGAGGGCCACCTGCGCGAAGAGCTTGCCGTCGGTGAGGACGCGGCCGGGCTCGTCCGGCGACAGGGTCTCGGCGAGCTTGCGGTCGATGCTGGACTCGCTCGGGTCGTTCAGCCGCAGCTCGACGCGCGTGCCGAAGTTCGACTGGGTGGCGATCCGGACGTCGTTCCAGCGCAGCATGCCCGCGACGACGTGGATGCCGTAGCCGCCGCCGCGCTTGAGGATGTCGGCGATCGCGTCGTCCAGCTCGTCGAAGTCGTCGCGGAGCGCGCCGAATCCGTCGATGACGAGCAGGATCTCGGCCGAGGCGAGCTCGGGCAGCCGGCCGGCCGCGTGCAGGGTGCGGAGCTGCTCGACCGAGTCGATGCCGTGCTCGCGGAAGAGGTCCTCGCGCAGCGCGAGCATGGTGCGGACCTCCTCGACGGTGCGTGCGGCCCGCTCCCGGTCGGCGCGGCCCGCGATGCCGCCGACGTGCGGCAGCCCCGAGAGCGCCTGGAGGCCGCCGCCGACGAGGTCGAGACCGTAGACGCCGACCTCGCGCGGTGTGTGGGTCAGCGCGAGCGAGAGGACCAGGGTGCGCAGGAGCGTCGTCTTGCCGGACTGCGGTCCGCCGATCACCGCCACGTGGCCGCCCGCCACCGTGAGGTCCAGGAACCACTGGCCCTGCCACTGCTTGGCCGGGTCGTCCAGCAGGCCGACCGGGACGCGCACCGGCCTGCCGGACTGCCCGGCTCCGGCCAGCCGCATCCCGTGCGGGCCGATGTCCAGCGGACCGGCGACGGTGTCCAGCGCGGTGGCGGTCGGCAGCGGAGGCAGCCAGATGCTCCGTACGGGCGGCGCGGCGCCGGTCAGCTGCTCGACCATGACGCCGAGTTCCGTCGGGCCCGTCTCGCGGCGCCGCGAGGCCGGTTCGGCCGTCCGCTGTGCCTCGTCCGGGCCGGCCAGGGTGTTGAACGCCTCGTACGGCAGCGCGAGCGGGCCGGTCTCCTCGGCCTCGGTGCTGCGCACCGGACCGCGGTAGCCACCTGATACGTAACCGGCCTTGAAGCGGGCGTAATGGCTCGTGTCGACCTTCAGATAGCCGAAGCCGGGCAGCGGAGGCAGGTGGAAGGCGTCCGTGGTGTCCAGGACCGTACGGGATTCGTCGGCGGAGAAGGTCCGCAGCCCGAGCCGGTACGAGAGGTAGGTGTCCAGCCCCTTGAGCTTGCCGCCCTCGATGCGCTGGCTGGAGAGCAGGAGGTGGACGCCGATGGAGCGGCCGATCCGGCCGACGGAGAGGAACAGGTCGATGAAGTCCGGTTTGGCGGTGAGAAGTTCACCGAACTCGTCGATCACCACGAACAGATGCGGCAGCGGATCCAGGTCCGGCCGCTTCTCGGCGCGCAGGGCCGCGTAGTCGCCGATGTCGGCGACGTTGCCCGCGTCCTTGAGTGCCTGCTGGCGCCGCTTGACCTCACCGGCCAGCGAGGAGTGGACGCGCTCGACGAGACCCGCCTGGTTCTCCAGGTTGGTGATGACCCCGGCGACGTGCGGCAGCTCCGCGAACGGCGCGAACGTCGCGCCGCCCTTGTAGTCGACCAGCACCAGCGCCAGATCCTCCGGCGGATGCGTGGCCACCAGAGCGAGGACGAGCGTCCGCAGCAGCTCCGACTTACCGGAACCGGTCGCACCGACGCAGAGACCGTGCGGTCCCATGCCCAGCTCCGAGGACTCCTTGAGGTCCAGGAGCACCGGCTCGTGGGAGTCGCTGATGCCGATCGGGACGCGGAGGAAGGCCCGTTCGCCGCGCGGCGCCCACAGCCGGTCCAGGTCGAGGCGGGCCACGTCGTCGATGCCGAGCATCGCCGCGAACTCGACGGGCCCGGAGAGCGGCGCGTCGGCCAGGGACTCGGCGGACAGCCGCAGCGGCGCGAGCATCCGGGCCAGGCCCTCGGCGAACGGGATCCCGGCCTCGTCCACCGTGCCGTGCGCCTCCAAGGGCTCCGGGGCTCTGAGGTCCTCGATGGCCACGCCGGTGCCGTCGACGGTGATCCGTACGCTGACCTGCCCCGGCTCCTGCACCCGCCGCTCCAGCAGGTGCAGCACGGTGACGCCCATCTCGCTGAGGCCGACGGCGTCATCCGGGCGCGGCAGGTCGACGGCGTCCTCACCGTGTCCGTCGGTGACGACGAGCAGCCGGGAGTTCATGGACAGCGCGTCCCGTCCGGCCAGGCCGCGGCGGACCTCGGCCGCGTAGGAGGCCCGGCGGCGCAGCTCCGGGCCGAGCTGCCGGGCGAGCTGAGGTGCGGAGGGAGCGATGCGGCGGGCGGCGACCGGGCCGTCGAACTGCTCGGTGTCGAGCAGATGCGGCAGCCACTTGGCCCACTCCCAGTCGGCCATCCGGTCGCCGGGCGCGGCCAGGGCGATGGCCACGTCGTCGGGGGCGTGCAGCGCGGCGGTCTGGACGAGCAGCGCGCGGGCCACCCGCAGGCAGTCCTCGCGAGGGCCGATCACGCTGACGTTGCCGATCCGGTCCAGCGGGACGGTGAGCGGCAGTTCGGTGCCGTTGCGGAACCGCTTCACCAGCGCCGAGGCCTCGTTGAGCATGAACAGGTCGGGCGGCGTGAGCACCGACGACCCCGGCTCGGCTATCTGCAGATCCCGTACGGGCATCTCGCCCGTGCCGACCCGCACCCGCAGGAAGTCGTCGTCGACCCGCCGCCGCTCCCAGAGGCGGGCCGGGTCGCGCACGATGTCGTACAGGGCGTACGGCGGCGGGTTCAGCACGTCCGCCCGCTCGCGCCGCTCGCGCTCCTCGGCCGACAGTTCTTCGCGTAGATCCTCCACATAGGCGAGATAGGCCTCGCGCTGCGTGCGCCGGGTGCGCTGGGCCTTGCCGCGCTGCGAGAAGAGCAGCGCGACGGAACCGATGACGGTGACCACGAGGATGATCGCGCCGAGCGCGGCGAACTGGCTGTTGCGGACGACCGTCATCATCACGACGGACGACATGACCCCGGCGACCGGCAGCAGCGACATCGCGATGTTGCCCGCCTTTCCTTCCGGGAGGTTCGGCGGGGCCTCGATGGTGCGGGGCGCGGGAGCGGCCGGCGGGCGGGTGGTCCGGGCGGGGCGGTGGATCAGTCGGGTGCTCATCGGCTTCGTCCCACGTTCGCGGTCGGCTCGTGGTTCACGCACGGCATCGGGGTCACCGGCGCTTCTGGGAGAGCTGGAAGACCTCGGCGGCGAGCCGGGCGGCGGCCAGACGTGTCGGTCGGGCGAGCAGTTCGGTACGCAGGACGCCACCGGAGGCCAAGTGCCGGTCGTAGGGCAGGACATGGACGCCCGCGCCGGTGGACCTGAGCTTCTCGGCGGCCGCCTCGACGTCGATCCCGGGCCGGGCGACCATGGTGGAGAGCACGACGACGGTGCCGTCGATCATGTGTCGGGGGAGCCCTTGCATCCACTGCAGTACGGCGTACGTGCTCGTGACGCCGTCCAGGGTCGCCGGAGCGGCCAGCACCCGGGCCTGGGAGGCCGAGAGCGCGACCCGGGCGACCTCGGCGGGCAGCGTCTCGCAGTCCACGACGCTCACACCGAAGTAGCGGCGCAGCGCCACCATGACCCGCTCGTACGCGGACGTGTCCAGCATCGCACCGATCTGTCCCTGGCTTCCCGGCAACAGCCAGGCGTTTTCCGGGAGTTGGACCAGGTAGCCGGTGACGTCCAGCAGCGACATCTGCGGCTCCACGATGTCCGCCAGATCGGCCGTGGTCCAGCGCACCGTATCGGCGCCCAGCCGCAGCGGCAGTGAACCGAGTGCCGGATCCGCCTCGACCAGGAGGACCGGGTCCTGGCGGTAGTGCGCGTACGCCGTGCCGAGCAGGGCCGCCACGGTCGTCTTGCCCGCGCCGCCCCGGATGGAGGTGACGGCGATCTGCCGCCCGGTCGTGACCGGCTGCTGGAGCGTCTCGGCGGTCCGGGTCAGCTCGGCGACCTCGCGCGCCGCCGAGGAGGAAACGATCCGGCGCACGGCTCGGGCGACGCGTACGCCGACCGGCTCACCGCGCTGCGGGCGGCGTGCCGTGCCGCTCAGCGCGGTGTCCACCACGGCTCGTGAATCGGGAGCGGAGGGCCGCCGCGGACGAGGCGGCGCGGGCGTCTGCTGGGATGCAGATGTAGATGCAGATGCGGGTGCGGGTGCGGGCGGTTGCGTCGGCGCGGGTATGCGTTCCGTTCCGGAGGCCTGCGCCGCGTTGGGCGGAGCGGGCGGTACGGACGGCGACGGCCCGCCAGGACCCGCCGCCGGCGGCCCGGAGGCGCCCCGCAGATCGCGCAGCACATCGCCCTGCCAGTTGTCCCCGTTCGGCATGTCTGCCCTTCTCCTCCGCCGCGATGCCCCGACCGGAGCACCCGCGCATCCCTGTCAGAACTTGTTGAGCAGCTGCCCGTACATGCCGAACACGCCGACGGCGAGCGGGAACAGCCCCACCATGCCGATGGACTCGACCAGGTCGGCGGTGCGCCGCAACCGCACCCGTACATGCTCGGCAGGCTCCACCGACAGGGCCAGCAGCGGCAGCAGCGCTGCCACGCCGAGGACGAGCACGGGTCCCGCGCCGCCGGAAGCCTGCTCCATCCACAGCATGACGAGACGCACGACGAGGACCGCCGCGGCGGCGAACAGGGCCACCACCTCGGCCACCAGAGGGAACGCGCGGGCCCGCGACAGAAGGACGACGGCGACCACCGACGGCAGGAGCACCGTCCACACGGTCGGTTGCGCGGCCAGAGTGAGCAGCCAGCCCGCCGCGGTCGCCGAGACGGCGGTGACCACGGTCGCGAGCGCGAGGCCGCGGTGGGTCGCGGCCAGTGCGTTGGAGACGTCGTGGCGGCTGACCGACACCCCGCCCGACCGCCGGTCGTCGAGCGCGGTGAGCCCGGACGCCATCAGCGCGAGCCGGGGCAGCATGCCGAGCAGCACCACGGAGAAGACCACCATCACGGCGCCGAGCCGGGCCGGATCCGACTCCACCGCGGCGACGGCCTCCCACACCGCCGTCACGGCGGTCGTGGCCCCGGCCCCGATGAGGCCGCCGCGCCCCAGCGGCGAGAAGAAGCCGAGCAGCAGCAGGGCCAGGGCCACCGCCGCCGCCACCGCGGCCAGCCGGGCCGGTCCCGACCAGCCGTAGGCGTCGGCGGCGGTCCAGGCCGTGAGAACGCCGAGCCCGCCCGAGACGAACAGCAGCGCGGTCGCCAGGCCGCGGTTGCCCGCGCCGATCCGGGCGCAGAGCGCGCCGCCCACCAGAAGGACGACGGTGACCACGGCCAGCGCGCCGGCCAGCGCGTCGAGCGGGAACTCGCGCCGGGCCAGCAGGGCCGCGACCACCGCGAACGCCACGGTCGAGGCACCCGCGGCGACCCTGCGCGCGGCCGGACGCCAGCGCCAGGCCTGCAGATCGAGGGTGTCGGCCACCTGGTCCGTGACGTCGTGCACCACCGGGGCGGGCGGAGCGGCGTGGATCCTGACCAGTCGGAGCACGGCGCCGTCGCTGATGCCGGCCGAGGCCAGCGTGCTCTCGTGCGGCAGGGCCGAGCCGTCGGAGGTGATCAACTGCCTGGTCAGCGGCCGCGATGCGGCCCGGTCGTCCAGCAACTGCAGGATGTCCGGCAGTAGTTGGCCGATGGGAGTGTCCGACGGCAGCACGATGTCGGCCCGGCGCCGCTCGCCGACCAAGGTCACCCGGCTCAGCTCGGAGCGGGACGTCATTGCTGTGCTCACCACTTACGGAAACCTATCATCGTGATTTTCCGAAATTTCGGGCCAATTGCCTGATAAGGCACTGTGAGCTCTTTCCCATCTCTGACAGAGAATGCGGAGCGGTGCTCACCACTAATGCAGCGACTGCCCGTACTGCTGCGCCTGTCGTTGCTGCTGTTTCTGCTGCTCGGCCTTCTGCTTGTCCAGCGTGTGCTGGAGGAAGGACCACCCCACGCATCCCGCACACAGCACGGCCGTGATCGCGATTCCCGCGAATACCTTGCCGAGCCGCTCGTCCGCCGTCCGCCGTGCGCGTTCCACGCCGAACAGCAGGGCGTCCCGCATCCTGCGCCGGCGCACTCCCACCGACTCCAGCAGCTGGCTGTCGTAATCCCGTGCCATGCGATCCCCCTTTGCCACTGCAACATAAGGCATGGGTGAGCGGTCCGTACACCTGAGGGCGCCGGCCCTCGCGTCCGGCGGCTATTCCTGCCGCAGTGCGAACCACAACTCCGTCCGTACGTCCATGTCGTTGAGGTCCACGTCCAGCAACTGCGCGCACCGGCCGATGCGTTGGCGGACGGTGTTGCGGTGGACGGAGAGGGCCACCGCCGTGCGGTCCCAGCTGCCGTGGAGGGAGAGCCAGCAGCGCAGGGTGTCGGCCAGCGGTGGCGTGAGCGGGGCGAGGAGCGTGCGGGCGTGCGCGGCGGCCTGGTCCGGCGGGATCAACGCGGCCAGGCCGGTGGCCCGGGTGTCCGCCGTGAGCGGGGTGCGGGTCGCCTCCGCGTGGGCCAGGGCGCGGGCGGCGCGGAGGTCGGCGGAGGCCAGGGCCGCGAGCGGGGTGGGAGCCGAGACGCCGAGGGTCCAGCCGGGGTGTGGCGGCACGGTGGAGGGTTGCGGGGGCTCTTCGGCGGTCTCCTCGTTGGCGCCTTCCTGCGGGGGCGCCTCGCCGGTGGTCGGCGGGAGCAGGACTCGTACGGTGTCGTCGTCGTTCCGGCCCGCGTCCACCAGCGCCGAGCCCAGCGACGCGCCCAGCGCACCCGCCGTCAGGCCGTCCGGCGTGGTGCCGTCCGTGCGGCGGGCGTGGATCACCGTCCAGGGGCCGGTCGGGGCCAGGAGCGGAGCCACCTCCTCCGGCGATGCGCCGAGCAGCAGCCGTACCAGGGCCGCCGAGCGGTCCGCCGCGTCCGCGCCCTGGTGCGGGGCGGCCAGGAGGGAGAGCAGGACCACCGCGATGCCGGCCACCGTGTGGTCGCCGGACTCCCGCTGCCGGGTCGCCAGGGCCAGGACGAGACCCTCGCCGCCGCCGAGCGCGTAAGCCGCCAGGTGCGTGCCGTCGTGGGCGTCGGTGGCCGAGGCCGGGGAGCCGGGACCTTCGCGGGCCACCACACGGGCCAGGCGCGTCAGTGCGGCCACCGCTTCCGGAGGCGGCCGGCGGCCCGCCGCGTGGACCTCCTCACCCCGCGCCGTCAGCAGCACCGCCCGGCCGCCGAGCCGCGTGGCGAGCTGGTGGAGGACCGCCGGTACGGGGTCGGGCCGGGCCGCCGCCGTCGCCAGGGCCTGCTGGGCCCGGGTCACCCGGCGCAGCTCCCGGTGACGGGCCTGAGCCATCAGCCGCCACACCGCCCGCGCGATCGTCGTGAACGGGGTTTCCGGCGGCACCTCCAGCAGCGGCAGTCCGTGCCGGTCGCACGCCTGGACGAGCGCCTCCGGGACCGCCTCGTACACCGGCCGTACGCCGAAACCGAGCGCCGCCGCACCTGCCTCCACCAGCCGCGCCACATAGTGGTCCGGGTCCGTCAGCAGCACTCCGGCGCTCAGCAGCAGCTCACCGCCGAGGAGGTACGGATACGGGTCGGCCATCTCCGAGGTGTGCACCCAGAGCAGCTCGGCCTCGGCCGGGCCCGCGATCCGGCGCAGGCCCAGCTCCTTGCTCGCCAGGAGTTCGGTGAGAGGGATCGGCGGAGCGGGAGGCTGCGGAGCGGTGGTAGGCGTCGGCATGGAGGGTTCGTCCGTTCTCGGCGGTGAGAGTGGAGGAAACGTACACTTCAACGTCGGCTTCCGGCCACCTACCGTCTTCCTCGCACCTGCACCACCCGCACTGCACCTGTTGCGCGAGACGGAGGGAAGCCCATGGCTGTCGACTACGCCGTGATCGTCGTCTACCTGGCCGGCATGCTCGCCATGGGCTGGTGGGGCATGCGCCGCGCCAAGTCCAAGAGCGAGTTCCTGGTCGCCGGGCGCCGCCTCGGGCCCGCGATGTACTCCGGCACCATGGCCGCCATCGTCCTCGGCGGCGCGTCCACCATCGGCGGCGTCGGCCTCGGCTACCAGTACGGCCTCTCCGGCGCCTGGATGGTCTTCACCATCGGCCTCGGCCTGCTCGCTCTCTCCGTCTTCTTCTCCGCGCGGATCGCCCGGCTGAAGGTCTACACCGTCTCCGAGATGCTCGACCTGCGCTACGGCGGACGGGCCGGCATCATCTCCGGCGTCGTCATGTGGGCGTACACGCTGATGCTCGCGGTCACCTCGACCATCGCGTACGCCACCATCTTCGACGTCCTCTTCGACGTGAACCGGACCGTCGCCATCGTCCTCGGCGGCACCATCGTCGTCGCGTACTCGACGCTCGGCGGCATGTGGTCGATCACGCTGACGGACATGGTCCAGTTCGTCGTCAAGACCATCGGCGTGCTGCTGCTCCTGCTGCCGATCGCCGTCGTCAAGGCGGGCGGCTTCAGCGAGATGAAGGCGCAGCTGCCGACCGAGTACTTCGATCCGCTCGGCATCGGCGGCGAGACGATCTTCACGTACGTCCTGATCTACACCTTCGGCATGCTCATCGGTCAGGACATCTGGCAGCGCGTGTTCACCGCGCGCAGCGACCGCACGGCGCGGTGGGGCGGGACGGTGGCGGGGACGTACTGCCTCGTGTACGCCATCGCCGGAGCCGTCATCGGCACCGCGGCCAAGGTGATGTACCCGGACCTGGCGAGCGCCGACTCCGCCTTCGCGACCATCGTCAAGGACGAGCTGCCGATGGGCGTGCGGGGGCTGGTGCTGGCCGCGGCGCTGGCTGCCGTGATGTCGACGTCGTCCGGTGCGCTGATCGCCTGCGCGACCGTCGCCAACAACGACATCTGGTCGCGGTTGCGCGGGGTCGTGGTGCGGGACGGAGGTGGCGGGGACGGTGAACCGCATGACGAGGTCAAGGGGAACCGGGTGTTCATCCTCATCATGGGCATCGCGGTCATTCTGATCGCCATCGCGCTGAACGACGTGGTCGAGGCGTTGACCGTCGCGTACAACCTGCTGGTCGGCGGGCTGCTCGTGCCGATCCTCGGCGGGCTGCTGTGGCGTCGCGGAACGGCGGCGGGTGCGCTGGCGGCGGTGTGCGTGGGAGGTGTGGCGGTGATCGGGCTGATGGCGGTGTACGGGATCCTCGCCAACCAGCCGATCTACTACGGGCTGCTGTCGTCGCTGGCCGTGTACGTCGTCGTCTCACTGGCCACGCCGCCTACGGATGCGGCCGTGCTCGCCGCTTGGCGCGAGCGGCTGGCGGGGCGCGATTCCAGCCTGTCCGGCGTCTGAGGACGGAACCCTCGCGCCGGATCAGGCGGGCGCAAAAGATGTCCTCGATCGCCGGACGGGCTGAATTGCCCGCACACTTGACACCGTACGAAACCGAAGGAAAGGCACCCCACCCCCATGAGCAGCAACGAATCGCCGCGCGGCCCCGTCGACTCCTCCCGCGTCCCGCGGTACGCCGGGCCCGCGACGTTCGCCCGGCTGCCCCGGCTCGACGAGGTCGGGCGGGCCGATGTCGCCGTCGTCGGCGTGCCCTTCGACAGCGGGGTCTCCTACCGGCCCGGCGCCCGCTTCGGCGGCAATGCCATCCGTGAGGCCTCCCGCCTGCTGCGCCCGTACAACCCGGCCCAGGACGCCTCCCCGTTCGCCCTCGCGCAGGTCGCGGACGCCGGCGACATCGCGGCCAACCCGTTCAACATCAACGAGGCCGTGGAGACCGTCGAGGCCGCCGCCGACGACCTGCTGAACACCGGCGCGCGCCTCATGACCCTCGGCGGCGACCACACCATCGCCCTGCCGCTCCTGCGCTCCGTCGCCAAGAAGCACGGGCCCGTCGCGCTGCTCCACTTCGACGCGCACCTGGACACCTGGGACACCTACTTCGGCGCCGAGTACACCCACGGCACCCCCTTCCGCCGGGCCGTCGAGGAGGGCATCCTCGACACCTCCGCCCTCTCCCACGTCGGCACCCGCGGCCCGCTCTACGGCAAGCAGGACCTGACCGACGACGAGAAGATGGGCTTCGGCATCGTCACCTCCGCCGACGTCATGCGGCGCGGCGTGGACGAGATCGCCGACCAGCTGCGCCAGCGCATCGGCGACCGGCCGCTCTACATCTCCATCGACATCGACGTCCTGGACCCGGCGCACGCGCCCGGCACCGGCACCCCGGAGGCCGGCGGCCTCACCTCGCGCGAGCTGCTGGAGATCCTGCGCGGCCTCTCCTCCTGCCACCTGGTCTCCGCCGACCTGGTCGAGGTGGCGCCCGCGTACGACCACGCCGAGATCACCTCCGTGGCCGCCTCCCACACCGCGTACGAGCTGACGACGATCATGTCCCGCCAGATCGCGGCCTCCAGGAGCCCCAAGAGCGCCGAGGACGCCAAGTGAGCCACGACCACGACGACCGGCCGCAGCTCACCGCCGCGCAGGCCGCCGCCGTCCTGACCCCGCCGCCCGGCCGCACCGGCGGTGACCTCGTCGTCGAGTCGCTCCAAGGACTCGGCGCGACCACCGTCTTCGGCCTGCCCGGTCAGCACGCGCTCGGCATGTTCGACGCGCTGCGCCGCTCCTCGCTGCGGTACGTCGGACTCCGCGTCGAGAACAACGCCGGATTCGCCGCCGACGCCTACGGCCGGATCACCGGCGAGGTCGCGCCGCTGCTCCTCTCCACCGGGCCCGGCGCGCTCACCTCGCTCGCCGCGCTCCAGGAGGCGGCCGCCGCCTCCGCGCCCGTCCTCGCGATCTCCAGCCAGATCCCGACGGCGGGCCTCGGCGGCGGGCGGCACGGCTACCTCCACGAGCTGCGCGACCAGCAGGCCTCCGTACGCGACATCGTGAAGTCCGTCCACACCGTGCGCGCCGCCTCGCAGATCCCGTCCGCGATCGCCGCCGCCTGGGAGTCCGCGCTGACCGCTCCGCACGGGCCGGTCTGGGTGGAGATCCCGCAGGACGTGCTCCTCGCCGAGACCACGCTGCCGGTCGTCAGCCCCATGGACGCCACCCCGCGCGAGCTCTACCCACGGCCCGAGCTGACCATCGCCGCCGCGCACCTGCTGTCGAACGCCGAGCGGCCGGTGATCATCGCGGGCGGTGGAGTCGTACGCTCCGACGCCTCCGGCAAACTGCGCGCGCTGGCCGAGAAGCTCGACGCGCCGGTCGTCACCACCTTCGGCGGCAAGGGCGCCTTCCCGTGGGAGCACCCGCTCTCGCTGCGCTCCTGGCTGGAGGACCGGCACACCACCGACTTCCTGGAGGACGCGGACGTCCTGCTCGTCGTCGGCTCCGGCCTCGGCGAGCTCTCCTCGAACTACCACACCTTCCGGCCGCGCGGCCGGGTCATCCAGATCGAGGCCGACGCCGGAAAGCTGGAGTCCAACCATCCCGCGCTCGGCATTCACTCCGACGCCCGCGAGGCACTGGCCGACCTGCTGGAGGCGGTCGAGCGGCGCGCGGACACGGACGCCGCCGAGCGCGTGCGTACGGTGCTGGAGAAGGTACGGGTCCGGATCGACGCCCAGGAGCTGACCCTGGAGCAGCAGGTCCTCGCCGCCGTCCGCGAGGCGCTGCCCGACGCGTCGCCCAGCTTCTGGGACATGACGATCCTGGCCTACTGGGCCTGGTCCGCGTTCGACGCGCGGCGGCCCAACACCATGCACTCCGCCCAGGGCGCGGGCGGCCTCGGCTACGGCTTCCCGGCGGCCATCGGCGCCGCCGCCGCCGATCCGACGACGCCGGTGCTCGCGGTCTCCGGCGACGGCGGCGCGATGTACTCCATCGCGGAGCTGGCCACCGCCCGTCAGTACGACCTGCCGCTGACATGGCTGATCGTCGACGACGGCGGCTACGGCATCCTGCGCGAGTACATGACGGGCGCCTTCGGCGAGACCACAGGCACCGAACTGTCCCGCCCGGACTTCGTCGCCCTGGCCGAGTCCTTCGGCGTACCGGCGGTCCGGACGACACCGGAGACGCTCGCCACGGACCTGTCCAAGGCCCTGACGGCGCCCGGCCCCTCCGTCGTCGTGCTCCCGGCCCTGCTGCGGATGTTCGAGCCGACGCACCTGTAGGCCGATCCGAATCCTTCAGCCCGTGGCCGCCGTCCTCTCCGTGTCCGTGTCCGCGTCCGTCTCCGCTTCGGTGGCGGACGCGGACACGTGTTCCGCGGAGGACGGCTCTGCGTCGGCCTCCTCCGATGTGGTTCCGTCCAGGTCGGTGAACGTCACGCGGATGCTGCTCCCGAAGAGCTCCATCCGGAACACCGCCTCCATGGCGCGGGCCAGCCGTGCCAGCAGCGGCACGGTCGGGACCGTGCCGCCGAGCTCCAGCTTCGAGACCTGCGGCTGCGTCATACCGGCGCGCCGGGCCAGCTCGGTCTGCGAGAGGCCGAGGTCGACCCGCCGGTCGTACACGGCCTGTCCGAGGTCGAACGCGAGAGAGATCTCCTCGCGGCGCCGCTCCACCTCGGGGTCCTCGGCGATCCCCTGGGCGACCTTCTCGTCGCGGGCGAGCTTCCAGCGTGCGTGGCTGACCATTCCCGCTTCTCCTTCTCCTCGTCGGCTGTGCGCGTGTACACATCGTGAGCCGGTGGGTGCTCGGTCTGGCAGAGCATCTTGGCGCGCTTGGCGCGGGCGACCTCGGCCGTCTGCCGCCGCCGGGTCTTGCGGAAGACGGTAAGCAGAACGATCTCCCGCAGCAGCTCGGCGACGTGCTCGACCACCAGGAAGTCGTTGTACGGCAGGTTCATCAGCCATAGCCGGACCTCGGGTTCGATCTCGATCACATAGGGCGTATCCATATATCCAAACGTATAGATGCTCCAGTGTATGCCGCCTGTCTTCGCTGCGCAGTCACCCGAAGGGGTGATCTCCTCTCGGCGGTTGTCGTGGTCCCGAAGCGCCCTCCTTTGTTGCGGAGGGATGAAATCCGCTCCCCGCCGCGTTGGTGCCTTCCGGAAGATCAGGTCGTACAGCTCGGAAGCAGGAGGCAACGCGTGACGGGCGCAGAGCAACAGGGGTGGGGCCGACGGCTGACCGGGTACGCGTTGCGGTACCGGCGCAATGTCGTGCTCGCGCTCGGCTCCTCGCTCGCCGGGATGGCCGTCATGGCCCTCGTGCCGCTGATCACTAAGGTGATCATCGACGACGTCGTCACCGACCGCACCCGCTCGCTCGCGCTCTGGACCGGCCTCCTCATCGGCGCCGCCGTCCTCGTCTACATCGCCACCTACATCCGCCGCTACTACGGCGGCCGGCTGGCTCTCGACGTCCAGCACGATCTGCGTACGGACATGTACACGACGATCACTCGGCTCGACGGGAAGCGGCAGGACGAGCTCTCCACCGGGCAGGTCGTCGGCCGGGCCACCAGCGACCTCCAGCTCATCCAGGGGCTGCTGTTCATGCTCCCGATGACCATCGGGAACGTCCTGCTCTTCCTGATGTCCCTGGTGATCATGGCGTGGCTCTCGCTGCCGCTGACCCTCGTCGCCCTCGCCGTCGCGCCCGCGCTCTGGGCCATCGCCCGCCGCTCCCGTAAACGCCTCTTCCCCGCCACCTGGTACGCCCAGGGCCAGGCCGCCGCCGTCGCCGGAGTCGTCGACGGGGCCGTCTCCGGGGTCCGGGTCGTCAAGGGGTTCGGCCAGGAGGACCAGGAGACCGGGAAGCTCCGCGAGGTCGGCCGGCGGCTCTTCGCCGGGCGGCTGCGCACCATCCGGCTGAACTCCCGCTACACCCCGGCCCTCCAGGCCGTGCCCGCGCTCGGCCAGGTCGCCATGCTGGCCCTCGGCGGCTGGCTGGCCACCCGCGGCGAGATCACGCTCGGCACGTTCGTCGCCTTCTCCACCTACCTCGCGCAGCTCGTCGGCCCGGTCCGGATGCTCGCCATGGTCCTCACCGTCGGCCAGCAGGCCCGCGCCGGTGTGGAACGCGTCCTGGAGCTGATCGACACCGAGCCCTCGATGCAGGACGGCACCAAGGAGCTGCCGGCAGACGCCCCGGCCGGCATCGAGTTCGACGACGTGCGTTTTGGATACGCTCCGCTTCGCTCCGCCTCCGCCACAGACGCAGACCTCGGAAGCGGAGCCTCGGAGCGGCCTGTCCTCGACGGCTTCTCGCTCACCGTCGAACCCGGCGAGACCCTCGCCATCGTCGGCGCCTCCGGCAGCGGCAAGTCCACCGTCTCGCTCCTGCTGCCGCGCTTCTACGACGTCTCCCACGGCGCCGTCCTCATCGGCGGCCACGACGTCCGCGAGCTCACCCAGGCATCCTTGCGCGCCGCCATCGGGCTCGTCCCGGAGGACAGCTTCCTCTTCTCCGACACCGTCCGCTCCAACATCGCCTACGGCTTCCCGGACGCCACCCAGGACCAGATCGAACAGGCCGCCCGCGCCGCCCAGGCCCACGGGTTCATCTCCGAGCTGCCCGACGGCTACGACACCACCGTCGGCGAGCACGGCCTGACCCTCTCCGGCGGCCAGCGCCAGCGCGTCGCCCTCGCCCGCGCCATCCTCACCGACCCCCGGCTCCTCCTCCTGGACGACGCCACCTCCGCCGTCGACGCCCGCGTCGAGCACGAGATCCACGAGGCGCTCAAACAGGTCATGGAGGGCCGTACGACCCTCCTCATCGCCCACCGCCGCTCCACCCTCCAGCTCGCCGACCGCATCGCCGTCCTGGACGGCGGCAAGCTCGCCGCGCTCGGCACCCACGAGGAGCTGGAGCGCACCTCCTCGCTCTACCGCCGCCTCCTCACCGACCCCGACGAGCTCGGCGGTACGTCACCGGGCCACCGGCCGGTGCACACCGAGGCGGACCCCGACGGCGACCGAGCCCTCCAGCAGGAGCTGGACGCCGAGTTCGACGCCGAGCGCGGCATCACGCCGCAGCTGTGGATCCGCAAGGAGGAGGACCGGGACGCCACGGTCGCCGGCATGCCCGCCAGCCCCGAGCTGCTCGCCCAGGTCGAGGCCCTGCCGCCCGCCACCGACATCCCGCAGGTCGACGAGGCGCGTGCCGTGCTGCCCGAGGACTCCTACGGGCTGCGCCGGCTGCTGCGCGGCTTCGGCGGAGCGCTGCTCCTGGCCCTCGGGCTCGTCGCCGTCGACGCCGGCATGGGCCTGCTGCTGCCGGTCCTGATCCGGTACGGCATCGACGAGGGCGTCAACCAGGTGGCGATGGGCGCGGTGTGGGCGGCCTCCGGGATCGCCCTGGCCGTGGTGGTCGTCCAGTGGGTGGCGCAGACCGGCGAGATCCGGATGACCGGCCGGACCGGTGAGCGGGTCCTGTACTCGCTCCGCCTCAAGATCTTCGCCCAGCTCCAGCGGCTCGGCCTCGACTACTACGAGCGCGAGCTGACCGGCCGGATCATGACCCGGATGACCACGGACGTGGACGCGCTCTCCACGTTCCTCCAGACCGGCCTGGTCACCGCGTTCGTCTCCGTCGTCACCTTCTTCGGCATCATGGTCGCCCTGCTCGTCCTGGACATCCAGCTCGCCCTGGTCGTCTTCGCGACGCTGCCGGTGCTGATCATCGGCACGTTCTTCTTCCGCCGCAGCAGCGTCAAGGCGTACGAACTGGCCCGTGAGCGCATCAGCGGTGTCAACGCCGACCTCCAGGAGTCCGTCTCGGGTCTCCGTATCGTCCAGGCCTTCGGCCGCGAGCACGACGGCGCCGCACGCTACGCCGAGCGCAGCGACAGCTACCGCCAGGCCCGCGTGCGCGGCCAGTGGCTGATCTCGATCTACTTCCCGTTCGTCCAGCTCCTCGCCTCGGTCGCCGCCGCGGGCGTGATCATCGTCGGCGCGGGCCGGGTCGACAATGGCACGCTGACCGTCGGCGCGCTGGTCGCCTACCTCCTCTACATCGAGCTGTTCTTCGCCCCGGTCCAGCAGCTCTCCCAGGTCTTCGACGGCTACCAGCAGGCCACCGTCTCGCTCGGCCGCATCCAGGAGCTGCTGCGCGAACCCACCTCCACCGCCGAGCCGGACGATCCGCTCGACGTGCTCTCCTTGCGCGGCGAGATCGCGTTCGAGGACGTCTCCTTCGCGTACGACAAGAAGGACGAGGCGGAGGAGGCGCTCACCGGCGTCGACCTGCGCATCCCGGCCGGACAGACCGTCGCGTTCGTCGGCGAGACCGGCGCCGGCAAGTCGACCCTGGTCAAGCTCGTCGCCCGGTTCTACGACCCCACCAGCGGCCGCGTCACCGCCGACGGCACCGATCTGCGCCGGCTCGACATGACCGCCTACCGCCACCGCCTCGGCGTCGTCCCGCAGGAGGCGTACCTCTTCGCCGGTACGGTCCGCGACGCCATCGCCTACGGACTGCCCGACGCCACCGACGCCCGGGTGGAGGCCGCCGCCCGCGCGGTCGGCGCGCACGACATGATCGCCACGCTGGAGGACGGCTACCTCCACGAGGTCGCCGAGCGCGGCCGCAACCTCTCCGCCGGTCAGCGCCAGCTCATCGCGCTCGCCCGCGCCGAGCTGGTCGACCCGGACATCCTGCTCCTGGACGAGGCCACCGCCGCACTGGACCTCGCCAGCGAGGCGCTGGTCAACCAGGCCACCGACCGGCTCACCGGCCGCCGCACCACGCTGGTGGTGGCGCACCGCCTGACCACCGCCGCCCGCGCCGACCGGGTCGTGGTGATGGACCGGGGGCGCGTCGCCGAGGACGGTACGCACGAGGAGCTGCTGGCGCTGGACGGGCGGTACGCACGGCTGTGGCGCACGTTCATGGGGCAGGACATCGGCGAGGGCATAGGGGAGGACGAGCCGGCGGGCGTCTGAGACGACCCGCACCCGCCCATGCAACCTCCCGGCCGTCTGCTGCGTCGTAGCCAGGGACGCTCAGGTGCGTACGGATGTCAGGTGGGGGCGAACGTGTTCGACAGGGCGACGGGATCCAGGGCACCGCAGGGGCGGGCACGACCCGAGGGGGCGGTGGCGCGGCTCCTCGTCGTGCCGCTGCTGGCCGGTCTGGTGCTCCTCCTCGGCGCTCCGCCCACGGCGGCCCAGGCCGCACCCGGCTGCTCCGGCCGTCCCGCGAAGACCGTCACCTTCGCGACCGGCGAGCTGCGCGTCTACAAGAGCCGCGCCCATGCGTGTGCCGTCACCGTCGCCAAGAAGCCGGGCAAGCGGCGGGCGATGAGCGTCACGCTCCAGCCGCGCGGCGGACGCGTGGTCAAGGACAGCGGCTCGTTCACGCAGATGGCCGGCCCGGTGACGGTGAACGCCCTCAACCGCTGCGTCCGGGCCACCGGAGCGGTCGCGGGGAAGTCGGCCGCGACCGGCTGGATCCTGTGCTGAGCGCACCGTAGGGAGAACGTGTGAGGAAGCAGGACACACCCAACCGGGTCTGGCGCCTGGCACGTTGACCTCGCTAAGTTCACGGCGACTGTTGTGAATCAAGGGGAGGGTGCATGCGCAAGGCGCTCACCGGGGTTCTGTCGCTCGCGGTGCTCATCGGCACCGTCAGTGCGGCGGGAGCCTCGGCCGGTGCGGCCACCGCCGCGGAACCGGACACGAAGAGGAGTGGCACCGCCGCCGTACGCGGTGGTGAAGCGAGCGACGAGGACATCAAGGACCGCATCCTGGCGATCCCGGGGATGAGCCTGATCGAGGAGAAGCCTTACCTCGGCTACCGCTACTTCGTCCTCAACTACACCCAGCCGGTCGACCACCGGCGCCCGTCCAAGGGAACGTTCCAGCAGCGGATCACCGTGCTGCACAAGGACACCGCCCGCCCGACGGTCTTCTCCACCAGCGGCTACAACGTCTCCACCAACCCCGGCCGCAGCGAGCCGACGCAGATCATCGACGGCAACCAGGTCTCGCTGGAGTACCGCTTCTTCACGCCGTCCCGCCCGGCGCCCGCCGACTGGACCAAGCTCGACATCTGGCAGGCGGCCACCGACCAGCACCGGGTGTTCAACGCGCTGAAGAAGATCTACCCGAAGAAGTGGCTGGCCACCGGCGGCTCCAAGGGCGGGATGACCGCCACCTACTTCGAGCGGTTCTATCCGAAGGACATGGACGCCGTCGTCGCGTACGTCGCGCCGAACGACGTCGATGACCGCGAGGACTCCGCCTACGACCGGTTCTTCCGGAACGTCGGAACCAAGGAGTGCCGCGACAAGCTCCAGGCGGTGCAGCGCGAGGGGCTGGTCCGCCGGGCGCCGCTCCTGGAGAAGTTCAAGGAGCACGCCGCTGCCAACGGCCTCACCTACACCACTCTCGGCTCCGTCGACCGCGCCTACGAGGCCGCCGTCATGGACTACATCTGGGCGTTCTGGCAGTACAGCACGCTCGCCGACTGCGCCGAGATCCTGCCCGACGCCAAGAACGCCACCGACGAGGCGGTCTGGGACGCCATCGACGCGATCTCCGGCTTCGGCTTCTACGCGGACCAGGAGCTTGAGTCGTCCATCCCTTACTACTACCAGGCAGGCACGCAGCTCGGTTCGCCGGACATCAAGCAGCCCTGGCTCGGCAACCTGAGCCGCTACGGCTACCAGCCGCCGCGCAACTTCGTGCCGCGCTCCATCCCGATGACGTTCGACCGGGGCGCGATGCGGGACGTGGACAGCTGGGTCAGGAACAACGCCCGCCAGATGCTGTACGTGTACGGCGAGAACGACCCGTGGCGTGCGGAGCCCTTCCGCCTCGGGCGCGGTGCCAAGGACAGCCACGTCTACACCGTGCCGGGCGCCAACCACGGCGCCCGGATCTCCGGCCTGACGGAGGACCAGAAGGCGAAGGCCACCGCCGCGATCCAGCGCTGGGCGGGCGTCGCTCCGGCGGCCGTCCAGGCGGATCCGGCGAAGGCGAAGCCGCTGGCGAAGTTCGACACCAGGCTCGACCAGCTGAACGGTGAGATCGAGCGCGACGAGGCGGTACTCCGCCCGTAGCGGCCGGTGTCCGCCGTCTCTTCTCCGTACCGCTCGGAGAAGAGCCGGCGGCCGGGCTCTAGTACGACAGCCCGTGGCCCACCGGGTACAGGACCCGTGCCGGGTCGTCGGCCCGCTGGACCGGCACCGGGAGCCGGCCCTCCGGACGGGCGCGGCCCGCGATCACCCGTGCGGCGGCGCGGAGTTCGACGTCCGTCCAGGAGTAGGACGCCAGGATCGCGGCGACGCCGCGGCCGTTGAGGTGCGCGGCGTCGTACGGGTTGCGGATCGCGACGGCGACCACCGGCACGCCGGTCGCCACGAGGGCCTGGACGAGAGCGAGTTGAGCGCTGTTCGCCGTGATGTTGTACGTGGCCACGACGACCGCGTCCCTGCCCTGCGCGGCGGCGACGGCTTCGGCGGTCTTCGCCTGGTTCGGTGCCGTACCGGTGGACAACGCCGATGTGGAGAAGCCCAGTTCGGTGAAGGCTCCGGCCAGCGTGGTGGTCGGCGGGCCCGTCGTACCGGACGGTGACGCCGGATCGGCGCCGACCACGAGCAGCCGCCGGTGGGTGCGGCGGGAGAGCGGGAGCAGCGCGCCGGGGTCGGCGAGCAGGGTCGTGGTGCGCTCGGCGATCCGGTCGGCGTCGGCGAGGTGCTCGGCCACGCCGACCGTGCGGTCGACGCCACGGCGGCTGACGAACGGGTCGCGGAACAGGCCCAGTTCGGTCTTCAGTCGCAGGATCCGCAGGACGGACTCCTCGATCCTCGCCGCACTGACCTCACCGCTGCGGACCGCCTTCAGAACCGCGTTCCACGCGACCGACAGATTCGGCGGGTTCAGCAGCTGGTCCACGCCCGCCAGCAGCGCGAGGACCGGCACGCGGTCGTCACCGTACTTCGTGCGTACGCCTTCCATGCCGAGCGAGTCCGTGACCACCACGCCGTCGTAGCCCAGCTCCTCGCGGAGGATGCCGGTGAGGATCGGCCGGGAGAGCGTGGCCGGGTCCTCGGACGGGTCGAGCGCCGGGACCACGATGTGCGCGGTCATGATGGAGTCGATACGGGCCCGGATCGCGGCCCGGAACGGCGGCGCGTCCAGCTCCTGCCACTGCGCACGGGTGTGGTTGATGACGGGCAGCCCGGTGTGGCTGTCGGTGCTGGTGTCGCCGTGGCCGGGAAAGTGCTTGGCGGTGGCCGCCACTCCGGCGCCCTGGTACCCCTTCACCTGCGCCGCCACCAGCTCGGCAACCGCCTGCGGATCGGAGCCGAAGGAGCGGACGCCGATGACCGGGTTGGCCGGATTGACGTTGACGTCGGCGTCGGGCGCGTAGTTCTGGTTGATGCCGAGCGCGGCCAGCTCGGCCCCCGCGATCCGCGCCGCCCGCCGCGTATCGGACCGCGAACCGCCGGCGCCGAGCGCCATCGCACCCGGCAGCAGCGTCGCGGGCTCACCGACGCGGCAGACGATGCCGTGTTCCTGGTCGGTGGAGATGAGCAGCGGCACGCGCGAGCGCTCGCCGAGCGCGGCCTGCTGGATGCCGTTGGAGAGGTCGGCGATCTGGTGCGGGTCACGGGTGTTGTGCGCCCAGGAGAAGTAGATGATCCCGCCGACGTGGTAGGTGGAGACCAGCTCGGCAGCGGTCCGCACCCCGATCTCGCGGAGGTTGGCGTCGATGTCGGCCTGGTCGGGATCGGTGGCGGAGTGCCCGTACACCCGCATCACGAAGAGCTGGCCGACCTTCTCCTCCAGGCTCATCCCGGCGATGATCCGCCGCAGCCGGTGGTCGGTGGAGGCGTCTCTGACATGCGCGGAAGCGGGAGCCGCGGCGGCGAGGACACCGGTGGCGGTGGCCACCGTGGCGGCGGCGGTGGCGGTGAGGAGGGTGCGTCGTGAGGTGCGGTGGGGCACGTGAGCTCCTTCCCTGACTGAAAGAAACTTCCAAGATGATACGGATATAGGGAAAGTAACTTTCGGTCAAGAGGGCGGGAGCGGACCGGCAGCGACACGCGTGCGAAGGGGTGGTCCGTCCTGGACGACCTCCGGCGCTCACTCCAGGCCCGCCGCCGACCCATGCGCCTGGAGCGCGGAGACCGCCCGGCCGCTGCTCGGCCTCTTTGTCCTCTTCGAGGGCTGGGACCGCGACATGGCCGTTCTGGCCGCGCTGGACTGGAGCGGAGTGGCGCTGACCTCGCCGGCCGGAGCGCGAGGAGGCCGGGCGCCGGCCGTCACCGCAGCGCCCGGACCCGTACGGCCCGAAGGCTCTACGCCTTCGGCGCCACCAGCCGCAGCAGATGCTCCCGCCCCGCGCTGAGCAGCCCCGGGAGGTCCGCCGCGCCCGGGTGCCAGCGCTTCTCGTACTCCCAGCACACCCAGGTCTCCGGGGCCAGCGGCTCCAGGCAGGCGGCCAGTGGCAGGACGCCCGCGCCGAGGGGGAGCGGGGTGAGGTCGTCGGCCGAGGCGACGTCCTTCACCTGGACGTAGCCGAGGTGCGGGGCCAGTACCGCGTGGCCGGCGGCCGGGTCCTCGTCGGCTCGCCAGGTGTGCAGGACGTCCCAGATGGCGCCGATCCTCGGGTGGCCGACCGTGCCGACGATCCGGGCCACGTCGGCGCCGGCGCTGTGCGTGTCGTGGGTCTCCAGCAGGATGCTGACGCCCATGTCGGCGGCGGCCGGCGCGGCCGCGCCCAGGCGGCGGGCGGCCGTCGCGTCCGCGTCCGCCGGGTCCTGGTCGCCGCCGCCCGGGAAGACCCGGACGTACCGCGCGCCCAGGTCCCGGGCGAGCTTCACCAGCTCGGCCAGTTCGGCGGCGATGGCCTCGTCGTCGCCTTCGGAGGCCACCTGGACGTATCCGGCCACGGCCAGGATCTCCACTCCGGCCGCCTTGAACTCCTCGACCACGTCCGCCCGCTCGAGGGAGGAGAGGCCGAGGTGTACCGGTTCCTCGGGGTGGGCGCGCAGTTCCACGCCCTCGTAACCGTGCTCGGCGGCGAGCCGGACGACCTCGGCCACCGGCATTCCCGGCACCCCGAGCGTGGAGAAAGCGAGCTTCACGTGCGTGTCCTTCCATCGTGACCGCGCGGGAACGTGTCCGGCGCCTGTCCCCGGCTCCTTCCCGAAGCCGGAGCCGCTACGCACGGCCGCCGGGCCCGGGCCCGGGCTTGTACCCGTACCCGGTCCCGTACGCGGATCCGTACCGCAAGCGTCTCAGCCGGTGCCCCGCAGCACCTGCTCCAGGCTACCGAGCAGCCGCAGCGCGTCGGCCCGCTCCGCCTCCTCCAGCGCCCGCCCGACCGGCGCGGTCACCGGCTCCGGAGTGATCACGCGCAGCGCCGCCGCCGCCTGCCGGGCGAACATCGCCAGCAGGTCCAGCTCCCGGACGCTGCTCCGCGCCTGCGGCGACGCGTCCAGCACCTCCAGGACGCCGAGCACGCGGGAGTCGCTGATCAGCGGGGCCGCCATCAAGGAGTTCGGGACGTACTCGGTGGACTCGGCCAGCGCGCGGTCGAAGGACGGGTCGTTCGACAGGTCGTCCACCACCATCGGCTCGCCCGAGGTCGCCACCCAGCCCGCGATACCGCGCCCGGCCGGGAACCGGCGGCCCACCAGGAACTCCTGGCCCTCGCCGGAGACCGCGCGGAAGACCAGCTCGTCACTCTCCTCGTCGAGCAGCAGGACCGAGCCGGCCGCCGCGCCGAAGATGGCCCGGGCCACGTCGACGACCGACTGGAGCAGCTCGTCGCGCGGCGCGTCGGCAGGAGCGGGGGCGGACAGAGGAGCGGATTCAGTTCTCGGAGTCATCGCGGTCATCTCCTGTGTCTCCTGCCGCTGTCGAAGGACGCGGGCGTGAAGGGCTCGGCTCGTGGCGCACATTGGCCGCCGACAGATAGAGGGCGTTCTTGAGCTGGAAGGCCGTCATGCGCGGGTGCGCCGAGAGGATGCGCGCGCAGAGCCCGGCGACGTACGGCGTGGCGAAGCTGTTGCCGGTGGTGCGGATCGTCCGGCCGCCGAGCCACGGTACGGAGACGTTCTGGCCCGGACCGAAGAACTCCACCGGCGGCTGCGGGTTGTAGAGGTGCAGGTCCGGGTCGTCCTCCTGGTGGCTGCCGACCGAGATCACCGAGGCGAACCGCCAGGGAAAGCTCTCCACCGGCGTGTTGTGGGCCGAGGCGACGATCACCGTACGCGCGAAGTAGGCGCTGTCCGCGAGCGCGTGCAGCTCCTGCGCGAACCGCGTGCGCGTGGTCGACAGGCTCAGGTTCACCACGTCGAACCGCTGCTCCACCGCCCAGCGCAACCCGGCCATCAGCACGTCCCCGGTGCCGGAGAACCGTTCGCCGAGCACCCGGACGCTGTGGATCTCGCACTCCGGCGCGGTCCGGCGGATGATGCCCGCGCACGCGGTGCCGTGGCCGCAGGTGTCGCCGGTGGTCGTCGGCTCGACCGTGATCGCGCCGCTCTCCCCGTCCTTGACGACCACCCAGGACGCGGCCAGGTCGCCGACCAGCGGGTGGTCGCGTTCCACTCCGGAATCCACCACGCAGACGCGCACGCCGCGGCCGGTGGCGGGACCGGCTAGGCGTCCGTCCGGCGGTCCCGGATCGCCGAGTACGGGGACGTCCTCGGGGCCGCGTCCGCGCAGGCTCCAGGTCAGGCCCAGCCCCGGCGCCGTCGTCTCTGCCGCGGTGCCCATCGATCAGCTCCCTTCCCTCGTGAAACTCGTCGAACTCGCCGTGACCATGGCAGTCATCGAGCGGTCCCGGTGCGCCGTGAGGAAGGCCGCAACCCGCCGCGCGCCCGGCAGGTGTCCCTTGCCCGCGAAGTACGCACCGGCGCTCCGGGCCGCCGCCTCGGCGGCCGCCGTGAGGTCCAGCGCGGCGAGCGTGCGGGCCCGGTCCAGCTCGGCGGAGGCCTGTACGAGCGGCGAGTCGGTGAGCAGCGACGCGCGTACGGCCCGCTCGGCGTGGTGCAGCGCCTCGTCCGGACGGTCGCGGGCCGCCAGCCGGGCCCGCAGCCCTTCCAGGTCGACGGCGTCCGCGCGGCTCAGCCCCGACGCGTCGCCGATGCCCGCCAGCCACCTCGCCGCCCGCTCCTCGCTCCCGGCGTCCAGCTCCAGCCGGGCCGCGTCCAGCGCCACGGCCGTCCGCATCCCCGCCGCACCCATCCGCCGGGCCGCCGCGTCCGCCCGGTCCAGCAGCTCCAGCGCCTCCGCGTCCCGGCCGAGCAGCGCCTCCACCGTCGCCCGGAACACCGGCAGGAACACCTCCGCCTCCGCGAAGCCGAGCTTCGCGGCCAGCCGTTCCGCCTCGGCCAGGCACGCGTACGCCTCGCCGGGCCGGTCCTGGAGCCCGTACAGCACGGCCAGCGGGCAGTTGAGCGTCACCCGCACCGTCGGCCGGCCGGAACCGTGGGCCGCGAGCAGCGTGCGGCAGCGCTCCACCGCCTCCGGTACCGGGACGGGCCCGCGCCAGAGCGAGATGCCGATCGCGCCGAGCGCGCCGGCCCGCTCCGGTTCGGCTCCGGCCGCCACCGCGTGCTCCAGGGCCCGCGCGTGGTCGCGCTCGGCCTCCTCGTGGCGGCCCGACTGCTGGAGCTGCTGAGCGAGGCGGAGGTGCGCGCGGGCCCGGCCGACCGCGTCTCCGGCCGCCTCGAAGACCGGCAGCACCGCGCGGGCCGTGGCGGCGGGGCCAGGGCTCGCCGCCGGATCCAGCACCGCCAGCGCGAGGCGGGCGTGCGCCGACTCGACCGGAGCGTCGGCCAAGTCCCTCACCGTGCGCAGCAGTTCGGCACCGTCCATGACCCGGCCGAGCGCCACCCGTACCTCACCGAGCCTCAGCACCGCGCCCGCCGCGTCCGGCCGCAGCTCCACCGCCCGCTCCAGCAGCCCGTGCGCCCAGTGCAGGTCGGACCGGGCGGCGGCCTGCGCTCCGGCCCGGCCGAGCGCGGCGGCGGCGCGGTCCCGCAGCGACCGGGCCCGGTCGTCCAGCAGGCCGAGCTCGGTGCGGTAGTGGTAGGCGCGCTCCAGATGGCCGCCGACCGCGCCGTCGCCGGTCCGCGCCACACTCGGCAGCTCGGCCGCCCACGCGTGGCGCTCCGCCTTGGCCCGCTTGGAGAGCGAGGCGTAGGCGACCTCGTGCACCAGACCACTGCTGAACCGGTACGCCGACGACTCCTCGGCTCCGGACGGTGCCGGCTCCACCAGCCGCCGCCGGGCGAGCGCGGCCAGCGCCTCGTCGACGCGGTGGAGATCCTGAGGGCCGGTGGCGCCGGGCCGTTCCGCCGTCCGTACCGCCAGCTCCAGCCGCACCAGCTCCGCCGCCGCGAACTCCCGGCCGATCACCGCCGCCAGGTCCACCACACCGCGCTCGGGCCGGGCCAGCGCGCCGATCCGGGCGCCGAGCAGGGCCTGGAGCGTGGGCGGCAGCTCGCCTTCCGGGACGGACGTGGTGGCGGTGGCGTCGCCGACCAGGAGCTGTTCCAGGTAGAGCGGGTTGCCTTCGGAGCGGGCCAGGAGGTGCTCGTCGGCCGGTGCCGGGCGGCCGTCGAGCCGGGCCAGACCGGCGGCGAGGCGGGCCGCCTCCGCGCGCGGCAGGCCGGTGAGCTGGAGGTGGTCCCGCGCCTCCTGCGCTGCGCCGGTGACCTCCGGGCGGCCCGCGCAGATCACCAGCGTGCGCCCGGGACCGGCCGTGCTCGTGAGCCGGTCCACCGTCCGGACCAGGAGAGGCGCCGCCGCGTGCCAGTCGTCGACCACCAGGACCACCGGCCGGTCCTTGGCCGTCCGCCTCAGGACCACGGTGAGCGCGGCGCACATGTCCTCGAACGGCGCGTTCGGCGTGCCGTCGCTCAGGAGGCCGCCGGAGAGCAGGGCCATCGCGTCGGCGGTCGCGTCGTCCACGGGAGAGAGGGCGGGCGGGAGGAGCGGGCGTACGGCGTCGGCGAGCGGCGCCAGCGTGCCGTGGTCCCCGTAGCTGCGGCAGCGCCCGGCCCCGTACGCGAAGGCGTCACCGCGCCGCGTCAGCCACTCCCGTACGAGCCGGGTCTTGCCGATGCCCGCCTCGCCGGTCACCCGCAGCAGTCCGGCGCGGTCATCCCGTACGGTCTCCTCCAACGCGTGCTCCAGCGCGTCCAGTTCGGCGGTGCGGCCGACGAACGGCGCGTCGAAGCGGCGCAGCAGCTCCGGGTCGTCCGCTCCCAGGGCGAGCAGCCGGTACGCCTCCACACTCTCGCGCTTGCCCTTGAGGTGGAGCGGTCCGGTGGGCTCGGCCCGGACCGTGGGGCCGGCGGCCAGAAGGGTCTGCGGGCCGATCAGGATCTCGCCCGGGCCGGCGTTCTGCTCCAGGCGGGCGGCGATGTTGACGACTTCGCCGGAGACGAGCGCCTGCCGTGCCGTGGCGTCCGAACCGGCCACCACCTGACCGGTGTTGACTCCGACCCTCGTGGTCAGCCGGATGCCGAGCGCGGCGTCCAGCTCCTCGTTCAGCGCGTCCAGCGCGCGGCGCATCCCGAGCGCCGCCGCCAGGGCCCGCCGGGCGTCGTCCTCCCGGACCACCGGCACACCGAACACCGCCATGACCGCGTCCCCGATGAACTTCTCCGGAGTACCGCCGCGCGCCACGATCTGCGCGCTCATCGCCTCGAAGTACCGCAGGGTCACCGTGCGCAGCGTCTCCGGATCCAGCACGCCGGACAGCGCGGTCGAGCCGACCAGATCGCAGAACAGCACGGTCACCGGCTTGCGTTCGTCCTCCGGCGGCGGCTCCGGGGCCGTCGGCGGACCGGCGCACGGCGTCCCGCAGGACGAGCAGAACCGGGCCGTGGAAGGAAGCTCCTGTCGGCACGAGAGGCAGGTCATGGCGGGTCCTCAACTCTTCTGGTCCACCTCGTCCCGGGCGGAGCGTTGTGGCTGATCCGGTGCTGATCCGGTCCCGGGAGCGCCCGCGCCGGACCCCCGTCCTGGCGCGAGCGCTCCCGAAAGGGGCTCAGAACAGCGCGCCGCCCGCGATCTCGCCGTGGGCCTGGACCTCGGGGCCCACCGCGTCGAGCCGGCTCTTGACGTCGAGCAGCAGGGTCAGTTCCTGCGGTGTCAGCTCGCTCAGCACCAGGCGCTGTTCCTCGGTGAGCAGGTCCACCGGGAAGCCCGCTTCGTACAACACGGCCTCCATCGGCGGCTGTGGGAGACGGTTCGGGTCGGGTGGCGGTGGTCCGGTCATCGGGTGACTCCCGTCGGTGAGGTGGGTCCGGCTCTCCGCAGCGACGGCGCCGGTGCGGTGCGCCCGAGCCGGACGAACAGCCGGGTGAGCGCGTCGAGGGAGTGCAGCGCGCTGACCGCCACGGCCGCCTCCTGGTCCCGGGTCAGCGGCAGCCGGTCCAGCAGCGCGTGCAGCTCGTCCAGGTGGTCCGTGTCGAGCGCCGCGTGCTCGCGTACGGTGCGCAGCGCGGTGGCCGGCAGCGCGGTCAGCCTGGCGATCCGGTCGGTCAGGCCGGGCGCCGGCGCGTATCCCTCCAGCACCGCGATGTAGCCGAGCAGGGCCACCGGATGGTGGTGCTCGATCCAGTAGTACTGAGGGCCCGCGAGCGCGGCCACGTCCCGTGGCGGCTGCGGGCCGAGCGCGTCCTGCGGGTCCGCGCCCGCCGCGCGCAGATCCTCCAGCAGCCAGGCGTCGTGCCCGGCCTCCTCCACGATGTGCTCCGCCAGATACGCGGTCAGCGGCTCGGACAGCGGATCGCCGGGCCGGTCCGCCATGCGCCGCAGCGCCAGCTCCATCAGCGGCACGGAGGACCGGATCACGGCGTGCATGGCGCACAGGTACGTCCGGTAGCGCGGCAACAGGTCGTCCGGACGCCACATGTGCCTGGTCGCTCCTCGGAACTCCGGCTCCAGCAGCAGGAGTTTGGTGCGCAGGCGCTCCGAGGCCCGGGCGGTGGCGGTCGCGCCGGTCGCCGCGGTGCTCGACCAGGTGATGCTCATGGCGTGCTCCGTACGCCGACCAGCGGCGCGTACGCCGAGCAGCCGTGCCGCCGGACCACGCCCTCCGGCCCGCCTCGCGCACCGCGCTGCGCGGCCGCCAGGTCCAGCAGCGCACCCGCCGGACCCGCCGCCACCGCACGCGCTCCGGCCGCCACCGCCTCGTCGCCGCCCAGCGCCCGGCAGCCGTCGCAGTACGAGCCTGGATGCGGCGCGGCGCCGGAGCGGGCGGCCAGATGCGTCGGCCCGACCGTCCGGATCATCCGCAACACCGGTGATTCCAGGGTCCGTCGGCGTACGGCTCCCCAGTCGTCGGTGCCGATGTGGCCGAGGTCGAGATGGGCCGGGGCCGGGCGGCGGTCCACCGTGTCCTGGTTGCAGCAGGCCAGCACCGTACCGTCGAAGGCGACCACCGGCCAGGCGGCCATCGAACACGGCGCCGCCGCCGACGGGTCCGGGCCGGTCCGCGCCGGCCGCGCCCAGGAGGCGGCCCGGCCGAACGGCCGCACCTCGTTGACCAGCGACGGCACCCGGCCGCCGAACTCCTTGTCGATGGCCCGCGTGATGTCGGCCAGATACGGATCGTCCGCGCCGGTCCCGGTGAGGTGGAAGCTGACGGAGACGCCCGAATCGCGGATGCGGTGCAGCGCCCGGAACACATCCGCGCGCGCCACCTCCCGCTCATGGTGGACGTCCAGGCTCGCGGAGAAGTGGTCGACCTGCGCGATCGCGCGCAGGATCGCCGGCGGGATCTCCTGGGAGCGCGCGAAGAACATTCCGCTCAGCACCGCCGTACGCGATCCGGCGCGGCGCGCGAGGAAGCTCAGCTCGCCGGCGAGCGTCGGCACCAGCAGCGGCTCGCCGCCCGTCAGCATGACCACGTCCGGACGGTTCTCGACGGTGAACGAGCCGACGAACCGCAGCAGTTGAGCGGCGTCCGGCTCCTCGCGCACGGTCAGGTCCGACCCGGTGGAGCAGTGCCAGCACCGCAGAGGGCAGCGGCGGGTGAGGCCGAGCAGCAGACCGGCGGCCGGGAAGGGCCGCAGTCCGACGAGTTCGGCGAGTTCCATACGGGCCGCCTCCTTCGGTGGCTGAGGCGCGGCCGGACTTCAGGGGCCGGTGCGCACCCGCACAGCCTGTGCCGCACCGGTTCACCGGCGGTCTGCCACCGCTTCGGAACCGGTATACGCGCAGGTGAGCGAGGCCTCAGCCCGTCCGCAACTCCGCCGGAGCGGCCGTCCGTCCACCTCCTGCTGGTCCCATACCGGACCCATACCGGCGCCGAACCGTCTCGCAGGCGGCCGCTCCTAACTTTCTCGGCAACGGCAGGCAACGGGCCGCGGCACACGCCACGGAAGCCGGGCCGGCTCACGACGAATGGACGGAGACCACCATGTCCGAGAACACCAAGCCCGCGGCCGACGACAACAACGAGGCCGAGACCCCCGAGGTCGAGGCGCACTCCGTGCTGGACCTCCAGGAGACCCCGGGCGTCGCCGACCGCGAGATCGTGCCCGGCAACTGCGTCAGCACCGTGAGCCTCGTCCTGGGCTGACCGGCCGGACCACCGGGTCGTGCGCCATGCCCGGCCGGGCCCTGAGCCCGGGCCGTCGTGGCGCCCGGCCGGAGTCGGGGCGGCCTCCGAGCACCTCGGAGGCCGCCCCGCCCGTCGTGTGCCCTTCGCGTAGGAAGAACAGGAGACCTTGATGGCAACGCCGCTCCGCTCCAACCGGGATTTCCGGCTGCTCTGGCTGAGCGGCCTCTTCGCCGTTCTGGGCAGCCAGATGAGCGCTCTCGCTCTGCCGCTGCTGATCCTCAAAGCGACCGGCTCCGCCGTGCAGGCCGGCGCCGTCGGCACGGTCTCCGTCTGCGCGCTGCTGGTGACGATGCTGCCGGGCGGCGTCATGGCCGACCGGGTCGAGCGCCGCCGCCTGATGCGGCTGTGCGACGCCGGAAGCCTCGCCGCCATCACCGCTCTGACCGTCGCGGTCTGGTACGGGCACGCCCCCATGGTGCTCGTCCTGCTGGTCGCGACCTCGGGCGCCGTCCTGAGCAGCGTCTACGCTCCCGCCGCCTTCGGCCTGATGCGCGCGGTCGTGCCACCGGACCAGATGGGCACGGCCACCGCACGGCTCCAGGCCCGTACCGCCACGGTCAAGATGGCCGGCCCGCTCGTCGGCGGCGCGCTCTTCGGCATCCACGAAGCGCTGCCGTTCGCGGCCCAGTTCCTCGGACTGCTGCTGTCCACGCTCTGCATCGCGCTCGTCCGCACCCGCTCCGAGGCCAGGACCCGGGCCGGCTCGGTATTCAGCCGCCGGGAGCTCACCGCAGGGCTCACCTTCCTCTGGCAACTGCCTTATCTGCGTACGGTGTTGCTCGTCTTCGGCCTCGGCATGAACTTCGCGTTCGGCGCGCTCACCTTCACCGCGCTCGCCGTCTTCTCCGACAACGGCACCTCCGGCCTCGGCAGCGGCTTCGTCATCACCTGCGTCTCGGCCGGCTCGCTCGCCGGTGCGCTGCTCGCACCACGGATCGCACCGGACCGCCACGCCCGCGCCCTCATCGTCGCCACCTGCTGGAGCTGTGTCCTGACGGCCGGCGCGCTGGCCTGGCTGAGCAGCGCGCTGCTGGCCGGAGTGCTCTGCGCGCTCTGCATGTGCCTCTCGACGATCGCCAGCATCGGCTTCCTCTCGACGCTGCTGGTCGTCACTCCGGAGGACCGGATCGGCAGGGTGCAGAGCGCGGCGGGCTTCCTGTCGTCGATCGTCCAGCCGTTCGGTCCGCTCGCCGGCGGCGCGCTGCTGACGCTGCTCGGCACCCGTTCCGCCTTCGGCATCATCGGCGGCGTGCTGGCCGTCTCGGCGGCCGTGGTGACCCTCGCGCCGTCCGTCCGGGCCGGAGCGGCCGCGCCGCCGGAGGAGCCGGAGGCGCCCTTCGAGCAGGAGCGGCCGGAACCACAGCTGAAGCCGGAACCCGCCGGAACACCCCGACCCGCCCACGACGCCGCCGGTCCCGGCGCACTCTGAGGAGGCCCACCGTGTCCGTCTCCGGTATCCAGCAGACCCAGCTCCACTGCCTCGCCGACCCCACCTACTACGAGACCCCGGCCCGCCTCCCGGACGCGAAGACCCGCTACCCGCTCGACTCCGCCCCGCCGCCCGGCGGCTGGCGCCGGGTCCGTGGCGGCCTGTGGACCTCGCTGCTGCCGGAGGACCGCGAACTCGCCGAGCAGGGCTGGAAGATCCACGTCTCCACCGTCCCGGAGGAGGCCGAGGCGACCCTGCGCGACACCGCCAGGATCTGCCACGCGCACGGCGTGCCGTTCAAGTTCCTCCGCAGCGAGCAGGCGCTGCTGCTGATGTCCGACAAGTACATGGCCCGCTCCGGCGCCGGCAAGTTCCTCACGCTCTACCCGCCGGACGAGACCGTCTTCCTGCGGGTGGTGGACGAGCTGGCCGAGGCCCTCGCCGGCCGCCGCGGCCCGTACATCCTCAGCGATCTGCGGATCGGCGACGCGCCCGTCTACGTGCGGTACGGAGCCTTCGTCGCCCGCTGGTGCCTGGACGCGGACGGCGAGCGGGTGCACGCGCTGCGGCGTCCGTCGGGCGAGCTGGTGCCCGACGAGCGCGGTGTGGTGTTCCGGGTGCCGCCGTGGGTCACCGTTCCGGAGGCGCTGCGCCCGCACCTCGCCGCGCGGGCCGCCGCCGGGGACAGCACCTTTCCGTACGCCGTCACCGAGTCGCTCCAGTTCTCCAACGCGGGCGGGATCTACCGGGCCCGGCACCGCGAGACCGGCCGGCAGGTGGTGCTCCGCGAGGCGCGGCCGCACTGCGGGCTGGACGCGGTGGGCCACGACGCGGTGACCCGGCTGCACCGCGAACACCGGGCGCTGACCGTGCTGGCCGGACTGGACTGCGTACCGGAGGTGTACGGCGTACGGAGCGTCTGGGAGCACCACTTCCTGATCGAGGAGCACATCGAAGGCGCCACGCTCCTGGAGGAGATCGTCGCCCGCTTCGCTCTCCTGCACGGCTCGGGCACGGACGCCGAACTCGCCACGTACGTCGCCTGGGTGGACTCCGTGACCGAGCGGCTCACGCGGGCGCTGGCGGCGATCCACGCCCGCGGTCTGCGCTTCGGCGACCTCCACCCGTCCAACGTCATCATCCGGCCCGACGGCCGCCTGGTCCTCGTCGACTTCGAGTACGCCACCGCGCTCGACGACCAGGACACTCCGGTGGCGGGCGCGCCGGGCCTCCAGGCGCCGACCGGAACTCCGGGCGCCGAGGCCGACGCGTACGCGCTCTGGGCCACCTGGCTCTCCATGCTGATGCCGCTCATGGAGATGGCCGGACACGACCGGACGAAGGCGCTCACGCTGGAGCGGTGGGCCCGCCGGAGGTACGGCCTGGCGGCCGACGCCGGACCGCCGCGTCCCGCCGCGCTGCGGGCGGCGGAGAGCCGCCTCGACGGCGAGAGCGAGGTCGCCGCGCTGCTGGAGGGCCCGGCGCCCGACTGGGCCGAGCTGCGGACGCGGCTGATCGCGGGCATTCACGCCGGCGCGACTCCGGAGCGCACCGACCGCCTCTTTCCCGGCGACCCGCAGGCCTTCACGACCGGCGGCGCCGACGTGGCCCATGGCGCTGCCGGAGTCCTGTACGCGCTGCACCGCGTCGGCGCGCCGGTGGACCCGGCCTGGACCGACTGGCTGGCCGAAGCCGCCGGGCGCCGCGATCCGGCCGTGCCTGGTGGCCTGTACGACGGGCTGCCGGGCACGGCGGTCGTACTGGCGCTGCTCGGCAGGCCGGAGGAGGGCCGGGAGCTCTTCGAACGGGCCGCCACCGCGCCGCCGTCCGCCTCGGCCGACCTGCTGACCGGCCGCGCGGGCCTCGCACTCGCCGCGCTGCGGCTGGCCGGGCCCGACGCGAAGGACCAGGACCTGCTGGAGATGGCCGTACGGACCGCCGGCGACCTGGACCGCCTGGTGCGCGGCGACTCCGTACCGGGCCTGGCCGCACCGGCCTCGGCAGGGCTGCTGCGCGGGCTGAGCGGTGCGGCCCTGCTCCAGCTCGAACTGCACGCGCTGACCGGCGAGGACCGGTTCCTGCGGGCCGCCGGCCGGGCCCTGGAGCGGGAGGCCGGGCACTGCGTGACGATGCCGGGCGGCACGGTCCAGGTGAAGGACGGGCGGCGCCACTTCCTCTACCTGGACCAGGGGAGCGGCGGCGTCGCGCTGGTGGCCCAGGCGTATGCGGCCCGCCGCTCCGCACCGGTGCTCTCCGCTCTGCTGCCCGGTGTACGGCAGGGCTGCGTCCTCGAATTCGTCCGCGAGCCGGGCCTGTTCACCGGCCGCGCGGGTCTCATGGCCACGGCGGGCCAGCTGTCGCCGAAGAGCCGTACGGAACCCGACGTCCTGGCCTCCGTACGGAACCTCTCCTGGCACCTGGTCGCTCAGGAGGACCGGCTGCTGGTCCCGGGATCACGGCTGCGGCGCTGCTCGGCCGACCTGGCGACGGGCGCGGCGGGCCTGCTGCTGGCCCTGCACTTCCTGTCCGAGACCTCCGGCCCCGGCCTGCTGGAGCTGCTCACGCTGGGCTGACCCGGCCCTCCTCGCGCTCGCGCGCGTACAGGCAGAGCAGCCGCGGCACCTCGTACAGCGCGGCATGAGCGGTGACCTCTCCGACCGGAGAGGTCACCGCACCCGCGTCGATCAGCGACTCGACGGTACGGATCGCGGCCCGCTCACCGCACTCCAGCGCCTCCATCGCGCCGTCCAGCGTGAAGCCGCCTTCCTGCGCCGGCCCGGCCAGCCGGCCCAGCGCCCGCCGGTCGTCCGCCGACAGGTCCTGCCAGCCGGACGCCATCCGCAGCCGTACGGAGATGTCCCCGGCGACCAGTTCGTCCAGCGCGGCCGACGGATCGCCGAGCCGGTCCGCGTACTCCGCCAGCGGCAGATGGCGCAGCACCGCCAGCCGCATCCCGCTCACGCCGACCGCCAGCGGCAGCGCGCCACAGGCCCGCACGATCCGCAGGGCCGCCGCCGGATCCGTCCGCAGCCGCCCGGGCCCGATCAGCCTGCCGAGCAGCTCCAGCGCCTCGCCGTCCGCCAGCGCCGCCAGCGCGATCCGGTGCACGGGAGCCAGTCCGGCCAGCTGTCCGCGCGCGGTGAGCACCACGGAGGACGGCCCGGAGCGAGGCAGCAGCCCGCGTACGGAAGCCTCGTCCGGTACGTCGTCGAGGACGATCAACGCCCGGTGCAGCGACAGCCACCTCTGCCAGGCGTCCTCCGCGGTCGGTGACATCGCTGCCGCCACCGCGCCGCCCTCGGGCCCGTCCGGCACGGCCGAATCCACCGGGACGCGCGCGCCGCACAACCGGCCCAGTTCGCCCAGCACTTCGGCCGGCGTACGCGCCGAGCCGTCCTCCCGCCGCACCTGGACGTGGAACCGCCCGTCCGGGAAGCCGTCGTCGAGCAGGTGGGCCGCCCGCAGGGCCAGCGCCGACTTTCCGGAGCCCGCGGGACCCGACACGACCACCACCCGCTCGTCCGGCGAGCCCAGCAGCGCCAGCAGCTCCCGCAGCTCCTCGCGGCGGCCGGTGAAGTCCTTCGGCGCGGCGGGCAGTGCCGTACCGTGCGCGCTCTCGAGAGTGGCAGCGGTCGGCCTGGCGGCACGGCCGCGGCCCAGCATCGCCCGGTACAGGGCCGCCATCGCCGGACTCGGCTCCAGGCCCAACTCCCGTGCCAGCAGCTGCCGGTAGTCGTCGTAGACCGCCAGCGCCTCGGCCTGCCGACCGGACTGGTGCAGCGAGTTCATCCAGGCCACCCGCAGCCGCTCCCGCAGCGGATGGCGCTCCACCAGATCGCGCAGGCCGTCCACCGCGACGGCGGCCCGGCCGAGCTCGATCTCGGTCTCGGCCCAGTCCTCGTACACGGTCAGACAGCGGGCCTCCAGCCGCTCGGCCTCCTCCGCCACGCCGGTGGAGTCCCGCAGATCGTTCAGCGGCGGCCCTTCCCACAGGTCCAGCGCCTCGCGCAGCAGCCGGGCGGCGGTGCGCAGGTCGCCGCGCTCACCGGCGGCCCGTCCGGCGCGGGCCAGGGACCGGAAGCGCAGGGTGTCCAGCTCGCCTTCGCCGATGGTGAGCCGGTAGCCGCCGCAGCCGTGCACGACCCGGTCCCGGCCGTCGTCGCCGGTGGAGCCGAGCAGGGCGCGGGCGGCGCTCACGTACACCTGGAGGTTCTTGCGCGCGGTGCGCGGCGGGTCGTCGGGCCAGACCGCGTCGGTCAACACGTCCAGCGGCACCGGGGTGTTGGGGCGTGAGAGCAGTGTGGCGAGGACGAGACGCTGTTTGCGCGGGCCGAGCGGGAGCGGACGGCCGTCGCGTACGGCGGTGAGCGGGCCGAGGAGCGAGAAGTACACCGCACCGGCGGTGGCCGGACGGGCGGGAGGTCGGATCATCAGCGGGCCTCCGGAAGCGGGGACGGGCGGCAGACTGCCGTACGCACGTTTCCGATCCTGTCGGCGTCACGCCACGCGCACATCGGGGCACTGCGCGTATGTTCCGCCCGCCCACCCGACCGAAAGCGCCCGGCGCCCCCATGTTGTGGGGGCGTCGGGCGCGGCCTCAGACCGGCTCCACCGCGCACTCCGCCGCGAACTCGCAGAGCGCCGAGCGGTCCGCGCGGCCGGTCTTGGAGAGCAGGCTGGCCATGTGCTTCTCCACCGTGCGCGGCGAGATGGAGAGCCGCCGCGCGATCTGCTGGTTGCCGGGCCGCTCCGGGAGCAGCACGAACACCTCGTACTCGCGCGGAGTCACGCCGCTGGTCCGCAGCGAGAGCGGGATCCGGTCCCAGCCGCCCCGGTGCTGCGTGACGCTGGCCCCGGCCTGCCGCAGCGCCGCTCGGCAGGCGGAGGCGACCGGCTGCACACCGACCCCGTAGAAGAACTCCTCGGCCCGCCGCAGCCACGCCACCGGCTCGCCCCACCCGTCGGCGGCGGCCGCGTCCGCGACCAGGCGCAGCCCGAGGTGGCGCGCGACCGGGAACGGCGCGGACCGGGCGTCGAAGGAGGCCACCAGGCGGGTGGCTGTGGACCGGTCGCCGGCGCGGCCCAGCAGCACCGCCTCCGCCAGCTCCAGAAACTGTCCGTTCCAGGCGAGTTGGGCGCCGGGAGAGGCGCGTACCGTCTCGTACTCGGCCCGGTCGCCCGCTCCCGCCAGCACCCGCAGGAACGGCCGCAGCCCGTAACTCCCGCTCAGGTAGAAGTAGCTGGGATGGTCCCGCTCCCAGGCCAGCACCGCGTCCAGCCCTTCCAGTGCCCGCTCCCGGTCCTCCTCCAACAGCGCGCCGATCGCCTTGCACAGACCCAACTGATGTGGCACGAGCAGCGATTGCTCACCACCGGCCCGCCGGAACGCGGCCAGTGCGCGGTCCATGTCCCGCCGCCGTCCCCGGTGCGCGCCCATCGTGGCGGCGGAGAGGAGGAGGTAGCGGTGCGCGGACTGGTTGCCGACCCGGGCGCTGGCCTCCAGCGAACGGTCGATGATCTCCTGCGCCTCGTCCCAACGCCCGCACAGCACCGCGTTCATGGCGAGCAGCCCGTCCACCGTCTGCGTCAGCAGCAGCGCGCCGAGCTCGATGGCCGCGGCCCGCGCCGAGCGCAGCCGGGAGGCGTCGCCGGTCCGCATGAACGCGTTCGCGCCGAGCCGGACCAGCGCCTCCACCCGCCAGACCGGCAGATCGTGATCGGTGGAGAGCGCGAGCATCCGCTCCAGGCAGCCGTCCGCCGCGTCGAACCCCTTCTCGCGCAGCAGCAGCGCCAGTAACTGCCAGGCCTGGCAGGCGACCACAGGCAGGCCCTCCGCCTCCGCGATCTCCGCGGCCTCGCGCGCGGCCCGCTCGGTCTCGCCGGGACGCCGGTGCTCCTGTCCGGGCAGGAGGGCGAGGTGGGCGTCGGCGACGGCGAGCGCGGCCCGGCGGCCCGGAGCCGGCTCATGGCCGAGCAGCGTGCGGGCGGCGTCGATCTGGCGGGCCGCGTCGGCCGCGCGCTCGGCCATCACGGCCACCCAGGCGATCTTGATGTGGATCTCGCCGCGCCGGTCGGCCGCCTCGGTCCGCGCCGGAACCGGCGGCAGCGCCTCGGCCAGCTCCAGTGCCGCGTCCAGATCACCGCCTTCGGCCCGGGCCACCGCCAGGGACTCGGAGATCGCGGCCCGGTCGGCGTCGGCGGCCAGGGGGCAGGCCCGCTCCAGCAGCACCACGGCCGAACCGTGGGCTCCTGCGGCGAGCATCCGTCTTCCGGCATCCGCGAACCGCAAGGCCGCGCCCGACCGGTTGCCGGCGGCCAGATGGAGTGAGGCCACCAGCTGCCGGCCGTCCTCGTCGAGCGGCTGTCCGGAGTGCTCGATGGCCTCGGCGGCGCGGCGGGCGAGCGAGGCGCGTTCGGCCGGAGCGAGCGAGGAGATCAGGGCCTCGGCGGTGAGCGAGTGCCGGAAGGCGTACCGGTCGGGCGCGGCGCCGTCGGGCGCGATCACGCCTGCCTCGACGGCGGACCGCAGATGGGTGAAGAGGGCCCGGTCCTCGAAACCGGTGACGGTCTGCAGGACGGAGACCGAGAACTGGCCGCCCAGCGTGGCCGCCGCCAGTAAGAGGTCCCGGACCGGCTCGTCCAGCCGGTCGAGCCGCCGGGTCCAGGTCCGCACGATGCCGGAAGGAACCGGACCGCCGGGCTGCTCGGCCGCCACCCAGCCGCTCTCCGTCTTCCGCAACTGGCCGGTGTCCAGCAGATCCGCGAGCAGCACTTCCACCAAGTACGGGTTCCCGCCGGCCCGTTCGGCGAGCCGCTGGTGGACCACCGGAGGTATCTCCTCGGGCGCCGCCTCCAGACACGCACCGGTCAGGGACCGCATCTGCTCATCGGCCAGCGGCTTCAACTCGCTCACGACAGCTGCCTGTCGGCGCTCCGCGGACCGTACGAGATCGAGCGCGGCACCCGGCTCCGGACGCAACGTGCCGAGCAGCAGGATCGGCAGGTCGGCGAGGTTGTCGATGACGTACTCGACGACCGCGACGGTCTCCGTGTCGCTGTCGTGGAGGTCCTCCAGCAGGATCGCGCAGCCGGACTCCCGGCCCAGCACGGACAGCAGCCGCAGCAGCGCCTCCGCCAGCTCGACGACGGTCTCCGGATAGCCGGGAGAGGCCTCCTGGCGCCACTCCGGAACCAGCCGGGCCAGCGCGGGATGGTACGGCGCCAGCTCGGGATCGGCCGGTGTGCCGGCGGCCCGGAAGCGGGAGGAGAGAGCCTCCACGAGTGGCCGGAAAGGGACGACGAGACCGGTCGACGTGGCCCGGCCGCGCAGCACCGGCATACCGAGACCGTAGGCCCGGTATGCGGACTCACCCACCAGCCGGGACTTCCCGATCCCCGCCTCGCCGAGGAAGAACAGAGCGCGCCCCGAACGCCGTCGCACGGCGTCCAGGGCGCTGCTCAGCAGGCCGATCTCCTCGTCCCGCCCGACGATGACCGGCGAAGTGGCGCGCATGGGCGCAGGCTACTTGAGTCGTAACTCATGCGGCAGTGTCCCAATGCGCCACAATGCGGGCCGAGGTGTGGCTAAAGGGGGATCATGGTGGTCCACGGCAGGTCGATCGTGTTGCCGGTCTCGCCCTCCGAGGCGCTGAGGAGCCGGCTGCGCATCCCCAGCCCGCCGCCGATGCCGAGGGATATCTGCCCGGCCGGGTGGTCGTACGCGCCCTCGTGGGCGATCTCGCCGGATCCCCGCATCGCCGATTCGCTGATGTGCGTCATCTCTGCCTCATTCTCTGCTGGGTGCTGAATCCTGAACGGAAGAAACGCTGTAAGGAAGGTTTCTGACGGTAGATCGGAAGCGGGCGTCGTGCGGGTGGAACCGCCTGAGGACCGAGGAGTCACGCGGTCACCGCGGACGGGTTGAGCAGCAGCGCGGAGCCGATCCGGTCGGGAAAGCCCGCCCGCAGCAGTCCGTGCCCGATACCCGAGAGGCCGGTGAGCAGCCCCGGGTGCGGTACGTGTCCGGGCGTCCCGCAGCGCGGGCCCTCCCGGTCGGCGGCGGCCAGCAGCGTCCCGGCCCGGCGTACCCACGGAGTGCGGTCGCCGGTCAGGGCCGGGTGGCCGAGCAGTTCGAGCAGGCCGAGCTCGCCGTGGCAGAGGCTGTCGTCGGCGAGCGGCGCACAGTCCGCCAGCTCATCGGCCCGCTCCGCCAGCCAGCCGGACAGATCCGGGTCGGTGAGCGCGTCCGGGCTGTCCGCGACCGCGAGCGCCACGCCGGCACCTCCTTCGCACCAGGCCCAGCCGCCCGCCACCTCCACGGTCGCCCGGCGCAGGGCCCGCAGTCCCGCCGTACGGTACTGCTCACCGCCGCCCGCCGCGGCGAAGCGCAGCAGCGCCCAGCCGATACCCGCGGCCCCTTCCGCGAAGCCTCCGGCCTCCGGTGGCGGCGCCACGGAGATCCGCTCGGCACACCGCTCGGCGCCGCGCCAGGCCTCGGCCCGGCCGGTCGTGCGGTGGACCGCGAGCAGGGAGACCAGTCCGCCGGCCGCACCGCCGCGCACGCCGTAGCCGTCCTCGGCCGCCCCTGCCGCGCAGGCCAACCGGGTGGCCGGGCCCGCCAGTTCGCGGACCTCGGGGTCGTCGAGGAGCGAGCCGACCTCGGCCAGGGCGTAAGCGATGCCGCCGATCCCGGCGAAGGCGCCCGAGCCGAGCACCGCGAGGTCGTCCACCTTGCCGTGCAGCGCGTCCAGCAGTCCGGGCACCGGGGCCAGCGCCTCGCGGGCCGCCTCGGCGTACCGCTCGGCGCCGGTGAGGGCGGCCAGCTGGGCCAGGAAGAGCGCGGGGCCGGTGTAGCCGCTCGCCAGGTCGGCCGCCATCGGCGCGAGGCGCCAGTAGCGTTCGCCGAGCAGCTCCAGGCCGATCCAGTTGGTGCGGGCCCGGTGCCGGTAGGCGAGCGAGACGAGCTGGTCGCCCACGGAGCGTGCCGCGGAGAGCAGTTGCTCCGGTTCGGGCGCGGTCGCGGCTGTCCGGGCCCGCGCGCCGCCTCCCGCCCGGTGCGGCGGTTCGGGAGAGGTGGAGACCATGGCGGCCCGGATGATCCGTTCCTGGTCCTGGCGGTCCACCGTGTCCATGGCCCGCACCTTGGCCGCGACCCGGGCGAGCCCGGTGGGCCCCGGCGCGAGCGGCACCTCGCGTCCGGTGCCGCTCCACAGGTCCGTGGCGCCGGGCCGGGTGAGGAAGACCGGCACATCGCCGGCCCACAGCTCCTCGATCTCCTCGTCCTCCAGACCGGGCAGGGCGGGCGTGCCGAGGGCCGGGGTGCGCAGCAGCGAGAGGACCTGCTGGCGCTCGGCGGCGTCCCGCATCAGGTCCGGATGGGTCGACTCGTCGAGCAGCGTGGTGTAGGTCCAGGTCGGCCGCGGCACGACCCGTACCTCGTCCTGCGCGAACTCCGTCAACAGGCCGCGCTCTCCGAGCAGTTCGTTGCGGTGGTCGCTGATCGCGGTGTAGCCGGCGCGGAACCCTTCGCACAGCGCGTCGGTGTACGCGGACGGGTCGGCCGGAACCCCGTCCAGCCGGGGCCGGTTGGCGGACTCGGTGAACCGCGCGGAGCGCCGTACCAACCGCATGGTGTCCGTACCCGCGTCCGCCCAGTCGGCGGTCTCGATGGGTGAGGAGGCGGCCCGGCCGCCGCCGATCGCGGAGACGTCGAGCGCGGCCGAGTCACCGACCAGCAGCTGCGGCAGCAGCCCGACCCGGTGGACCGAGGCGTGCAGCGCGCGGGCGGCGGGGTCGGCGGAGTGCGCCTGGGAGAGCGGCGGATGGAAGAGGGTCTCGACATCGACCAGGACCGGGTGCGGCCCGCAGGCGATCAGGTTCTCCTGGTGCAGATCGGTCCCGTCCAGCAGATGGAGCAGGGCCAGCAGCGCGCCTTGGCGCCGGTAGAAGAGAAAAGTCTCCTCGGCCGAGGCGCAGGGCCGCTCCTCCACGAACTCCACCCACCCGTACTCACCGCGGTCCAGCACCCGCAGCGCCCGCAGGCACGGCGTCCCGGGCAGCGAACCGAACCATTTCACCAGCGAGTTGAAGTGCCGGTGCGCCGCGAGTGGACGCGGCTTGTAGACCAGCCGGGTGCCGTCGGTGAACCGCAGCAGCATCACCGAGCGGCCGCCGCGATGACTGTCCCCGGCACCGGCGTCGACTCCGGTCAGCGCCACCGGCCCGCGCCCGCCGGCCTCCGGCCCCTGGTCGCCGAGCACGCCGGAGGCGGCCAGCAGCTCCCGGTCGTCGACGAGCCGGCCGAGCATCTCGGTGAGGGCGTCGGCGGCGGCGATGCTGGTGCGCGCCAGGATGCGGGCCAGTACCGGATAGGCGGTGAGGAAAGCGGCGAGCCCGTCCCGCCCGGCCGTCAGCCGCAGGAAGTCCCGGAACCGCTCCTCGGGCCCGTCGCCGGCCAGCCGGCCGGTCCGCCGCGCCTTGTGCAGCTCCAGCACGAGCGTCCGCGCCGCGAGCCGGGCCAGCCGCCGGACCAGGTGGGACCGGAAGTCCTCCAGTACGGGAGCGAGCCCGACGGCGGTCCCGGCCCGTACGGCGTTGTTCGACGGCGAGGTCAGCAGCCGGCCGGCGGCCCGCTCGGCGAACGGGGCCACGACGAGAGCGAATCCGGAGAGTCCCGGATACTCCCGCTCGGCCACGAACGCCTCGTGCGGCGCGTCGGCGATGACGTCCCGGACGAACACGACCCAGTCCGGCTCGACCATGGGCGGCTCGCCGACGATTCCGGAGAGCCACCAGGGGCCGGTGCGCGGTGCGAGGGCGGCGCGGTCACGTACGCCGGTGGCGGCGTGCGATCCGTTCGTCCGCACGGCCCCGGCTGTCCCGGCGGACCTGTTGGTGCCCGGGGGAGCGAGACGGGCAGCGGCCCCCGTACCGCCGCTGCCGATCAGTTCCTTCTCCACCGCACCTCCCAGGTCGGGAGCGGCCCACCGGACCGCTCGCGAACCATCCTGGTGGGCGGAGTCCGGCGGCGCATGGGGGAGTTGCCCCCATCTTTCGCTCCGCGACGCGCAGCCGCTGCCGGCGGAGGGGGCGGTACGGTGACCGGGGGCCCGCCTCACCCCGCCCGCGGCGGAGCCGTCGACCCCCGGATCATCAGCTCGGCCGCGATGGTGGCGATGCCACCGGGCGGCGGATCCTCCTTGCCCATGGCCAGCCGCCCGGCCCGCGCACCCGCCTCGAAGAGCGGCAGCCGTACGGTCGTCAGCGCGGGGACGGCGTCCACCGAGAACGGCAGGTCGTCGAAGCCCGCCACCGAGATGTCCTGCGGGATGCGCAGCCCTTGGTCCCGCACGGCGGCGCAAGCACCCAGCGCCACCGTGTCGTTGGCGGCGACGACGGCGGTGATGCCGGGATCCCGGCGCAGTGTTTCCAGGGTGGCCTCGTAGCCGGAGCGCCGGTCGTAGGGCCCGTGCACGGTGAGCCGCTCCTGCTCCGTGCCCTCCGCGTCGAGTCCGGCGGCGCGCAGCGCCTCGCGGTGGCCCTCCAACCGGTGCCGGGTGGTGGTCCGTTCGGGCGGCCCGGCGACGTAACCGATCCTGCGGTGGCCGAGCGCGATCAGGTGCTCGGTCAGCCGCCGCCCGCCGCCCCGGTTGTCGAAGGCGAGCGCGGCGACGAGCGCGTCCCCGTCCGGGAGCGGCGGCCGGCCGCAGAAGACGATCCGGGTGCCGGCGTCCGCTATCTTCGCCAACTTCGCGGCCATCGCGGCCTGGTGGTCGGCGTTCTCGACCGCGCCGCCGGTGAGGACGACGGCGGCGGCGCGCTGGCGCTGGAGGAGCGTGAGGTAGGTCAGCTCGCGCTCGGGCGAGCCGCCGGTGTTGCAGATGACGGCCAGCTTCTCGCCGCCCGCCCGCCCGGAACCGTCGCCGGGCCCGCCGATCTGGGTCTGCGCGGCCCCGGCCATGATCCCGAAGAAGGGGTCGGCGATGTCGTTGACCAGGATCCCGACCAGGTCGGACGTGGCGGCGGCCAGCGAGCTGGCGGGCCCGTTGAGCACGTAGTCCAGGTCGTCCACCGCGCGCAGGACCCGTTCCCGGGTCGAGGCGGCGACCGGGTAGTTGCCGTTGAGCACACGGGAGACGGTGGCCGGGGACACCCGGGCGCGGGCCGCCACGTCCGCCAGGGTGACTGTCATCGCTTTCCTCCGTGAGGTCACGTGCGGCGCCCCTCTTGTCCGGCCGCTGTCCGCAGGCTAGCGTCATCTCCCATAGAAAGCGCTTGCTACGGCTGTATGGAGGGAACTTCGTGACACGCAGGACAGTGCGCATCGCCATGAACGGCGTCACGGGTCGGATGGGATACCGGCAGCATCTGGTGCGTTCGATCCTCGCGATCCGCGAGCAGGGCGGCCTGGACCTGGGCGACGGCGAGGTGCTCTGGCCGGAGCCCGTCCTCGTCGGCCGCCGCGCCCACGCCCTGGAGGAGCTGGCGGCCCGGCACGGGCTGACCGAGTGGTCGACGGACCTGGACGCGGTGCTCGCGGACGACACGGTCGACATCTACTTCGACGCCCAGGTCACCTCGGCCCGGGTGGAAGCGATCAAGAAGGCGATCGCGGCCGGCAAGCACATCTATACGGAGAAGCCGACGGCCACGGACGTCGAAGGCGCACTCGACCTGGCCCGCCTCGCGCGGGACGCGGGCATCAAGCACGGCGTGGTCCAGGACAAGATCTTCCTGCCAGGCCTGCTGAAGCTGAAGCGCCTGATCGACGGCGGCTTCTTCGGCGAGATCCTGTCCGTGCGAGGCGAGTTCGGCTACTGGGTCTTCGAAGGCGACTGGCAGGAGGCCCAGCGCCCGTCCTGGAACTACCGTACGGAGGACGGCGGCGGCATCGTCGTCGACATGTTCCCGCACTGGGAGTACGTGCTCCATGAGCTGTTCGGCCAGGTCACCTCCGTAACGGCCCATGTGCAGACGCACGTTCCGCGCCGCTGGGACGAGCACGGCAAGCCGTATGAGGCGACCGCCGACGACGCGGCGTACGGGATCTTCCAGCTGGCGGGCGGTGCGGTCGCGCAGATCAACTCCTCCTGGACGGTACGGGTCAACCGCGACGAGCTGGTCGAGTTCCAGGTGGACGGCACGCACGGCTCGGCGGTGGCGGGCCTGCGCAACTGCCGCGTCCAGCACCGCTCTTCGACGCCGAAGCCGGTCTGGAACCCGGACCTGCCGGTCACCGAGCCCTTCCGCGACCAGTGGCAGGAGATCCCGGACAACCAGGAGTTCGACAACGGCTTCAAGGCGCAGTGGGAGCTGTTCCTGCGCCATGTGGCGCTGGACGAGCCGTACACCTGGGACCTGCTGGCCGGTGCGCGAGGCGTCCAACTCGCGGAGCTGGGGCTGAAGTCGTCGGCCCAGGGTCGCCGCTTCGAGGTCCCGGAGCTGACACTGTGACGGCTCCGGTGCTCCTGCCGCAGGGCCCGTACACGCCACGCGCCATCCCGTTGGACCTGGCTCCGAAAGGGGCGCCGCCGACCTCCCGTACGGTCTTCTCGGCGGCCCATGTGGTGGCCGACCCGTACGCGGACATCAGCCCGGACGACCCGGCGGCCGTCGACTGGGACGCCACGCTGGCCTTCCGCCGCCACCTCTGGTCGCACGGCCTGGGCGTCGCGGAGGCGATGGACACGGCGCAGCGCGGGATGGGCCTGGACTGGGCGGGCGCGGCCGAGCTGGTCCGCCGGTCGGCGGCGGAGGCGAAGGCGGTGGGCGGCCGGATCGCCTGCGGAGTCGGCACGGACCAGCTACTGCCTCTAGTCGAGCCGACGTTGGCGGAGGTCGCCGCCGCGTACGAGGAGCAGCTGGCGCTGGCCGAGGCGAACGGCGTACAACCGATCCTGATGGCGTCCCGCGCGCTGGTGAAGGCGGCGCGGGGCCCGGAGGACTACCTCGCCACGTACGCACACCTCCTGCGCCAGGCCTCCGAGCCGGTGATCCTGCACTGGCTGGGCCCGATGTTCGACCCGGTGCTGGAGGGCTACTGGGGCAGCGCCGACCTGGACGAGGCCACGGACACGTTCCTGAAGGTCATCGCCGAACATCCGGACAAGGTCGACGGCATCAAGATCTCGCTCCTGGACGCGGCCCGTGAGGTCGACGTACGCCGCCGACTGCCGGGCGGGGTGCGGTGCTACACGGGCGACGACTTCCACTATCCGGAGCTGATCGCGGGCGACGAACGCGGGTTCAGCCACGCACTGTTGGGCATCTTCGATCCGCTGGGTCCGCTGGCGGCGCAGGCGGTACGGGTGCTGGACACAGGCGACGTGACAGGCTTCCGGACCCTCCTGGACCCCACGGTCGAACTGTCCCGCCACCTCTTCCAGCCACCGACCCGCTTCTACAAGACGGGCGTGGTCCTCCTGGCCTGGCTGGCCGGCCACCAGGACCACTTCACGATGGCGGGCGGCCTCCAGTCGGCACGCTCGCTGCCGCACCTGGCGAAGGCGTACCAACTGGCGGACGAATTGGGCCTGTTCCCGGACCCGGAGCTGGCGGCGTGCCGGATGCGCGCACTGCTGGCGGTCCACGGAGGAGCACGATGAGTGAATCTCCGGCCCGCCTGAGCATCAACCAGGAGACCATCAGGCAGTGGTCGCTGCCCGAGCTGGCGGAGGGCTGCGTCAAGGCGGGCATCGGCCAGGTGGGCCTGTGGCGGGCGCCGATCCAGGCGTACGGCGTCGAGCGCACGGCCAGGCTCCTGGCGGACGCGGGCCTCACCGTCACCAGCCTCTGCCGAGGCGGCTTCTTCACCGCGCTGGACCCGGCCGAGTGGGCTCAAGCCCTGGACGACAACCGCCGTGCGGTGGACGAGGCGGCGGCCGTCGCCACGGACACCCTGGTCCTTGTCTCCGGCGGCCTCCCGCCCGGCAGCCGTGACCTGCACGGCGCTCGCGAACGCGTGGCGGACGCGCTGGCCGAACTGGCTCCGTACGCGGCGGAGCGCGGCGTACGCCTGGCGATCGAACCACTGCACCCGATGTTCGCGTCCGACCGCTGCGTGGTCTCCACTCTGGCCCAGGCCCTGGACCTCGCGGAGCGCTTCCCGGCCGAGCAGGTCGGCGTGGTCGTCGACACGTACCACGTCTGGTGGGACGACCAGGCGCCCGCGCAGATCGCCCGGGCCGGAGCGGGAGGCCGTATCCACTCCTTCCAGCTGGCCGACTGGATCACGCCGCTTCCGGCGGGAGTTCTGCTGGGCCGGGGCCAACTGGGCGACGGCAGCGTGGACTTCCGCGCGTTCCGTACGCAGGTGGAGGCGGCGGGCTTCGACGGCCCGATCGAGGTGGAGATCTTCAACGAGGCGCTGTGGGCCCGGGAGGGCGCGGAGGTGCTGGCCGAGGTGGCGGAGCGCTATGGGCAACATGCCTGCTGAGAGCGCTGATCGAGGCGCAAGGTAAAGAGATCGTAAAGGGCTGCAACCTTTACGTACCCTCCCGGGTCACACATGGTGTCGGGACTTCCGGGGAGGGGTCCGGGGGGAACGGGAAGGCCCGACGGGGGGAAAGCGAGGGGGGTCCGGCCGCGAGGCCGGACCCCATTCTTGCTTTATCGGGCCGGTGCGGGACTCTTGCTGTACGGGGCTGGTGCCGGCGAGGCGTGGGCCGGGCGCCTGGGCCGCCCGGCGATGACCGGACGGCCCGGTCACCTCCTCCACATCACGGCCCGGCCACCACCTCCGCATCACGCTCCCGGTGACGTCCTCCGCATCACGCTCTCGGTGACGTCCTCCCCATCACAGCGCGAGCATCACCCGCGCGGGGATACCGGCGTCCGCGAGGGGCCGCAGCGCCAGCCGGATCAGCGCCAAGGCGTTGTCGTCGCCCGCGATGCGGTTGGCGCTGAGTTCGCCGCAGGTCAGGCAGAGGTGGATGAGCATCCACTCCCCGTCCGGCCGTACCGACAGGCTCAGCGCCGTCATCCGGCCGCCGCAGCCCGCCGCCCGGTCGCCCGGAACCCGCCGGTCCACGTGCAGGCTGACCAGGCAGGACGGGCAGTGGTTGCGATGGGCCGTGCCCGGCGCGACAAGGGGGACATCGAGCCGGCAGCCGACACACCGGAACGCGTCACCGCGCGTACCGGCGGGCCCGTGGAGCACGTCCTTGGGACGCTGAGGACGGCGAGGCCCGGCCGACCGGCCTCCACGCCGCGTCACAGGTCACCGAACGCTTCGAGCGGGAACGGCGGCTGCGCGAGCGGACGTACGGCCATCCGCATCAGGATGAGCTGGTTGTCGTCCCCGCAGACCGGGTTCGAGGTCAGCTCGTCGCAGCGCACGCAGCGGTGGACGACCATCCAGTCACCGGTGCGGAGCACCGCGATGGAGATCGGTGTCATCCGGCCCTCGCAGTCGGAGGGGCCGCCCTCGGCGTGGTCGACGAGGTGCTGGGAGTGCAGGCAGCTGGGGCAGTGGTTGCGCCGGCTGCCGTCGGGCGCGGACGCGGCGACGGTCAGGCCGCAGCGGACGCAGGTGAAGGTGGAGAGGGAGGACATGGCTGAGCGGTGCTGGGGGTGGTCGAATGACACCCGGATACTCCTTGCCGAAGGTTAAGGAAAAGGCAGCAGGGAAGTACCGAGCACCCTCGCGTCAGGGCGTGCCGGGGCGCGTGGAGAACGGCGGGACGCGGTGCAGGGTCAGCAGTCGGTGGACGTACGGCTGCACATGCCGTGGTCAGGCCCGGTCGCCCCGGCGCCGTAGGCGCGACGAGGGAGGCTCGGAGTCACTGGCCTGGGCATACATCAACTGCTTTCCAGGGCACGACGGCCCAGAGGTCACCCGCGGTCGGCACCGCGATGGAGGCGCGAGCACCGTAACAACGGGAGCGGGAGACGGACCACCGAATAAAGCGCGGCGTGCTCCCTCCCTCCCTCGCTGCCTGGCCGCTCCCTTGTGCTCGCTGCCTGCCGACTTCCTTGTAGCTCGCTCCTCTGTCCGTTTCCGTCGCTCCGGGTGAAGGGCACCGGCTGGGGTACTCGTCGCCGTGCGGCGCGCCGGCCCCGGGCGCCGGCCCGAGGAACAGGAGCGCGCCCGTGCCATCGACCTCCGCCACCGCAGCGGCCCCGCCCCGCCGGCGGAGCTGGCTGACGCTCCTGCTGCTGCTCGTCCTCTGCTACGGCGTCGCCGCCGCGGGCGCGTCCGCCACGGGCGACGCGGGCAGCACCTACTCCGCCTTGGACCGGCCCGTCTGGGCGCCGCCCGGATGGCTCTTCGGCCCGGTGTGGACGGTGCTGTACGGGATGATCGCGGTGGCGGGCTGGCTCGTGGCCCGCCGCCCAGTCCCGGGCCGCCGGCCGGCGCTCGTGGCGTGGGGTGTGCAACTGGCGCTGAACGCGCTGTGGACGCCGTTGTTCTTCGCGGCCGAGCAGTACGGGCTGGCCTTCCTCGATATCGCCTTGCTGCTGGCGGCCGTGGTGACCACCGCGCTGCTCTCGGCCCGGGTGGACCGGCGCGCCGCCTGGCTGCTGGTGCCGTACCTCCTCTGGGTCGGCTACGCGGCGGCGCTGAACCTGGCGCTCTGGCCGGCCAACTGATCCCGCTGGGCGCGGGCGCGACTCGGACGAGGGCTTAACACGTCGACAGCGCCCCAGGGCGCCCGGCAGAGTGCCTGTCCGTGACAAGCAGCGAACTGTGGACCCGTGAGACCGCCGACCGCTACGACACCGAGGAGGCCGAGAACTCCTCGCTCGCCGTCTTGGACCCGACGCTCACCTTCCTGGCCGAACTGGCCGGAGAGGGAAGGGCTTTGGAGTTCGCCATCGGGACGGGACGCGTGGGCGTACCACTGCGAGGACGTGGCGTACCGGTGGCGGGCATCGAACTGTCCGAACCCATGGCGGCGGTGCTGCGCCGCAAGATCGGCGAGGAGACGCTCCCGGTGACCATCGGGGACATGGCGACCACGGTCGTCCCCGGCGAGTTCACTCTGGTCTACCTCGTCTACAACACCATCTCGAACCTGCTCACGCAGGACGAGCAGGTGGAGTGCTTCCGCAACGCGGCCCGCCATCTGGAGCCCGGTGGCCGCTTCGTCGTCGAGCTGGAGGTGCCGCCGCTACGGTCGCTGCCGCCGGGCCGGACGGCGGTGCCGTTCGACGTGTCCGAGCGGCATCTCGGCTTCGACACGTTCGACCTGGTCGAGCAGATGCAGGTCTCGAACCACTTCACCCGCGAGGCCGACGGCCGCTACCGCCGAGGCAACTCCCGCCACCGGTACGCCTGGCCGGCGGAGCTGGACCTGATGGCGAGGATCGCGAGCCTGGGGCTGGAACGCCGGGTCGCGGACTGGAACGGAGCGCCGTTCGCCCAGGACTCCACGAAGCACATCTCGGTATGGCGTAAGCCCACCTGAAATTTCTCTCCGCCGGAACCAATCCACCGGACCACCAGCTCCGAATACCACCCGAGGGCTTTGGAACCGGCCCTCACCTCCACCGTTCGGGGGTGCGGCGGCCCGCACCCCCGAACGGCTGCAACGGCGAGTGTCCGGCCGCCTCCGGGGTATCAGGCGCACATGGCCTTCATGAAGCGTGTAGCCCTCGCCCCTCGCGCTGTACGCCAACTGCGCCGAGTCCGCTCGGTCTACGCAGGCGGAATGGCGCTCTGCCTCCTGGGACTGCTCCTCCAACTGGACCGCCAAGGAGCCTCCGGCGGCGGCCGCCAGACCGGAATCGTGGCGATCCTGTTGGTGGCGTTCGCAGCGCTGTTCACGTTGACGGTGATCCAATTGTGGCGCCACACGAGGACGGCCCACTGCAGCACGGCGAAGAGGCTGACACCTTCGGTCTGACCTTCGCGGCCCGCGAGCGGGTCGGGCCTACTGGGCGTACGGCAGGGGCTCTCTCCCCGCCTGCGCGGGGACAACGATCCGAGCGGCGGCTGGATGGGGAACCGGTGCGGAACACCCCCGCCCGCGCAGGGACAACTCTTCCTGACCTGCACGCTTACAGGGGCTTTGCCAGTCCTTGACTCAAGAGTGTGTCACTCACCAATACATGGTGACAGAGCGGAACTCCTCTCGGACCTGACCCTTGTTTTGCTGACGGCCCCCGCCCACGAGCTGTCGCAGAGCGATCAGTCAGTGACTCCTCCTCCCGGATGCCCGCCCCCGCAACGCCGCGCTCGTCAGAGCCAACCTGTACGGGTGAAGGATTGGTCGATCGCCACCGCGAGCTGTAACACCCGGTCCTACGATGGGCGTCCGCGCCGATCCTGGAGAGCCATCGTGTCGGACAACACCCCTAACCATCCGCCGAAGACTCCGCCTCCGCCGAGGCGCCCGAATACCAACCTCGCGGCCGCAGTTGACGCTCGGATGGTGGTGCGGAACCGGCGGTCCGCGAACTGGCAGTTGGAGGCCGCAGCCTGGACCCCGAAGAAGGCCTCGAGCCACGTGCTGCTTCGGCTGCAGGAGTGGGGCTACCGAGAAGCGGGCCGGGCAGCAGCGGAGTTGACGGAACTGCTGGTGCGTACGGCGGTCGCGGGCGGCGGCCGCAGAGTGTCCGTACACCTCGCTGACCAAGGGCGTCAGGCCCTGATCGTTGCTCTGTCGCACCAACCGGTCCATGCGGTCGCGGACGACAGGGTGCTGCCGGAACTCGCCCGGTTGGGTGCGGTGACGTGCGGAACCGACACTGCCGAGGACGGTCGGCGGGTGTGGGCGGTGCTCGACTTGTAAGTGACTCGTCGGGACACGTGCGGGCGCCAGCCATTGCCCCAGCCCCGACCGGAACACCCCCGCCCGCGCGGGGACCACATCGACCCGGCACACCTCTGGGAGCTCGGCATCGGAACACCCCCGCTCGCGCGGGGACCACCGCCGCGACCCGCACACGGGCCACCGACTCCTGGTGCGACAACGCATCGCTCAGAGCGAGATCGTAGGCCGTGCGGCTGAACGCCACCGAGCGTGGATCATCCATCAAGTTTGCCTGTCTGGAAGCCCTCGACGTACGCCACCGGAGCGGAGTCCGCGAAGCTCGTCAGCGTCAACAGGCTCTGCTGGAGGGAGTGGGCTCCAGCCTCGAACAGCAGCACGTGCAGCAAGGAGGTCATCCGCGACCGCGACGCCATCGCCATCGCTGTCGAGGATTTCCGCCCGTTTCCACAGGACAAGAACTCCGCACGCGTCATGCTCGTCCGGGCTGGTCTCACCCCGGCTGGTGCTGATGGCACAAGACCTCCTGGAGCGCTGCAGGAGGCGGCCTGAGCCAGGAATCCCCTTCTCGCTCGGAAGGGGAGGATTCAGAAGTTGCCGTTGCGGCCGCGCCGCGTACTCGTCGCAGGAGATCCAGCGGTTCGAGGACTTCATCGGCCGGCTGTGGTCGACCATGGACGCTCTGGTCGCGAACGAGTACCGGGACGGCGGGCCCGCGGCGTAGGCCGCTTTCCGGGCCGTGAACCGCACTGTCAGTGGCGGGCGGTAGCGTCGGGTCATGTCCAACATGGCCGTCGTCGAAGGGGTCCTGGAAAGGATCACGTACGCCAACGAGGAGAACGGGTACACGGTCGCCCGCGTCGACACCGGGCGCGGGGCCGGGGATCTCCTCACGGTGGTCGGTGCGCTGCTCGGCGCGCAGGTCGGTGAGTCGCTGCGGATGGAGGGCCGTTGGGGCTCGCACTCCCAGTACGGCAAGCAGTTCACCGTTGAGAACTACACCACCGTCCTGCCCGCCACCATCCAGGGCATCCGCCGCTATCTCGGCTCGGGACTGATCAAGGGCATCGGTCCGGTGATGGCCGACCGGATCACCACCCACTTCGGCGTCGACACCCTCGACATCATCGAGAACGAACCGAAGCGGCTCGTCGAAGTTCCCGGCCTCGGCCCCAAGCGCACGAAGATGATCGCGGCCGCGTGGGAGGAGCAGAAGGCGATCAAGGAGGTCATGGTCTTCCTCCAGGGCGTCGGTGTCTCGACCTCCATCGCCGTCCGTATCTACAAGAAGTACGAGGACGCCTCGATCTCCGTCGTGCGGAACCAGCCCTACCGGCTCGCCGCCGACGTCTGGGGCATCGGCTTCCTCACCGCCGACAAGATCGCTCAGGCCGTCGGCATCCCGCACGACAGCCCGGAGCGGGTCAAGGCGGGCCTGCAGTACGCCCTGTCGCAGTCGTCCGACCAAGGCCACTGCTACCTCCCGGAGGAGCGGCTCATCGCGGACGGCGTCAAGCTCCTCCAGGTCGACACCGGGCTGGTCATCGAGTGCCTGGCCGAGCTGGCGGCCGATCCGGAGGGTGTCGTACGGGAGAAGGTGCCGTCGCCGGAGGGCGGTGAGCCGATCACCGCGGTCTATCTGGTGCCGTTCCACCGGGCCGAGCTGTCGCTCGCCGAGCAGGTGCGGCGGCTGCTGCGGACCGGTGAGGACCGGATGCCCGGCTTCCAGGACGTGGACTGGGAGAAGGCGCTGGCCTGGCTCGCCACGCGTACGGGTGCTGTTCTGGCGCCCGAGCAGGAGGCGGCCGTACGGCTGGCGCTCAGCCGGAAGGTGGCCGTCCTGACCGGCGGGCCCGGCTGCGGGAAGTCGTTCACCGTACGGTCCATCGTCGAGCTGGCGCGGGCCAAGCGGGCGAAGGTGGTGCTGGCCGCGCCCACCGGGCGGGCCGCCAAGCGGCTGGCCGAGCTGACCGGTGCCGAGGCGTCCACCGTGCACCGGCTGCTGGAGCTGAAGCCGGGCGGGGACGCGGCGTACGATCGGGACCGGCCGCTGGACGCGGATCTGGTCGTCGTGGACGAGGCGTCGATGCTCGATCTGCTGCTCGCCAACAAGCTCGTGAAGGCGGTGGCACCCGGTGCCCACCTCCTCCTCGTGGGCGACGTCGACCAGCTGCCCTCGGTCGGTGCGGGAGAGGTGCTGAGCGACCTGCTCGCGGAGGGCAGCCCGGTGCCCGCCGTCCGGCTGACCAGGATCTTCCGCCAGGCCCAGCAGTCGGGCGTGGTCACCAACGCGCACCGGATCAACGCCGGACAACCGCCGCTCACCCAAGGGCTGAGCGACTTCTTCCTCTTCGTGGAGGACGAGACGGCGGACGCCGGCAAGCTGGCGGTTGATGTGGCGGCCCGCCGCATTCCGGCCAAGTTCGGTCTCGACCCGCGCCGTGACGTGCAGGTTCTCGCGCCGATGCACCGAGGGCCGGCAGGTGCGGGCGAGCTGAACGGGCTGCTCCAGCAGTCCATCACTCCCGGCCGGCCCGACCTTCCCGAGAAGCGGTTCGGCGGCCGCGTCTTCCGTGTCGGCGACAAGGTCACCCAGATCCGCAACAACTACGACAAGGGCGAGAACGGCGTCTTCAACGGCACGGTCGGCGTCGTCACCGGCCTTGACCTGGACGAACAGCGGCTCACCGTCCGCACCGACGAGGACGAGGAGATCGGCTACGACTTCGACGAGCTGGACGAGCTGGCCCACGCGTACGCCATGACGATCCACCGCTCCCAAGGCAGCGAGTATCCGGCCGTCGTCATCCCCGTCACCAACAGCGCCTGGATGATGCTCCAGCGCAACCTGCTCTACACGGCCGTGACGCGCGCCAAGAAGCTCGTCGTGCTGGTCGGGTCCCGTAAGGCGATCGGCCAGGCAGTCCGCACGGTTTCCGCAGGCAGACGCTGTACGGCACTGGATTTCCGGCTCCGGGGCGGCTCGGGCGAAGACTTCTCGTGACCCGTGCACAAAAATGATCGATCAAATCGGTGGGAAACATCACGGAGGTCTTCCGGAACCGCAGTCAAGGGGGCAGGATGAGAAAGTTGACGGCACTCAGTGCCGCCAGTAGGTCCAATGGACGACCCCGAGTGCACTCTCCTGAGCCGAATGGGGGAGGGTGGAGACAGTCAGGGCACCTCGAAGAAGAGGCACTACGTCGGTGAGGGATGACGTGAGCGAGCACACCAACAACGCTGTAGTACTGCGGTACGGCGATGACGAGTACACCTACCCGGTGATCGACAGCACCGTCGGCGACAAGGGCTTCGACATCGGGAAGCTCCGGGCCAATACCGGCCTGGTGACGCTGGACAGCGGATACGGCAACACCGCCGCCTATAAATCCGCCATCACGTACCTCGACGGTGAGCAGGGCATTCTGCGCTACCGCGGATACCCGATCGAGCAGCTCGCCGAGCGCTCGTCGTTCCTCGAGGTCGCGTACACGCTGATCAACGGCGATCTCCCGAAGGTCGACGAGCTGGCGACCTTCAAGAACGAGATCACCCAGCACACGCTGCTGCACGAGGACGTCAAGCGGTTCTTCGACGGCTTCCCGCGTGACGCCCACCCGATGGCCATGCTGTCCTCGGTGGTCAGCGCGCTGTCCACGTTCTACCAGGACAGCCACAACCCGTTCGACGAGGAGCAGCGCCACCTCTCGACGATCCGCCTGCTGGCGAAGCTGCCGACGATCGCGGCGTACGCGTACAAGAAGTCGATCGGGCACCCCTTCGTCTACCCGCGCAACGACCTCGGCTACGTCGAGAACTTCCTGCGCATGACCTTCTCGGTCCCCGCCCAGGAGTACGAGCTGGACCCGGTCGTCGTCTCGGCGCTGGACAAGCTGCTCATCCTGCACGCGGACCACGAGCAGAACTGTTCGACCTCCACCGTCCGTCTGGTCGGCTCCTCGCAGGCGAACATGTTCGCCTCGATCTCCGCCGGCATCTCGGCGCTCTGGGGCCCGCTGCACGGTGGCGCCAACCAGTCGGTGCTGGAGATGCTCGAAGGCATCCAGGCCAACGGCGGCGATGTCGACTCCTTCATCCGCAAGGTGAAGAACAAGGAGGACGGCGTCCGCCTGATGGGCTTCGGCCACCGGGTGTACAAGTCGTTCGACCCGCGCGCCAAGATCATCAAGGCTGCCGCGCACGACGTGCTGTCCGCGCTCGGCAAGTCCGACGAGCTGCTCGACATCGCGCTCAAGCTGGAGGAGCACGCGCTCTCCGACGACTACTTCGTCTCGCGCAACCTCTACCCCAACGTGGACTTCTACACCGGTCTGATCTACCGGGCCATGGGCTTCCCGACCGAGATGTTCACCGTGCTCTTCGCGCTCGGCCGCCTTCCGGGCTGGATCGCCCAGTGGCACGAGATGATCAAGGAGCCGGGTTCGCGCATCGGCCGCCCGCGCCAGATCTACACCGGCGAGGTCCTGCGCGACTTCGTCCCGGTCGAGGGCCGCTGACCCGCGCTCCGGACTCGTACCACCGCATCACCGGGTTTCGCACCCTCGTAACGCCCGGCCTCTTCGGCCGACTGCCTTCGCCCCGCGTACCGCGCTTCGCACAGAGCGCGGTGTCCGGGGCGATTCGGCGTTTCCGGGGCTGTGGCGTCGGGCCGGTGGCGGGAGGCCGTCCTGAGCGGCCCGGGAGGCGTGCGTCCTGAGCGCCCGTGAACAGCGAGAAACGCCCCGCCGCCGATCCCCCCACGGGTCGACGGTCGGGGCGCTTCCCATATCCCGGAGCGGATTCCCCCCACGGGATCCGGCCGGGCGTCTGAAGGGAGCCGGAGCTCCCGTTGTTGTGCTGTGCTGCGGTCTGCCGGGGTACGTACGCACGGGAGGGCCGCTCAAAGCTCCCCGGTGCACGTGCCCCGGCTCAACGCTTGCCACAGGAGCGTCCCCCAAGACACTCCATCGGACGTCCCCCAAGACATCCTTGGCATCGCACTCTAAGACTCATGAACCCATCGGATGGTTACCCTGAATCCGGTGTGATCTAAATCTCTTTGTGGAAGTTACGTGAAGGCACGCAACCGGAGGCTGTTCGTGACGACGAACACGGACGAAAACGCCATGGCGGCTCCCGCGATCATAGGGTTGAGCAGGCCACTTGCAGCCAGGGGCAGAGCCGCGACGTTGTACCCGAAGGCCCAGAAGAGGTTGCCCCTGATGGTGGAAAGAGTACGCCTGGAAAGACGGATTGCGTCAGCTGTCACCTTGAGATCTCCACGAACCAGGGCGAGGTCGCTCGCCTCGATCGCCGCATCCGTCCCAGTACCCATCGCCAGCCCCAGATCTGCCGTGGCCAGAGCCGCCGCGTCGTTGACCCCGTCGCCGACCATCGCGACGCTCCGGCCCGCCGCCTGAAGGCCCTTGACGACCTCCACCTTCTCCTCCGGGAGCACCTCGGCGTGGACCTCGTCGATGCCCACCTCGCGGGCCACGGCCTCGGCCACCGCCCGGTTGTCGCCGGTCAGGAGCACGGGCCGCAGCCCCAGGGCCCGCAGCTCGGCCACGGCGGCCGCACTGCCGTCCTTGACAGCGTCGGCCACCCCGAACACGCCCCGGGCCCGTCCGTCCCAGGCGACGGCCACCGCTGTACGTCCCTGCTCCTCGGCCTCCGCCACGGCGGCGGCCAGCTCCGGCGGGAGCGCGATGTCCGCGTCGGCCAGGAGGCGGGGCCGGCCGACGAGGACGGTGCGGCCTTCGACGGTGCCTCGGACGCCGAGCCCGGGGAGGTTGGTGAAGTCTTCGGGCGTGGGCAGAGCGGTTCCGTTCAGGCGGTCGGCGGCGCCTGCCGCCACGGCCTGTGCGATCGGGTGCTCGGAGGAGTGCTCCAGCGCTCCGGCCAGCCGCAGGAGGTCGTTCTCGTCGGTGCCGTCGGCGGTGTGGACGGCGAGGAGCGTCATCTTGCCGGTGGTGACGGTGCCGGTCTTGTCGAGGACGATGGTGTCGACGCGGCGGGTGGTTTCGAGGACTTCGGGGCCCTTGATGAGGATGCCGAGTTGTGCGCCTCGGCCGGTGCCGACCATGAGTGCGGTCGGAGTGGCGAGGCCGAGCGCGCAGGGGCAGGCGATGATCAGGAC
>NZ_JBEXTJ010000012.1:0-245140 GCF_040614075.1 Streptomyces sp. NPDC006174 | reverse complement strand
CGTGGGCCGTGTGGCGCCCCCCCGGGGCTCCCGCGGCGGGCCCTTGCCGTCCGGGACCGGGGCCGCATCACTGTTCTTTTCCTCCGTTCCGGGCCGCGGCTTCCGTACGTCTGCGGGTACGGCCCCCGATGCGTCTGCGGTCAGCCGAGGACGACGCAGGAGACCGCCGGGACCTCCACCGAGCCCGCGTGCTGCGGGACGCCCGTCTCGGCGTCCACGGCGAACCAGCTGACATTCCCGGAGTGCTCATTGGCCGCGTACAGCCACTGGCCGCTCGGGTCGAGGGTGAGGTCGCGGGGCCAGCGGCCGCCGCAGCCGACGGTGGCCACCAGAGCGGCCTTCTCGCCGGTCTCGTCGAGGGTGAGGACCGAGATGCTGTCGTGGCCCCGGGTGGCGGTCCACAGGAAGCGCCCGTCGCGCGCGACGACCACCTCGGACGGATAGGCCCGCACGGAGCCGTCGGGATCGTCCGCCGGGTCGGACTCGGGCAGCACCAAAACCTCCGCCAGCGGCTCGATGCGGCCCGCCTCCGCGTCCCACCGGCAGACGATGAGGGTCGGTACCAGCTCGTTCAGGACGTAGGCGTAGCGGCCCGAAGGGTGGAAGGCCAGGTGGCGCGGTCCGGTGCCCGGCCGCAGGACGGTCTCGCCGTGCGGTTCCAGGGTGCCGGTGGCGGGGTCCAGAGCGCTGATCCGTACGGAGTCGGTGCCGAGGTCCACACTGACCACCCAGCGGCCGGAGGGGTCGGGCAGCACCTGGTGGGCGTGCGGGCCCTCCTGGCGTTCGCTGTCGGGGCCGCCACCTTCGTGGCGGACGACCGAGGAGACCTCACCGAGCGTTCCGTCGGCGAGCACGGGCAGAGCGGTGACGCTGCCGGATCCGTAGTTGGCGGTGACCAGGTGGCCCGCGGCGAGCGCGAGGTGGGTGGGGCCGTCGGCCCGGACCGGCCGTACGGGGCCGAGGAGGGCCGGTACGTCGCCGCTGACGTCGAAGGCGGCCGCGGAGCCCGGGGCGGACTCGCCGACCGCGTACAGGACCTCTCCGCCCGGTCCGAGCGCGAGGAACGAGGGGTCCGGCACGGCGTCCGAGGAGCCGAGCACGGTCAGCGCTCCGGTGTTCCGGTCCACCTCCGCGACGGTGACGCCGAGGCCGCCCGCCGAGGTGAACGACCCCATGAATGCCCGCCCGGTGCTGCTGCCGCCCATCGCACTACCCCACTTCACCGTCGCCGTGATCTTCCGGCCGACGGTAGCAGGCGGCCCACCTCAGGTCTGGACCAATCCGCAAGGCGGTGGCTCAGAGGTGCGGTCGCGGCTCAGGCGGCGACCGGGGCCCGGGGTGAGCTGTGCAGCGGCGTGGCGAGGTCGGCCAGCGCCCGCTCCAGGCCGTGCAGGTGGGCCAGGGCCGGGTGGTCCAGGACGACGCCGGGCTGCACGCCCGCGCGCACGGCGCCCCGTTCCTCGCGGCTCTCCTGGCGCAGCAGCTCCTCCACCGCCTCCTCCACCCGGGAGCAGGCGGCCGAGAGCCGGGCGTCGTGCGAAGCGGCAGGGTCCGCGGCGATGGAAGCCAGGCCGCGCACCTCCCGTACGCAGTCGTCGAGCAGGACCAGCACCTGGCGCGCCCGCGTCTTCCGGGCCTTCAGCGGGCTCAGCGGATGCACCAGCGGGGCGAGCGAGAGCCGGACCCGGCCGAGCAGCACCTCCAGCTCGGCGACCCGGGGCGCGGGATCGGCGGTGAGCGAGCCGGCCAGGCGCTCGGCGGCCTCGGCCGCGCAGGCGTGGACGCACCGCAGGGCCTTGCGGATCCACGCGTCGGTGACGGCGTGGGTCGTCACGGGCAGGATCACCAGCACCGCGAGCACCGCGCCGAGCGCGCCGACGGCCGTCTCGGCCACCCGCAGCCAGAGCAGGGAGGCGTTCAGGACGCCCAGGACGCCGTAGAGCACGCCGACCATGACGGTCACGAAGAACATCATCCAGCTGTACGAGACCGCCGCCGTGTAGAAGATGCCGAAGACGCTCACCGCGACGATGGCGGCGGTCGGCGCACCGGCGCCGTCGAGCGGGATGGCGACGAGGAAGCCGGCGGCGATACCGATCACGGTCCCGAGGATCCGGCGGAAGCCGCGTACGAGCGTCTCGCCGCGCGAGGTGGTGTTGACGAACACCCACCAGGTGGCGCCGACCGCCCAGTACCAGCGCTGGTCGGAGAGCACCTGGCCGAGACCCAGCGCGAAGGCGCCGCCCAAGGTGGCCTGGACCGCCTGGCGGGTGGTGACCCGGGCCAGCCCGCGGCCTTCCTGGGCGGTGGGCACGGCCACGGTGGGCAGCCGCCGCTCGTAGCACCACAGGCCGAAGCGGACGGTGGAGGAGGCGGCGACGGACAGCAGGACGGCGGCGTACAGCTCGGGCAGCTGCCGCGGCACCGTGTGCAGGAACTGAGCGGCGAAGAAGGTCATGAACGCGAAGACACCGAGCGAGTGCCCGCGCGGCCCCCAGCGCCGGGCGTAGACGCCCGCGCCCATGACCGCGAGGAAGACGAGGTCACGGGCGACGGGCTGGTCGTGCAGGACGGCCGCGACGGCGAGGACCGGGAGCCCGGCGGCGGGGAGCAGCGCGGTGGTGACGGCCTGCTGCCGCACCGTGGCGTCGGTGACCGTGAAGAGGGCGAGCAGCGCGGCGAGGCCGCCGGTGATGGCGGCGGTGAGCGAGTGCCCGACGAGTCCGCACAGCGCGACCGCGAGCGCGATCCCGAGGACGGCCCGGCTCGCGAACCGCAGCCGCACCCGGCCCGGGTCCGGCGCCACGAACACCCGCTTCAGCACACTGCTCCCCTTCCGCGTCCCCCGTAGCCGGAGGGTTCCGCGCGCTCGGCATGAAAAAGGCGCCACGGAAGTCCGCAGCGCCATCGACAGGACCATCAGAGCATCCTGAGGATCCATGGATCAAACGAAGGCGATTCCAGTGGTCCAATGGCATAGTTCTTCACGGGATCGGTGGGCCACGAGGAGGCCAACGGACCACTCGGACCAGAAGGAGGCCGACGGACCATGGCCGTGGACGCTCTCGACACCCGGATCCTGCGCCTGCTGATCGAGCAGCCGCGTACCAGCGTTCGGGAGTACGCGCGCATCCTCGGGGTCGCCCGCGGCACCCTGCAGGCCCGGCTCGACCGGCTGGAGCGGGACGGAGTCATCACCGGCACCGGCCCGACCCTCTCCCCCGCCGCCCTCGGCCACCCCGTCCTCGCCTTCGTCCACCTGGAGGTCACGCAGGGGCACCTGGTGGAGGTCGGCGACGCGCTGGCGGCCGTGCCCGAGATCATCGAGGCGTTCTCGACCACCGGCGGCGGCGATCTGCTGACCCGGGTGGTGGCCCGGGACAACGGGCATCTGGAGGACGTGATCCAGCGGCTGATCCAGCTGCCGGGCGTGGTCCGGACGCGGACGGACGTGGCGCTGCGTGAGCGGGTGGCGCACCGGGTGCTGCCGCTGGTCGAATCCGTGGGACGGGCGGCGGGCGGCCGGAGCGGCGCGTGAGGCGGCCGGCCGCGTCGGCTGCGGCATGCTGATGGCCATGACCTCGCGATCCGGCCTCCATGTGATCTTCGACCTCGACGGCACGCTGGTGGACAGCGAACCGAACTACTACGAGGCGGGGCGCCGGCTCCTCGCCCGGTACGGCGTGCGCGACTTCGGCTGGGAGGACCACACCCGCTTCATCGGGATCGGCACGCGCGAGACCCTCACCGCTCTGCGCTCCGAGTACGGGATCGACGTCCCGGTGGACGAACTGCTCGCCGGGAAGAACGCGCTGTACCTGGAGCTGGCCGGCGCCGCCACCGAGGTGTTTGAGCAGATGCGGGTCCTCGTGGAGCGCCTGTACGCCGCCGGTGTGCCGATGGCGGTGGCCTCCGGCTCGTCCAGGGCCGCGATCGCGGCGGTGCTGGCGGTCACGGGGCTCGACGCGTACATCCCCTTGTACGTCTCCGCCGAGGAGGTCGCGCACGGCAAGCCGGAGCCGGACGTGTTCCTGGAAGCGGCCCGGCGGCTGGAGGCTGAGCCGGCGCGGTGCGTGGTGCTGGAGGACGCGCCGCCGGGTGCCGCGGCCGCGCACGCTGCCGGGATGCGGTGCATCGCCATCCCGTATGTGCCCGCTACCGCCTCCGACCCGGCGTTCAAGGCCGCGGATCTGCTGTTCGCGGAGGGCCAGTCGGCTTTCACGGCGGATGCCGCGTACGGCTGGCTGCTCGGCGGGACCGGGCAGAAGGGCGGGTCCTGAAGGTACCGGGCCGTCAGCCGGGCCCCGGCAAACGGCCGTCGGCCACCGGCGGCTCCGCGGACCGATATCCTGATCATGTCGTTCACTCCGCCGTGCAGGGCCCTTCCGGGGGCAGGCCGCCGCGCGATGGACCGGCAGTCGGAGCGGGCCACGATTCGAGTTAGGTGAACAGGTGCTGGTAGCTGGTCGGTACCGGTTGATATCCCCCATCGGCCGTGGCGGCATGGGCGAGGTGTGGCGCGCCGCGGACGAGGTGCTGGGCCGGGCCGTCGCCGTGAAGCTGCTGCTGGGGGACCAGGCGGACGCCTCGTCGACCGCCCGGTTCCGGCTGGAGGCCCAGACCGCCGCCCGGCTCAGCCACCCGCACCTGGTGGCCGTCTTCGACTTCGGGGCCTGGGAGGACCGGTTCTTCCTGGTGATGGAGCTGGTCGAAGGGCAGAGCCTCGGTGATCTGCTGGCCGCCCAGGAGCGGGTCCATCCCGAGCAGGTCGCGCGGATCGCGGGTGAGGCGGCGGCCGGACTCGCCGCCGCGCACCGCCAGGGCATCGTCCACCGGGACATCAAGCCCGGCAACCTGATGCTGGACGCGGACGGTTCGGTGAAGATCGGCGACTTCGGCATCGCCCAGTTCGTCGACGACCCGTCGACCGCGCTGACGACGGCCGGTCACATCGTGGGCACCAGCCTCTACCTGGCGCCCGAGCGGGCTCTGGGACGTACGGCGGACTCCGCGTCCGACATGTACTCGCTGGGCTGCGTCGTCTACCAACTGCTGCTCGGACAGCCGCCGTTCAAGTCCGACACCGCGACCGCCACGCTGTACCAGCACGTCGACACCCCGCCGGTCCCATTGCGGCAGCGCGGCGTGGACATCTCGGCCGCCTTCGACGCGTACCTCCTGGGCCTGCTGGCCAAGAAGCCCGAGGAGCGGCCCACCGCGCAGCAGGTCTCCGACTGGTTCCGCTCCGACGCCTGGCGCGGCCGCCCGGAGGCCCTGCCGAAGCCCGCCTCCCGCCGCGCCGCCCCCTCCCCCGCCTCTTCACCGGCCGCACCGGCGGCGCCCGTGGGCCCCTCGACGTACCGGCTGCCGCAGCCCACCGGCCGAAGACGCTCCACCACGTCCCGCTCCACCGCCTCACGGTCCGCGCCGGCCCGCCGTCGCAGTACGCGCGAGGCGATCCGGCGGCGTCCGCGGGTCGCGAGCGCCATCGCGGGTACGGCGACGTTCCTGGCCGCCGTCTACCTCGGGATGATCCTGTTCTCGCCGGACTCCAGCTCGGCCGACACCCCGGCTCCCGGCCCCTCCCCCTCCGGACCGGCCTCGCAGGAGGTCCAGGACGGCGGACAACAGCCGGAGCAGGGTCAGCAGCCGGAGGAGGAGCAGGGTCAGGGTCAGCAGCGGGAAGAGGACGGCGAGCAGGACGACTGAGTCCGAGCCGCCGGTCACCAGCGGTTGTGGACCGCCGGGCGGATCGACCGGTCGTACAGCTCCCGTACGGCGTCCAGCGTGGCCTGCGGCAGCGGCGGCAGAGCGGCGGCCGCCGCGTTGGCGCGGGCCTGTTCCACCGAGCGTGCGCCGGGGATCACGCTGGTGACGCCGGGCTGCTGGATGATCCAGCGCAGCGCGGTCTGCGCCGGCGTGGCGCCCTCGGGAGCCAGCTCGGCGAACTCGGCGGCGGCCTCGATCCCGGTCGCGTAGTCGATGCCGGAGAACGTCTCGCCCTGGTCGAACGCCTCGCCGTGCCGGTTGTACGTGCGGTGGTCGTCGGGGCCGAAGACCGTGTCCTTGGTGTACTTGCCGGAGAGCAGTCCGGAGGCGAGCGGGACGCGCGCGATGATGCCGACGCCCGCGGCGGCGGCCGCCGGAAGGACCTCGTCCAGCGGCTTGAGGCGGAACGGGTTGAGGATGATCTGCACACTCGCGACGCCCGGCCGGGCGATGGCGGTCAGCGCCTCGGCGCAGGTCTCCACGCTCACCGCGTAGGCGGCGATCCGCTGCTCGTCGACCAGGGTGTCCAGGGCGTCGTAGACGGCGTCGGAGGAGTAGACGGCGGTGGGCGGGCAGTGCAGTTGTACGAGGTCGAGCGTGTCGACGCCGAGGTTGGCGCGGGAACGGTCGTTCCAGGTGCGGAAGTTGTCCAGGACGTAGTTCTCCGGCACCTGGTCGGCGCGCCGGCCCATCTTGGTGGCGACGAAGACGTCCGCGTCCGGGCGGTTCTTGAGGTAGCGGCCGATGAGCTGTTCGCTGCGGCCGTCGCCGTACACGTCCGCGGTGTCGAAGAAGGTGACGCCGGAGTCGACGGCCGCGTCGAGGACGTCGAAGGCGTCGCTCTCCTCGACCTCTCCCCAGTCGCCTCCGAGCTGCCAGGTGCCCTGTCCGACGACCGAGACGTCACGGCCGGTCCTGCCGAGTGTGCGCTGTTCCATGAGGATCATGCTATTCCGCTTCTCTGCGAAGAGTGGTGGGCGGCGGCAGGAGCACCTCTGCCGCCGTCCACCGTCCGTGGGCCGCCCTCGGACGGGCGGGCCGAGATTATCAGCCCCGGTACTGCGCGAGGACCCTGGTGAAGTCCCACGGCTGCTGTCCGACACCGGAGCAGGTGTCGGCGCCGCCGCCGGTGCAGGGCCGGTCGCGGTTGACGGACCAGAAGGTCAGCCTGGCCAGGTGCCGCTGCTGGGCGTAGGCGAGGATCGTGCGGAAGTCGGCGACGGTGACGGTCTCGCCGACGTCGGTGGTGCCGTTCATCGAGGAGATGCCGGTGTGCCGGTAGGCCTGGTCGTCGCTGTAGCCGTAGGCGTTCTTGACGGCCGTCTTGAGGCCTTCGGCGGCGCGGATGCTGAGCGTGCCCATGTTCTGGCCGTTGCCACCGAAGTTGAACGGCATGATCGTCCAGCTGTCGACGGTGAGTCCGGCCTGCGCGGCCCGGATGATGAGGCTGGTGTCGGGGCCGTTCTGGCCGGTGCCGAAGGTGATGTAGAGCTTGATGCCGGGGTTGTTGGCGCGGATGGTCTTCAGCGCGTCGACCGTGCGCTGCTGGACGGTCGGCGAGTCGTACGCGGCCGCCTCGATGTCGATGTCGATGGCCTTGAGCCCGTACGCGTTGATCACCTTCTGGTAGGCGGCGGCCAGTTCACCGGCGCTGCCGCAGGAGCTCTCCAGCTTGTTGCCGCTCCAGCCGCCGAACGACGGGATCACGTCACCGCCGGCGGCCCGTACGGTGTTGACCGTCTGCTGGTCGACGCCGCCGATGAGCGGGCGGCCGCCGTCCCACTGCGGGTTGCAGTAGCCGTTGCTGAGGACGAAGGCGAGGGTGAACCACTTGACGCCCGTCGCGTTCATCACGGTCGTCGGCGAGGGCGGGCTGCCCCAGCCGTTGTAGAGGTAGGGCGCGACGGCCATCGGAGGGCCGCCCGGGTCGGGGTCGGAGCCACCTGCCGGGGCCGTCCACTTCTGGTTGGCGGCGCCGGTGCAGGTCCACAGCTGGAGGCGGGTGCCGTTGGCGGAGCTGTTGCCGGTGGCGTCGAGGCACTTGTCGGCGGCGACGGAGACGATGTCGCGCGCGGCGGAGATGCCCCAGCGCTGTGCGCCGGTCCCGTTGCAGTCCCACAGCTGGATGACGGTGCCGTTGGCGGTGGCCGCGTCCTTGGCGTCGAGGCACTTGCCGAGCGCGCGTACGGTGCCGTCGGAGCGTACGTCCCACTGCTGGGCGCCGGTCCCGTTGCAGTCGTAGAGCTGCACGGCGGTGCCGTTGGCCGAGGAGGCGCCGGCCACGTCGACGCACTTGCCGCCGATGCCGGTGATCTGCCCGACGGCGGCGATCTCGACGGCGTTCGCGGGTGCGCCCGGGCTCAGGAACGCGGCCATGGCGACGAGTGCCAGGCCCGGCAGCGTGAGGCGGCGGAGCCTCCGGAGGATTCCGGGTCTCCGGGGCGGGGTGTCGGTCATGGGGTCTCCGTCCGTTGAGGGCCGAGCGGGGTGGGGGCCGGTGCCTGTGCGTGGAGGGAGTAGCCCGGTCCGTGCAGGGTGCCGTGGACGGTGCCGGGTTCGAAGCCGACGTTCTCCATCACGTCGATCTCGCCGCTCTGCGGCCAGCCGACGCTGCCGAAGTCGTCGCCCAGCATCCAGAACGCGGGCCACATGCCCTGGCCGCGCGGGACCTTGACCCGGGCCTCGACGTGTCCGTGGGCGGCGGCGAACTTGCCGGCCGTGTTCAGCCGGGCCGAGGTGTACTCGCAGGTGCCGTACCAGCACTGGTAGTTGCCGGGGTTCTCCTTGCGGGCGGAGATCACCAGGTTGCCCTGGCCGTCGAGGGCGGCGTTGCTGTTGCCGCCGGTGTAGTACTGGCGCTCGTGGTTGTTGACGTTGTCGCCGGTCTCCAGCTGCCACTTCGAGCCGTCGGCCGCCGAGCCGGCCGGCCCGTCGAAGGTGTCCTCGAAGGTGACGGCCGCCGGACCGGGCGCGGCGGCGGATCCGGGTGCCGCGGAGGCTCCGCCGGGCAGGCTGGCGAGGAGGGCGGAGCAGCAGAGGAGGGAGGCCGCGTAGAGGGCGGTGCGGCGGCGCCGGGAGCGGGTGGGTAGGGCTTTGTGCGGGTGACTCAAGGTCATCACATCGCTTCGTGGGGGGACATGCGCATGACAGGTCGACACCGAGAGGTGAACGGTTGGGGCGAACACCTCGGGTGCATATTTCAATTCTTGATTTAAGGGAGTGCCGCAGGAGCCGTCAATAACCTGGTCCAGACCGGAGAGCGAACGGACCATGCCTCTGGCATATGCGCCTGAAGGCAGCGGGCTCCGCCGTGCGGTTCCTTCCGGACGGCGGCAGAGTGGAGATACCGACCCGGCGGCGCGGCCGAGCTGCACCGGACAGCGCGGCGGGACCGGGCGGTCCGGGCGGAGGGAGCACGGCATGCGGAACGACGGCGTACCGGGACCCCGTTTCGACGGCGTACCGCGGCCTCATTTCGTCGTGCAGATCCATGACGCGCGACGCCTGCACTTCGACTTCCGCCTGGAGGTCGACGGCGTACTCAAGTCCTGGGCGGTGCCGCGCGGCCCGTCGGAGAACCCGAGCGACCGCCGCCTCGCCGTGGAGACGGAGGACCACCCGTTGGAGTACCGCGAGTTCGAAGGGGTCATTCCGCAGGGCGAGTCCGGTAGCGGCACGGTCATCGTCTGGGACCAGGGCACCTACGAGCCGCTCGGCCACGACGGCGAAGGTGACGCGGTCCCCTTCGCGGAGTCGCTGGCGCTCGGCCATGCCACGTTCTGGCTCCACGGGTCCAAACTCCACGGCGAGTTCGCGCTGACCCGCTTCCGGGTGGGCGACGAGCCGGAGAGCGGCGGCCAGGAGGCATGGCTGCTGATCAAGGCCAACGACCGCCTCGCCGTACGCGACCGGCCGGGCTCGCCGGATCCGTACCACGCCAGATCGGCCCGTACGGGACGGACACTGCACCAGGTGGCGGTGGCGGCGGCACGGGGTGACGGGGGCTGAGAACGAAGTTGTACGTTTTTCCTCTCTGGGCTCCCGGGTTCGCGTCGGGGTGCGTCAGCTCGGCCAGCAGGCTGCTCCACGACGGTGAAGCGCCGCACGGCGGACAGCGCCGGCTCGACCGCGTCCACCACGTCGAGCAGCTCCACCGCGCACTCCTCCGGCCCTCCCCCGCTCACGGCCTCCGCGAACGCCTCGGTCACCGCCTCGGCGTACCGCCTGAGCACCGCCACCTCGCCGGCTGTCCACGGAGCCGGGCACAGCCGCAGCGCGCACCACAGCAGGCGGAGGCGGAGGCGTACCGGTCCGGAGCTGTCGGCCAGCGCCAGCCAGCGGTCCAACTGGTTTCGGAGTTCCGGTAGTTCGCGAGCCAGTTCCGGGTCCGGCGGTGCGGTTCGGTGCGTGATCCGCAGGGCGAGCGAGGTGTCCCAGCCGCCGCGCAGCAGGTCCGCCACCTCCGGGTCGGCCACGGTCGGCCGCTCTGCCGGACCTGACGGGGTACCGGGAGGCCCAGCACGGCCAGCGGTTCCGCCAGGTCCTGGACGGAGCCCGCGGAGAGGCGGACCTCGCCGTCGGCGACGAGCGCCAGCAGAGCGGTCGCGACCGGCGAGTTCTGCGCGTACAGAGCGAGCACCGCCACCGCCTCAACCGACCGGTCGGCCCGCGCCGCACCGAGCGCCAGGAGTGCCTCCGGGATCGGCGAGCCGTTCGGCCCGCAACCAGGCGGTCCGCACCGAGGCGGGCCACGCACCCGTACGCCCGTCGGGCGGCGGCCGACGACCGCACGGCAGCCGCCCGTTGAGCTCCGCGAGGACGAGGGATTCCTCCGGCGTGCCTCCTGCGCCGTCGGGCAACAGGTCTGCAGGCGGCTCCTGTTGGTCCGGCCCGGTGGCGTACGGGAGGCTCGTGCGCTCGGCGAGAAGAGCGAGGCCGAGACGGCGTACGCGCGGTTCGGTGTGGCGGACCGGTCGGCCGAGCAGCTCCGGGGAGCAGGTCCTGGCGTCCAGGTGCCGGGCCAGGAGGCCGGCGTCGGCACGGACGAGAGCGGCCTCGATCGGCCCCTGCGGAGATGTGGCCACCCGGAGATCGTAAACACCCGCCCGCACGGCGCACCGCCGAGCCCCGACGCCTGGTTCCGCCCCGGCCCCTCCTGGTCGATGATGTTGCCCGGGGCCATCGCCCCAGCAAGGCACCGGCAGAACACCGGCCGTCCGTGGAAGGGGCTGCGATGCGGGAGATGCCACCGGAATCGGATTCGGGACCGGGTCCAGGTCCGGGTGCGGACCCAGGTCACGGTTCGGGGCCGGGTTTAGGTCCGGGTGCGGACCCAGGTCACGGTTCAGACCCTGCTTCCGTTCCGGACCCACGTCCCGGTTCGGACCCACGTCCCCGTTCGGACCCACGTCCGGGCCTCGGTCCCGGTTCGGATCCGCGACCGGCCGACCGCCGCGCAGGCGAGGACGCCCAGGTGATCGTCGTCGGAGCCGGTCCCGCCGGTTCCTCGGCCGCCTACCACCTGGCCCGGTCCGGGCTCGACGTGATCCTGCTGGAGAAGGCCCGTTTTCCCCGCGAGAAGGTCTGCGGCGACGGCCTCACCCCGCGTGCGGTGCACCAGCTCATCCGGATGGGCGTCGACATCTCCGCGCCGGGCTGGACGCGTTCGCGCGGAATGCGCTGGGTGGCCGGAGAGCACCGGGTGCACATCGACTGGCCCGCGCTCGGGCGCTATCCGGACTTCGGCCTCTCGCGCAGCCGCCACGACTTCGACGACATCCTGGCGCGCCATGCCGTGGCGGCCGGAGCACGGCTGCACAGCGGCTGGAAGGCGGAGCGGCCGCTGACGGACCGGGCGGGCCGCGTCACGGGGGTTTCCGCGGCCTCGGACTCGCCGGACGTCCCGGACCCGGTCGCCTTCCGCGCGCCCGTCGTGATCGCCGCCGACGGAGCCTCGGCGCGGCTGGCCCTGGCGCTGGGCCTGGAGCGCGATCCACGGCGGCAGATCGCGACCGCCGCCCGCCGCTACTACCGCAGCCCGGAGCGCTCGCAGGAGGAGTACCTGGAGCTCTGGGCCGACCTCCGCTTCCCCGACGACGGGCCGTACCTCCCCGGATACGGCTGGATCTTTCCTATGGGCGACGGGCGGGTCAACGTCGGCCTCGGGGCGCTTCCTCATCGCCGGCACGGCAAGGCGGACCTCCGCGCCACGCTGGACCAGTGGCTGGCCCGGACGCCCGAGGAGTGGGGGCTGCGCGAGGAGAACGCCGAGGGTCCGGTCCGCAGCGCCGCTCTGCCTCTCGGCTTCAGCCGCCATCCGCTGTACACACGCGGGCTCCTGCTCGTCGGCGACTCCGGCGGCATGGTCAGCCCGTGGAACGGCGAAGGCATCGCTCAGGCCCTCGAAGCCGGTGAGGTCGCCGCCGAGACCGCCGCGCTCGCCCTGGCCCACCCCGAGGGCCCGCGGCGCGAACAGATGCTGCGCGGCTATCCGGTGGAGATGAACCGCCGCTGGGGCCGCCACTACCGTCTCGGCAACGCCGCCGCCGACGTGGTCTTCAGCCGCTCCGGGTTCCAGCCCGTGCTCAACCGGTACGTCATGAACTCGCCGTTCCTCCTCAACACCCTGGCCCGCCTCCTCACCGACCTCACCGACAAGCCCTCGCGCGATGTGATCGACCATGTCCTCAACACCGCGTTCCGCATCGTCCCGGCCCCACGGCCGGGCCGCGCACCCGGGCGGCTCAGGAGAGCGGCACGGTGAGGTACACGTACGCTCCGGAGGAACGGACCCATGACCGGCACGGGCACCACGATCACCGCACGAGGACTCAACCGCGCAACCCTCGCCCGGCAGTTGCTGCTGCGGCGCGAGGCGCTGGACGCGGCCGACGGCGTACGGCGTGTGGTCGCGCTCCAGGCACAGCAGCCGGCCTCGCCGTACGTCGCGCTCTGGAACCGGCTCAGTGACTTCGACCCGGCCGGCCTCGACACCGCGTTCACGGAACACCGCGTGGTCAAGGCGACCTTGATGCGCCTCACCCTCCACGCCGTGCACGCCGAGGACCACGCGGCCTTCCGTGAGGCCATGCATCCGGTGGTGCGCGCCTCCCGGCTCGGCAGCCGCTTCACCGCGTCCGGGCTGACCGCCGAGGACGCCGAAGCCCTGGTCCCCCGGCTGCTGGAGTTCGCCGACCGGCCCCGGACCACCGCCGAGTGCGAGGCCTGGCTGGGCGAACAGCTGGGTGCGCCGGCGGAGGACGGGGCGTGGTGGGGGCTGCGGCAGTACACGCCGCTGCTCCACGCGCCGACCGCACCGCCTTGGTCGTTCGGTCACCGCCCCTCCTACATCGCGCCCCGGACCGGTCCCTTCCGCACGGACGCGGAGGCGTCGGCGGTGTCCCTGCGGCGGCTGGTCCTGCGCTACCTCTCGGGGTTCGGGCCGGCATCGGTGGCGGATGTGGCGCAGTTCGCCATGGTCACGCGCTCCCGGGCGCGGTCGGCGGTGGCGGATCTCGCCGGGGAACTGGAGCGGCTGGTGGGGCCGGCGGGCGAGGAGCTGTTCGATCTGCCGGGTGCTCCGCGGCCGGACGGCGCGGAGTCGGCGCCGCCCCGGTTGATGGCGATGTGGGACAGCGTTCTGCTGGCGTACGCGGATCGCGGCCGGGTCCTCCCGGAGGCGTACCGCAGGACCGTGATCCGGGCGAACGGCGATGTGCTGCCGACGCTGCTGGTCGACGGGTACGTGGCCGGCGTGTGGCGGCCGGTCGCCGGAGGCATCGAGGCGGCCGCGTTCCACCCGCTCTCCGAGGACGTCTGGGAGCGGCTCGGCGCCGAGGCCCGGTCGCTGGTCGGGTTCCTGGCCGGCCGTGAGCCGGAGGTCTACCGGCGCTACGGCCACTGGTGGAGCCGCCTGCCGGAGGCCACGGTGCGGTTGCTGCCCGCCGGTTGATCCCGGAACCCGCGAACGGATGCTCTACAGCCCTGTAGATTCAGCTCTGCCGGACCATCAGGGATCCGGATGACCTCTCGTCAGCTCCGCCCGCCGCGAGGCCCCAGAGAAAGCAGCGACCATGTTCGGGATCGGCGAGCTCACTCTCCTCCTCCTGGTGATCGTGGCGGTGCTGGCCGTGAAGCGGCTGCCCGATCTCATGCGGTCGGCCGGAAAGGCCGCGCGCATCCTCAAGAGCGAGAAGCAGGCGATGAAGGACGAGGACGGCGGCCCGGACCGGCCGTCCCCCCGTGTGATCCGCGGGGAGACGACCGAGCGGGACACGCTCTAGGACGACGCCGGCGGATGGAGCAGCCGGGCGAGGAGGTCGTCGAGGCTGACCATTCCGGAGAGCCGGCCCTGCTCGTCGCGTACGACGGCGATCGTCGCGCGGCGCTCGCGCAGCCGCTCCACGGCGTGGGCGGCCGTCTCGTCCGGCGCCAGTTCCGGCACCGGCCGGGCCAGTGCGCGCGCCGACACGTCCCGGCCTCCGGCACGGGCGACCAGGGCGTCGCGGGCGTGGACGGATCCGAGCACCCGCTCCCCGTCCCGTACGAGCAGGCGCGTACGGTCGGCTCCGGAGGCGACGGCGAGGATCCGGTCGAGGTCCGCGTCGGCGGGTACGGTCGCGATCCGCTCCACCGGGATCCGGAACGCGGCCACCGGCGTGAAGGGTTCGGTCAGCGACCGGGTCACCAGTCCGGAGTCGCCCTTGCTGATCAGCCCGAGGCGTTCGGACTCCTCGATGAGGTGGGTCAGCTGGTCGCGGTTGTGCACGGAGGTCAGCTCGTCGCGCGGCGTCACCCGGCAGAGCCGCACCAGCGCGTTGCTGACCGCGTTCAGTACCCGGATCAACGGGCGTACGGCGTTGACCACGGCGCGGAACGCCGGGCTCAGGAGCATCGCGGAGCGCTCCGGGTGCGCGATGGCCCAGGACTTGGGCGCCATCTCGCCGACCACCATGTGCAGGAAGACCACGACGATCATCGCCAGAGCGAAGGCGATGCCGTAGCTCAGGCCGGCGGGCAGGCCGAGCCGCTCCAGGAGCGGGTCCAGCTCGTGCGAGATGGCGGGCTTGGAGACGGATCCGAGGCCCAGGGTGCAGATGGTGATGCCGAGCTGGGCGCCGGCGAGCATCAGCGACAGCTCGCGCATCCCGGCGAGGGCCGCCTTGGCGCCGCGCTGCCCGGCGAGGACCGCCTGTTCCATGCGGTGGCGCTTGGCGGCGACCAGGGCGAACTCGGCGGCGACGAAGAAGCCGCTGCCGATCAGCAGCAGGACGGTGACGAAGAGCGCCATGGGGAAGCTCATGCCTGCGGCTCCTGTTCGATACGGACGTACTCGGCCACATGCCGGTCGAGCGTGCGGACCGTGATCCGTACGCCGGAGACGGTGAGGTGGTCCCCGACCGTCGGGAAGCGGCCGAGCCGGTCGATGATCAGCCCGGCGAGGGTGTCGTAGTCGCCCTCCTCGGGCAGCGCGATGCCGGTGGCCTCCTCGATCTCGTCGAGACGGCGCCCCGCGTCCACCACCCAGCCGGACCCGTCGGCGACCGCGGGTTCGTCGACCGCGTCGGACTCGTCGGCGATCTCCCCGACCAGCTCCTCGGCGATGTCCTCGTACGTGACGATGCCCGCGACACCGCCGTGCTCGTCCAGCACGACGGCGAACTCGTCGTCCCGCTCACGCATCTGCGCGACCGCCGCCGGGAGCTTCAGGATCTCCGGCAGCAGGAGCGGACGGCGGGCCAGCTCACCGGCGGTGGTGCGGCCGACGTCGGCGGCGGGCAGCCCCATCAGCTCCCGTACGCCCAGCACGCCGGCCGGGTCGTCCGGGTGGTCGCCGAGGACCGGGTAGTTCGAGTGGCCGTGCCGGGCGATCAGCTCGACGGCTTCCAGCGCCATGGCGTCGCGGCGCACGAAGGCGACATCGGCACGCGGCACCATGACCTCGCCCAGCGTGCGCTCGGAGAACTCCAGCGCGTGATCGACGAGTTCCGCCGTCGCGGCGGGCAGTTCACCTTGCTCGTGGGACTCGCCGATCAGATGGCCGAGCTCCTCCAGCGTGGCGCCGTGGTGGAGCTCCTCGACCGGTTCGATACCGATGCGGCGCAGCAGCCGGTTGGCCGCGCTGTCGAAGATGTGGATGACCGGGCCGACGATCCGCAGGTAGATCAGCGTGGAGGCGGCCAGGGACTTGGCCAGCCGCTCCGGTACGGCGAGGGCGAGGTTCTTGGGCGCGAGTTCGCCGAGCACCATCTGGATGACGGTCGCCACGACGAACGAGAGCGTGACGGAGATGGCCGAGACCACTCCGCCGGGGAGGCCGGTGCCGTCCAGCGCCGGCTTCAGCAGCGTGGATACCGACGGTTCGGCGAGGAAGCCGACGACCAGGCCGGTGACGGTGATGCCGAGCTGGGCGCCCGAGAGCATGAAGGAGAGCCGCTCCAGGACCTTCACGGCCTTGGCGGCCCGCTTGTCACCGGCCGCGGCCTCCCGGGAGAGCGTCAGGCGGTCGGCGGACACATAGGCGAACTCCTGGGCCACGAAGTAGCCCGTGCCGGCGGTCAGGACGAACACCGCCAGGAGGCCGAGCAGGGCGGCGGTCATCGCTCACCTGCCGCGCGCGGGACCGGTTCGAGGTTCGGTGGAGCCGGATGTTCGGACTCCGAGGGCCCCGAAGGACCCGGACTGGCAGACAACGCACAACTCCTTATCGCCGGGTCCACGAACTTTACAGCTACGTAGACCTGCCGAGGCCGGACGCCGGGTGGCTCGATTCCGGCGGCTCCGGAAGCGCGGGGGAACTCGTCCGCGGGGCCGCGCGGTTCTGCTGGCGGCCCCGTCCGGGGCCGGCCGCCGCCGTGGCGGCCGAACCAGCTCTCAGGACGCATGCAGTGGCCCGGATCGACCTGGACAAGGTGCTCGACAAGGCATACGCGGACAAGGACCTGTCCACCGTCCTCGCAGCTCCGGTCTCGGCGCTGAAGGGCGTCTCGGACCGCGACGGCGAGCTGCTCCAGGAAGCGTTCGGTGTGAAGACGGTGGCAGATCTGGCCAAGTTGAAGTACGTCCGGTGGGCCCAGGCGCTCGCCGCGCTGGACACCGGCGCGTCCTGACCCGAGAGCGGCGGCCCGCCGGAGCGCTCCGGCGGGCCGCCGCCCGTCACAACGGCGTCGTCGCCGCCTCCAGTACGAGGAAGAGCGCGACCGCCGCGTTGAGCGCGGAGAGCGCCGAGACGGTCGTCCCGGCGGCGGCGACGAACGCGGCGGCACCGGCCGGAGTGAGCGCGGGCGGCCAGCCGCGGTCCGGCGGCACCGGGCCCAGCAGCGCGGCCACCCGGCGCGGCACCGGACCCGCGGCGGCGAAGCCGGCCACGGCGGCGGCAGCGGGGCCCGGACCGGAGATGAGCGCCGCCTTCCCGACCGCCCGGGCCGTCAGCCGGCGGTCGCCGGTGACGCGGGCCGCCTCCTCGTCCGCCCAGCGCTCGGTGGAGTAGACGAGGGCCGCCCGCAAGGGCCGCAGCAGCGGGTTGACGCATCCGGCGAGCCGGGTCGCCAGCAGCAGCCGGTGGTGGCGGCCCTCCAGGTGGGCCCGCTCGTGCGCGAGCAGCGCCCGGCGCTCGGCGGGATCCAGAGCGGCGAGCATGGCGGTGGAGACCATGACCCGGCCCGGCGAACCGGGCAGCGCGTAGGCGTACGGCACGTCGTCGGGCAGGACCGCGAGGTCGCCGCCGCCCGGCAGGCCGGCGAGCGTGCGGTGGGCACGGGCGCGGAAGCGGTAGTGGCGGTGGAGGGTGAAGCCGCAGGCCATCGTCACGGCGACGAGCGCCAGGATGGACGCCTTGCCGGCGAAGGCGTCGTGCGGGACGGCTTCGCGTACCTCCTCGTCGGACCAGCCGTCGGGCAGCGGGTTGCCGGGCAGCTGCGCGGTGCCGACCACCACCAGCAGCCCGAGACAGACCAGGCTGCAGGAGGCGAGGATCACGGCGACGGTGGTCAGCAGGCGTGCCGCTCTCCGTGGGTGCAGGTGCTGCTCGGCCAGCCGCGCGATCGGCAGTGCGGTGAGCGGCAGGACCAGGGGCAGGTACACGAAGACACCCATCGTCAGCCCTCCGGCCGGTCCGTCGGCGCGCCGGGGCCACCGGGGCCGCTGTCGGCGAGCAGCGAGCGCAGCAGCTCCTCGTCGTCCGCCGACAGGACGGAGACGAAGCTGGAGAGCACCGCGTCCCGGTCGCTCTGCTTGTCCAGGAGGCTCCGCATGCGCAGCGCGGCGAGGCCGGCCTCGTTCGCCACGGGCTGCCAGAGGACGGGCCGTTTGGGCCCGGTCCGGGTGACCGCCTGCTTGGCGTGCAGCCGGGTCAGGATCGTGATGACGGTGCTGTACGACAGGCCGCCGCCGAGCCGTCGCAGCACCCAGGCCGCGGTGACCGGCTCGGTCGCCTCGCCCAGCACGGACAGCACCTGGGCCTCCAGCTCGCCCTGGCCCCGCCTGCGGGCGGGCGTTCCCCGTCCGCCACCGGCTCCTTCGGTGTCCACCGTCCCGGCCCCCTCTCCCTCTGCTCCTTCTGCGGCCCGATCCCTGGCGTTCATCTGCCGGGCACCGGGAAATCGTATCCAGCCTCCGGTCCGCCGGTGACGCCTCCGTCCGCTTGCGACCTGGTTCCCACGCGGCTCCCACCCGGCTCGGAAAATCTACAGTGTTGTAGATTTTCTGGTGGTACCGCAGAGTGCCGGCACCGTCACCACACAAGGGAGAACACCATGGGCGTGAGCCTGGCCAAGGGCGGAAATGTCTCGCTGACCAAGGAGGCCCCGGGGCTGACCGCGATCCTCGTCGGCCTCGGCTGGGACGTCCGTACGACCACCGGTACCGACTACGACCTCGACGCGAGCGCGCTGCTCTGCGACGAGTCGGGCAAGGTCCTCTCCGACGGCCACTTCGTCTTCTACAACAACCTCAGGAGCCCGGACGGTTCGGTCGAGCACACCGGTGACAACCTGACCGGTGAGGGCGAGGGTGACGACGAGATCGTCAAGGTCGACCTCTCCGCGGTGCCGGGGACCGTCGCCAAGATCGTGTTCCCGGTCTCGATCCATGAGGCGGAGGGCCGCGGCCAGAGCTTCGGCCAGGTCCGCAACGCGTACATCCGCGTGGTGAACCAGGCGGGCGGCGCGGAGATCGCCCGCTACGACCTCAGCGAGGACGCCTCGACCGAGACGGCGATGGTCTTCGGCGAGCTGTACCGGCACGGCGCCGAGTGGAAGTTCCGCGCGGTCGGGCAGGGTTACGCCTCCGGGCTCAGCGGCATCGTCGCCGACTTCGGCGTGGGTCTCTGACCTCGATCCACCGCCCCGGACACACTCACCTCACGGAATCCAGCGAAGGCGGAAGCATGACGATCAACCTCTCCAAGGGCCAGCAGGTCAGCCTCACCAAGTCCGGCGGCGGCGAACTCGGCGTCGTCCGGATGGGACTGGGCTGGAAGTCCGCGCCGCGCAAGGGCTTCCTGGCCCGGCTGACCGCCCGTGACATCGACCTGGACGCCTCGGCCGTGCTCTTCGCGGGCCAGGCTCCTCAGGACGTCGTCTTCTTCCAGCACCTCACCAGCGACGACGGTTCGGTGCGGCACACCGGTGACAACCGGGTCGGCGGTGCGGGCGAGGGCGGCGACGACGAGTCCATCGTCGTCGACCTGCGGCGCGTACCCGCCCACGTCGACCAGATCATCTTCACGGTGAACTCCTTCACCGGCCAGACCTTCGAGGAGGTCGAGGCGGCCTTCTGCCGGCTGGTCGACGAGAGCACCGGCCAGGAGCTGGCGCGGTACACGCTGACCGGCGGCGGTCGGCACACCGCGCAGATCATGGCCAAGGTCCAGCGGGCCGGTTCCGGGTGGCAGATGACCGCCATCGGCGCGTCGGCCGACGGGCGAACGTTCCAGGACCTGATGCCGGCCGTCGCGCAGCACCTGTAGCAGGGCCACCACCGGTGCGGAGGCCCGCGGGCCTCCGCACCGCGACACATCGATCGAAGGACAGCATGGGCAGACCATCCCCGCTCGGGGACGTCGGGTGCCTCGGCGACGAGGACAGATCCGATTACGCGGCGGTGCTCGACGAGGTGCTCGCCTCGGCGGAGATCCGGCGGCTGCTGGAGGAATCCGGCGTCGGCGGCGGCCAGTTGCGGATCCGGGCCCTGGCCTCGGTGGCGCGTACGGCTCCGGAGGCCGCCGCGGAGTACCGGGCGTACGCGGCCCTGCGGCGCGAGCTGCACGCCCGGCACCACGACAGCGTCCCCGCTCCTCTGTCGGGGCCGGGGAGCCAGGAGCGGGCCGGTGCCGGAGCCCTGGCGGTTCTCGGGGTGCTGACGCCGATCCTCGCCGCCGTCGCCGCGGCGACCTTCCTCCTGCTGGGGTACGGGCTCCGGCTGACCGGCGGCATGGCGGCGCTGGCCGGCACCCTCGTCCGGGTCGGCTGGGTCAGTCTGGCCATCGCGGCGGCCGCCGCCGTGGCCGGCCTCGTCGCGCTCTACCGCACGGCCGCACTCCAGTCGGGGCCCGGTGAACCGCCCGGCGTGGACTCTTCGGCCGACCTGGAGCGGGCCCGGGAGACCTGGCGCACCGCCTTGCGGGACCGGGCGATCCGGCCGTTCCTGCTCCAGGAGCTCGCGGAGGCCGGCCGCCCGGCCGAGGCGCCCGGCCACGGCTCGCGCTTCACCCCGCCCGCCTACGCGGGTCCCGACTTCACCGGCCCGGGCTTCTCCGGCCCAGGCCACGGGACTCCCGGCACCGGATCACCGCACCTGCCCGACACCCGGCGCTGAGGCACGCGCTCCTGAGGCGCCCTGGGCCGAGGCCGACGCGCGCGAGCGGCGGCGGGCCGCGTCGACCAGGGCGGTCATGACGCGGGTGTCGTCGCCCATCTCCGGGTGCCACTGCACGCCGAGCACCAGGCTCTCGCGGTCCGGGAGTTCCAGCGCCTCCACCGTGCCGTCGGGCGCGTGGGCGGAGGCGATCAGGCCGGTGCCCAGGCGGTCGACGGCCTGGTGGTGGTAGGCGGGCACCGTGGTCTGTTCCGGGACGGCCTCCGCGTACGCCGTACCGGGCACGGGGTCCACCGCGTGGCCGCCGAAGACGGCGTGGCCGCCGGTGTGGCCGTCCAGGTGCTGGTGCAGCGTGCCGCCGAGGGCCACGTTCAGCAGCTGCATGCCCCGGCAGATGCCGAGCAGCGGGACGCCCTGGCCGATCGCCGCCTCGATCAACGCCAGCTCCCAGGCGTCCCGCTCACGGGCCGGAGGTCCCGTACGAGGGTCGGGGTCGGCTCCGTACCGTGCCGGTTCCACGTCCGCTCCTCCGGCGATCACCACCCCGTCCAGCGCCGCCACGGTCTCCCGGGCCGCGTCCGCGGCCTCGTCCGGCGGCAGCAGCACCGCCAGTCCGCCCGCCGCCCGGACCAGGCGCGGGTAGGCGGCGGGCAGGAGCACCGCGGGCATCTCCCAGACACCCCAGCGGGCCGGGTCCTGGTAGGTGCTGATGCCGATGACGGGCCGGGACATGGACGGCTCCTTCTGCTGTCTCGTGACGGATCGACGATGGTGCCGGGCGGTCAGTCGCGCTTGAGTTCGGCCTCCGCCGCCGCCAGTGCGGCGAACTCCTCCTCCGGGGCCGCCGCGACCAGCCGGTGGCGGCTGTAGAAGGCGAAGTAGGCGAGCGCCACCGCGTACACACCGAGCGCGATGAACGCCGCGTCCCGGTCCACCAGGAAGGTCGCCACCAGCGCCGAGCATGCCAGGACGAAGGCGACAGCCGAGGTGCGCGCGCCGCCGGGAGTCCGGTAGGGCCGGGCCAGTTCCGGCTCGCGGCGGCGCAGCACGATGTGGGAGAGGGCCATGAGCGCGTAGCTGATGGTGGCGCCGAAGACGGCGACGTTGAGCATCCGGCCGCCGTTGCCGCTCCAGGCGGCCAGCGTGAAGCCGATGACGCCGGGGATGAGCAGGCCGAGGTACGGGGACTTGCGGCGGTTGGTGAGCGAGAGGAAGCGCGGCAGGTAGCCGGCCCGGGAGAGGGCGAAGAGCTGGCGGGAGCCGGCGAAGATGAGCGAGAAGAAGGAGGCCACCAGGCCGGCGAGGCCCGCGTAGTTGACGAAGCGGCTGAGGACGGTCGGCTCGCCGCTGCCCTGGAGGGCGACCACGAGCGGATTTCCGGCCTCCTTGATGGCGTCGGCGCCTTGGGCTCCGGTGGCGGAGACGAAGGTGATGAGCGCCAGGAAGACCAGCACGGCGAGCGAGATGGCCAGCGCCTTCGGCATCGAGCGGACCGGGTCCTTGGCCTCCTCGGCGGCGAGCGGTACGCCCTCCACGCCGAGGAAGAACCACATGCCGAACGGGAACGCGGCCCAGATGCCGAGGAGTCCGTACGGCAGCCAGGAGTTGGAGCCGAAGGCGCTCGGGTCGGCCGGGATGTCGTTGAGGCGGCCCGCGTCGAACTCGGTGAACGCGCCGACGGCGAAGATCAGCAGTGCGGCCACCGCGATGGCGGTCACGACCAGGCTGAAGCGGAGCGCCTCGCCGACGCCCCAGAGGTGGATGGAGATGAAGATCGCGAAGCAGGCGAGGTAGACCGGCCAGCCGGAGGTCAGTCCGAACAGGCCGAGCGATTCGACGTAGTCGCCGATGAAGAGGGAGATGGCGGCGGGCGCGAGGATGTACTCGATGAGGATGGCCGTGCCGGTGAGGAAGCCGCCCCAGGTGCCGAGCGCGCGCCGGGCGAAGCCGTAACCGCCGCCCGCCGTCGGCAGGATGGCGGAGAGTTCGGCCAGCGCGAAGACCAGACAGGCGTACATGACGCCCATCAGGACCATGGCGACCGCGAGCCCGCCGAAGCCGCCTTTGGAGAGGCCGATGTTCCAGCCGGAGAAGTCGCCGGAGACGACGTAGGCGACGCCGAGCCCGGTGAGCAGCAGCCAGCCGGCGCTTCCTCGCCTCAGGGTCCGGCGGTGCAGGTACGCGGCCGAGCCGGACGCACCGGGGCTTCCGGATTCGGGTGGTCCGGCGGGTGTTTCGGTTCCCTCAGCCATGAGGCGCTCCTGACGTCGGTCGACTTCATCGGTGGCACTGCGTCGATCAAAGGTTCGTCGGCACACCTTTGTGGAACGTCGGCGCGGATGGCAAGGGGGCTGCGTTAAAGAGTGGTTACGGATCGGCTCCCGAAGCGGGCCGGCGGCTCAGGCCAGGAAGCCGCGCAGCAGCGCCGCCGTACCGGCGCAGTGTTCGCGCATCATCTCGCGGGCCGCCTCAGCGTCCCGGTCGAGCACCGCCTCGACGACGGCCGCGTGCTGCTGCTGGGAGTGCTCCAGGTTGCGGACCAGGAGCGGGATGCAGTCCAGGAGTTCGTTGAGGGTGGCGCGTACGGAGGCGTACCGCTCGGCGAGCGAGCGGGAGCCGGAGAGTTCGGCGAGGGTGAGGTGGAGCAGGGTGTCCTGGCGGCGGTAGTCCTCCAGCCGGGCGCCCTGGGTGGCCTCCAGGGCCGACCGCAGCCGGCCGGCGCCGTCGGCCGCGAGTCCGTCGGCGCAGAGCCCGGCGGCCCCGGTCTCCAGCACCTCGCGGAAGCGCAGGGTGTCCTCCACGTCGACGGCGGCCACCCGGCGCAGGAGTTCGTCGCTGCCGTCGGCGGCGTTCGTCCGCGGCAGGACGAACGTGCCGCCGTAGCGGCCGCGCCGGCTCTCCACCACGCCCTGGTCCTGGAGGACCTTGAGCACCTCGCGCAGGGTCACCCGGCTGACGCCGAGGTGCTGGGCGAGTTCGCGTTCGGCGGGGAGGCGGTCGCCGGGCGGGACGAGGCCGAGGCGGAGCAGTTGCAGGACCTGTTCCAGGGTCTCCTCGAAACCGTTGCCCGTGCGGACCGGGCGCAGGACGGAGGCCAGCGGCCCGGAGCCCTCCCCGCCCGTCACCTCCTCGCCCACGGCCTCCGGAGCGCCCTCGTCCGCCGCCGACCGGGTGCCGTCGGTTCTCCTTCTGGTGACCACGCGCCGATCCCCTTCCCAAGCAATGGTTCTCTGTCATACCTTAAGCCTCCCGGTTCACCCAAGGAGGAATCCCGTGGCAGACCGCACACCCCCGCTCACCGTCGACGAGCTCCGCTCACGCGTCGCGGACGGGTCGACAGACACTGTGGTGCTGGCCTTCCCGGACATGCAGGGCCGGCTCCAGGGAAAGCGATTCGCGGCCGGGTTCTTCCTCGACGAGGTGCTGGAGCACGGTACCGAGGGCTGCAATTACCTGCTGGCCGTGGACACCGAGATGCGGACCGTCGACGGTTACGCGATGTCGTCGTGGGAGAACGGCTACGGCGACTTCGGCATGGTCCCCGACCCCGCCACGCTCCGCCCGGTCCCCTGGCACGACGGCACCGCGCTCCTCATCGCCGACCTCGCCTGGCACGACGGCAGCCCGGTGGTGGCCGCACCGCGCCAGATCCTGCGCCGCCAGCTGGACCGGCTGGAGGCGCTCGGCTACACGGCGCAGGTCGGCACCGAGCTGGAGTTCATCGTCTTCCGGGACAGTTACGAGGAGGCCTGGGACCGCGACTACCGCGGGCTGACCCCGGCCAACCAGTACAACATCGACTACTCCATCCTCGGCACCGGCCGCATCGAGCCGCTGCTGCGCCGCATCCGCAACGAGATGCAGCAGGCCGGGCTGACCGTCGAATCGGCCAAAGGCGAGTGCAATCCCGGCCAGCACGAGATCGTCTTCCGCTACGACGAGGCGCTGACCACCTGCGACCAGCACGCCGTCTACAAGACCGGCGCCAAGGAGATCGCCGCCCAGGAAGGCGTCTCGCTGACCTTCATGGCCAAGTACGACGAGCGCGAGGGCAACTCGTGCCACATCCACCTCTCGCTCACCGACGGGAACGGCGAGAACGTGATGGCCGGCGACGGGCCGGACGGCATGTCCGAGCTGATGCGCCACTTCCTGGCCGGCCAGCTCGCCGCTCTGCGCGACTTCTCGCTTCTCTACGCGCCGAACATCAACTCCTACAAGCGCTTCCAGCCCGGCTCCTTCGCGCCCACCGCCGTGGCCTGGGGCGTCGACAACCGCACCTGCGCTCTGCGGGTCGTCGGCCACGGCCGCTCGATGCGCTTCGAGAACCGGCTGCCCGGCGGTGACGTCAATCCGCACCTCGCCGTCGCCGGACTGGTCGCCGCCGGTCTGTACGGGGTCGAGCACCGGCTGCCGTTGCCGGAGGCGTGTACGGGCAACGCCTACACCGGCGCGTACGACCAGGTGCCGACGACCCTGCGCGAGGCGGCCGAGCTGTGGGAGGCCAGCCCCATCGCGAAGGAGGCGTTCGGCGAGGAGGTCGTCGCGCACTACCTGAACATGGCGAAGGTCGAACTCGCCGCCTACGACTCCGCGGTGACCGACTGGGAGCTGCGCCGCTCCTTCGAACGCCTCTGACCACCACCAGCTCCCTTGATCGAGGTCCGTACGTGTCACAGCACCCCGCAGCGTCCGCACTGGACGTCCTGAACCCGGCGACCGCCGAGGTCATCGCCACCGTGCCCGCCGCCTCTCCCGCCGATGTGGACGCGGCCGTGGTCCGTGCCACCGCCGCACAGCGCCCGTGGGCCGCCGCAGCGCCCGCCGACCGGGCCAGGCTGCTGCGCCGCTTCGCCGCAGTTGTCGACGAACACACCGAGGAACTGGCCCAGTTGGAGGTCCGCGAGGCCGGACACACCATCGGCAACGCCCGCTGGGAGGCGGGCAATGTCCGCGACCTCCTGGACTACAGCGCGGGCGGCGCGGAGCGGCTGCTCGGCCGGCAGATCCCGGTGGCGGGCGGCATCGACTTCACGATCCTGGAGCCGCTCGGCGTCATCGGTGTCATCGCGCCCTGGAACTTCCCGATGCCCATCGCCGCCTGGGGTCTGGCCCCGGCGCTCGCCGCGGGCAACGCGGTCCTCCTCAAGCCCGCCGAGACGACCCCGCTGACCGCTCTGCGACTGGCCGAACTCGCCCTGGAGGCAGGCCTTCCCGAAGGACTGTTCCAGGTTCTGCCCGGCGAGGGCCCGGTGGCCGGGAGCGCCTTGGTGGACCATCCGGGCGTCGCGAAGATCGTGTTCACCGGCTCGACGCGGACCGGCAAGCACATCATGACGCGGTGCGCGGAGCGCGTGAAGCGCCTCACACTCGAACTCGGCGGCAAGAGCCCGAACATCGTCTTCGCCGACGCCGACGTGGAGGCGGCGGCGGCCGCCACTCCGATGTCGTTCCTCGACAACGCGGGCCAGGACTGCTGTGCCCGCACGCGGATCCTGGTCGAACGGCCGGTGTACGAGCGGTTCCTGGAGCTGCTCGTGCCGGCCGTCGAGGCTGTGGTGGTGGGCGATCCGGCGGACGAGAAGACGCAGATGGGCCCGCTGATCTCGGCGCTCCAGCTGGACCGGGTGCGGGGCTTCACCGACGGTGTCCGGGAAGCCGACGGCGTACGGGCCATCCTCGGCAACGCGCCGGAAGGGCCCGGGTTCTGGTATCCGCCGACCGTGTTCGCCGGGGTCGCGGCCGACGCTCCGGTGGCCGTCGAGGAGGTCTTCGGGCCGGTCGCGGTGGTCCTGCCGTTCGACGGTGAGGAGGAGGCTCTGCGCCTGGCGAACGCCACCGACTACGGGCTGGCCGGATCTGTCTGGTCCCGGGACATCGGGCGGGCACTGCGCGTCGGCCAGGGCCTGCGGGCAGGCAACCTCTCCGTCAACTCGCACTCCAGCGTGCGCTATTCGACGCCTTTCGGCGGCTACAAGCAGTCGGGGCTGGGCCGTGAGCTCGGGCCCGACGCCTTGGCCGCCTTCACCGAAACCAAGAACATCTTCATCAGCACGGAGGCCTGAGCACCATGACCGACACTTCTCCTGTCTGCCGCCGCCTGGTCGGCCGCACCGCCGTCGTCACCGGAGCCGGCAGCGGCATCGGTCTGGCCACCGTGCGGCGGCTGGCCGCCGAGGGCGCCCAGGTCGTCTGCGCCGATGTGGACGAGGCGAGCGGCAAGGCGGCCGCCGAGGAGGCGGGCGGGCTCTTCGTCCGTACCGACGTCACCGACGCCGAGCAGGTCGAGGCGCTCTTCAAGGCGGCGTTCGACACCTACGGTTCGGTCGACATCGCGTTCAACAACGCCGGCATCTCGCCGCCCGACGACGACTCGATCCTGGAGACCGGCCTGGAGGCCTGGCGCCGGGTGCAGGAGACCAATCTGACCTCGGTCTTCCTGTGCTGCAAGGCCGCCATCCCGTACATGCGCGCCCAGGGCCGCGGCTCGATCATCAACACGGCGTCGTTCGTGGCCCGGATGGGGGCGGCGACCTCGCAGATCTCGTACACCGCGTCCAAGGGCGGAGTGCTGGCGATGTCGCGTGAGCTGGGCGTGCAGTTCGCGCGGGACGGCATCCGCGTCAACGCGCTCTGCCCGGGGCCGGTGAACACACCGCTGCTCCAGGAGCTGTTCGCCAAGGACCCGGAGCGGGCCGCGCGGCGGCTGGTGCACATCCCGGTCGGCCGGTTCGCCGAGCCGGCCGAGATCGCCGCGGCCGTGGCGTTCCTGGCGAGCGACGACTCCTCGTTCGTCAACGCGACGGACTTCCTGGTGGACGGCGGGATCGCCGGAGCGTACGTCACACCGGTCTGAGCCGGTACGCGCAGGGGGCGCGCTACTCCGTCCCCTGCGCCAACGCTCCCCGCAGCCGCTGCGAGCGGAGCACCAGCAGCATTTCGAAGCGCTGGTCGGGGTCGTCGATCGCGTCGCCCCACAGCTCGCGGATCTGGCGCAGCCGGTAGCGCGCCGTCTGCGGGTGGATGCCGAGCCGCTGGGCCACCTCGGGCGCGCCGCCGGGCGTCTCGATCCAGGCGAGGAGGGTCTCGGCCAGCCGCTTCGCCGCGGTCGGGCCGAGGCCGTCCAGCGGCGCGAGGCAGCGGCGGGCGGCGGCGTCGATCAGCTCCCGGGACGGCAGGAGCACCAGCTCCTCCGTGCGCTCGGTGCAGTGCAGCACCTCGCCCTGCGGCAGCAGGTTCTTCTTGATCAGCTGGACGGCGGTCTCGGCCCACCGGAGCGAGGTCGCGGCGGCGGCCAGCGGCACCGGCGGGCCGATCGCGCCGGACCAGCCGGCGGTGGCCCGGCGCAAGGTGTCCGCCCGGCCCGCGGTCTCCGGGTCGGGGATGACGATGCGCGGCTGCTCGCTCTCCGTCTCCAGCAGGATCCCTTGTCCCACCGCCGGAGCCACGGCCTCGCGGGCCGGGCGCATCAGCACGCCCACCGCGATGGTCTCCGGCAGCTCCCAGCCGATCCGGGCGGCCCGCTCGGCGAGCGTGCGGGCCGAGTCGCCGCGGGGCTCCATCAGGAGCAGGTCGATGAGCTGGCGCTGGAGGCGCAGCCGCTCACTGGCGCGGCGGGCCGCCGCCTCGGCGTAGCCCAGGACCGACTGTTCCACGAGGCCGTCCAGATACTCGAATCCCGATTCGGCCAGCTCGTACATGGCGGGCGCGGCGATGTCGACCTGCTGGCCGATCTCGGCGAACCGGCGCCAGGTGAGGCGGACCCCGAGCCGGTAGACGGCCTGGAGCGAGTCGAGGGTGCGGCCGTGCAGTCCCTCGCCCCGGCCGAACTCCTGGAACACCTCCGGCGGCACGCGCGGGTCGGCGGCGCCGGAGGCGAGGTGGCGTACGAAGCCCTCGATGGCGCGGCGGATGCCGACCAGGGCCATCGGCTCGCCGGACTCGTCCTCGACGAGCTGGAGGTACGGGTAGTCCTGCCGGATCTCGGTGAGGATCTTCTGGGCGATCTCCGGCGCCTCGGCCAGGGCGATGGAGGCGAACCGCTCCACCTTCGACCGGGGCACCTCCTGCCAGGCGCGAGGCGTCACGAGCCCGCCGGTGCGGTGTCGTAACTGATCAAGGGTGTGTTCGGCTGCTCGGGTGTGGCGTCGAGCAGGGCCACGATGCCGAAGGCGGCACCGAAGGCGAGCGCTGCGGCCACCAGGGTGGTGGCAGCGGCGGCGATGAGTCTGCGCATGATCGGGTCAGCTCCTTGCTTGGAGTCGATCCCTGCTCCGTATGGCCGGGCCCCTCCGGCTGGCACACAGTGTCGGCAGTCCATTGACATGCCGTCAAGGGCTTGCTTACTGTTCACGCCAATCAAGGGCTGACCGGCCCGGGGCCCGTGCACCTCCCGCGAAGAGATTCGACCCAGGAGTGCCCGGATGCGCCGCAATGCTTCACCTCTGTCACTGTTTCTGCTGGGTGCAGGGGTCTTTCTGCTCGTACTCGCGCCCCTGCTCGTCTGGTATGTCCAGCCGCAGGCGAAGCGCACCCCTATAGATATCGATACGACTACGGTCTTCACCGGGACCGGCAGCTACTTCGACACCTCGAAGGTCGAGACGGTCGAGGGCAAGGAGATCACGATCACCCGCCAGGTGCGCGGGGACGTGGCCGACAGCGTCAAGAGCGGCAACGCCGTGTGGGACGTCTCCACCTCCGTCGACCACAGCGAGACCCTGCCCGCATCGGACCCACGCGACGCCCTGCAGTGGACGATGGAGCGCTGGGTGACCGACCGGTACACCAATGAGCCGGTGCACTGCTGCGAGGAGACGCCGACCTTCGACGGGGAGGCTTATCTGAAGTTCCCGTTCGATGTCGAAAGACGCGCTTACCGCTGGTGGGACGGCACGCTCGGCGGCGTCGTCCGGCTCGACTACGCCGGTACGAAGAAGGTGCAGGGGTACGAGGGGTACCTGTTCAAGGGCACGGTCGAGCCGACCCGGACCGGCGTGCGCCAGGTGCCCGGCGTGCTCGTCGGCAAGCCTCGTACGCCGCAGATCCTCGCCGAGGAGTGGTACTCCAACAGTGGCATCGAACTGGTCGTGGACCGGCGGACCGGGCGCATCATGAACGCGGCGATCGGCCCGAAGAAGACGCTGCGCGCGCCGGGCTCGAAGAAGGACGCCGTCACGCTGCTGGAGAGCGAGCGGGTCGAGTTCACCAAGGAGACCCAGCTCAAGCAGGTCGAGCTGGCCTCGGCGGACAGCGACCGGCTGGCGCTGCTCGGCGGGACCGCGCCGGCCGGAGCGGTCGGACTGGGTCTCGTGCTCGCGGCTGTGGGCATCGTGCTCGTCATCCGGGGCCGTCGGACGGAGCCGGAAGGCCCGAATACTCACATGATGACGAACTCGCCCACCTGAGTTACCGGCAAGTTGTCGCATCGGTGAGTAGCCCGGGGGCGTAGCCGTACCGAAAACTGTCTATCCCCACCACTGCACGGCCCCCGGTCTCTCATCCCTTGTTCGCGCGCCCCACAGCCGCGTTCCTCTGTCCCGTACCCGAAACCGTTCGTCCCGCTCCCGTAGTGCCCCAGCCCCTCCCTTTTCGTCCCCGTCCTTCCTCTCCGTCCCTTCTCCGTACTTCTCAAGCCCCGCCCCGAGTCCCCCGCCCCCCGAGCCGAGTTGGAGCACCCATGCCCCAGCACGTTCCTCCCCCGCTGCTTCCCGCAGCCGCGCCGCAGGGTCAGGGCCCGGTCTCCCCCAGGATTCCCGCCTCCCCGAGACGCATCGTCTTCCTCGCCCACCGCGACCTGGGCAACCCGGCCGCGGGCGGCTCCGAGCTGCTCATCGACCAGCTCGCCCTCGGCCTCACCGAACGGGGTCACGACGTCACCCTCCTGTGCGGCGGACAGGCCGCGCGCCGGCCCTACCGGGTCGTCTCCGCCGGATCGCAGCTGGGGCACTACCTCGGCGCGCGCTCCGCGTTCGCCCGGCAGGTCGGCAGCTGCGACCTGCTGATCGAGGTCTGCAACGGCATGCCGTACCTGGCGCCGCTGTGGCACCGCGGCCCGACCGTGTGCCTGGTCAACCACGTCCACACCGATCTGTGGGACATGCGATTCCCGGCGCCGGTGGCCCGCGCCGGGCGTCAGCTCGAACACTGGGCGCTCTCCCGGGCCTACCGGGACCATCTGATGATCGCCGTCTCGCCGTCCACCGCGGGCGCCTTGCGTGAGCTGGGCGTTCCGGACGAGCGGATCCGGCTGGTGAACAACGGCGTCCAGGATCCGCTGCCGCAGAGCGAACGGTCCGCGACACCGCTCTTCCTGGCGCTCGGCCGGCTGGTCGACTACAAGCGCATCGATCTGCTGCTCCAGCTCTGGGAGCGGGTCCGGCCGGTCACCGGCGGCCGGCTCGTGATCGTCGGCGACGGTCCCGAGCGGGAGAAGCTGGAGAAGCTCGCCGGCCCGGATGTGGACTTCGCCGGGCATGTGTCCGAGGCGGAGAAGCACCGGCTGCTCTGCGCGTCCTGGATGCTGCTGCATCCGGCGGCGGTGGAGGGGTGGGGGCTGGTCGTCACGGAGGCCGGGACCCGGTCGACGCCGACGCTCGGCTTCGACGTGCCCGGGCTGCGCGACTCCGTCGAGGACGGCGTCACCGGCATCCTCGCGCGCGGCGAGTCGTCCTTCGCCGCGGCCTGGTGCGCGCTGGCGCTGGACGAGGAGCGCCGCGAGGCGATGGGCAAGGCCGCGCGTGAGCGGGCCGCCGCCTACCGGTGGAGCAGCAGCGTGACCCAGCTGGAGGCCGTGGCCGCCGAGGCGATCAGCGGTACGGGGTCCTGGCCGACGGGTGCCCGCTCGTGAAAGACCCGTCCTTCCGCCGCTCCGCCGTCCTGTTCCGGGCCTTCCTCCGCGAGGCGGAGGACCCGGAGACCGTCTACACCCTGCTGGCCAGGGACGCGGCGGACCAGGTCGAACGGCACATGCCGCTGAACGGGAAGGTCGTCGCCGACATCGGCGGCGGCAACGGCTACTTCACCCGGGAGTTCCGGCGGCGCGGCGCGCAGAGCTACCTCTTCGAGCCGGACCGCGGGGAGCTGGGTGACCAGCGGTCGCGGGGGCCGCGGGACACCGTCGTCGCCGACGGCTATCTGCTGCCTCTGGCGGACGGGGCGGCCGATGTCGCCTTCTCCTCCAACGTGCTGGAGCACGTCGCGGATCCGCACACCTTTCTCAGCGAGATGGCGCGCGTCACCCGCCCCGGCGGGCTGATCTACGTCTCGTTCACCAACTGGTACTCGCCGTGGGGCGGCCACGAGTGGGCCCCCTGGCACTACGCCGGCGCCGAGCGCGCCCGCGCCCGTTACGAGCGGCGCACGGGCCATCCGGCCAAGCACCGCCTCGGCGAGAACCTCTTCAGGATCGGCGTCGGCCCGACGCTGCGCCATGTGCGGGGCCGCACCGACGTGGACATCGTGTCCGCCCGGTCGCGGTACTGGCCGGTCCTGCCCGAACTTGTTACCCGGGTGCCCGGACTGCGGGAATTCGCCACCTGGAACCTCCTTCTCATTCTCCGGCGGTGTTCATGACCAGCGCAGTCCACCTCCCACCCCACCAGACCCCGGACGGCGGCGATCCACCGCCTGCCAGACCGGTCGACGACGAGGCGCCCCGTTCGCGGCGCTGGCTGCTGGGGTTCTGGGCCGTGGTGTTCGCGGCGTTCCTCGCGGTGTCGCCGGGACGCATGACGTTCGACACCAAGCTCGGCGTCGTCGTGGATCCCGGACGGTTCCTCGGCGACCTGGGCGAGCTGTGGCACAGCCGCTCCGGCTTCGGCGGGATCACCGACCAGTACATCGGCTACCTGGTGCCGATGCTGCCGTACTACGGCCTGGCCGACCTGCTGCGGGTGCCGACCTGGCTGGCGGAGCGGCTCTGGCTCTCGCTGATCGTGGCGACCGCCTTCTGGGGTGTGCTCCGGCTGGCGGAGCGGCTGCGCGTGGGCTCCTCGGCCACCCGGCTGCTCGGCGCCGTCGTGTATGCGCTCTGGCCGACGTACACCATCGTGGTCGGCTCGACCTCGGCCGCCGCCCTGCCCGGCGCGCTGCTGCCGTGGGTGCTGCTGCCGCTGACGAACCCGCGCCTCGCGCCGCGGATCGCCGCGGCCCGCTCCGCGCTGCTGATCCCGCTGATGGGCGGCGTGAACGCGGCGTCCACGCTGGCCTCGCTGCTGCCGGTCGGCCTCTACCTGCTCACCCGGCCCGCCGGTCCGCGCAAGCGGGCGCTGCTGCTGTGGTGGATCCCGGGCGTGATCCTGGCGACCTTCTGGTGGATCGTTCCGCTGCTGCTGCTCGGCACCTTCGGTGAGAACTTCATGCCGTACGTGGAGTCCTCGTACACCACCACGACGACCATGTCGGCGGTCGAGCTGCTGCGCGGCGCCGGCAACTGGGTCGGCTATCTGAACTTCGGCGAGGCCTGGCTGCCCGCCGGCTGGACCGTCGCCACCGCGACCGTCACCATCCTGGGCTCGGCGCTCGCCGCCGCCCTGGGCCTGGCCGGTCTGGCCCGGCGCAATCTGCCGGAGCGCCGCTGGCTGGTGCTGACCGTGCTGTCCGTCGCGCTCGTCACGCTCGCCGGGTACGGCGGTGCGCTGGGCGGCCTCTTCCACGGGACCGTGCAGGAGTGGCTGGACACCTGGCTGGTGCCGTTCCGGAACATCTACAAGTTCCAGACCGGTCTGGCCCTCGCTCTGGCGCTCGGCCTGGCGCACATCGCCGCCGTGGCCGCGCTGTGGTCCGGCCGCGACGAGCGGGTGCCGGTGCGGGCGCGCCGGCTGGCTCCGGTGATCGCCGCCGTCCTCGTGCTGCCGGGTCTGGCCTGGCCGTACGTCAACGGGTCGATCCTGCAACCGGGTTCGTTCAAGGAGATCCCGGACCACTGGTCGAAGGCCGCGGGCTGGCTGAAGGACAACTCGCCTGACGACCGGGCCCTCGTGGTGCCGGCCACCGCGCACGGCATCTATACCTGGGGCTCGACCATCGACCAGCCGCTCGACGTGCTGGCCGACACGCCGTACGCCCAGCGCGACTACGTCCCGTTCGGCACGCCGGGCAACCGGCGGGCGATGGACGCGGTCGAGCAGGCGCTGACCTCCGGCGGCCAGGTGCCCGGGCTGAGCGAGTACCTGAACCGGGCCGGACTGCACTACGTCGTGGTCCGCAACGACCTCGACCCGGACCAGCTGGGTTACGTCCCGACCACCACGGTCAAGCGCACGCTGGAGGCCTCCGGATACAAGAGGGTCACCGGCTTCGGGCCCGTCATGACCGGTGGCCGCATAGCCGACGGCACGCCGGTGCAGATCGAGGGCCTCTTCCCGCGCCAGGAGGCGGTGGAGATCTACGAGCCGCCGACCGGCACCGAGCGTCCCGGGCGGGCGACCATCGCTCCCGTCTCCGCGACCGCCGTCGTCAGCGGCGGCCCGGAGTCCCTGCTGCCGCTCTCGGCGAGCGGCGCCCTGGAGGGCCGGCCGGCCGTGCTCGCCGGTGACGCCCACCCGGGCGTGGGCAAGCCGTCGCTCTACGCGGCGGGCGACGGACTGCGCCGGGCCGACACCCGGTTCGGCCTGGTCAACACCAATACGTCGCACACCTATACGGCCGACGAGCGGAACGCGCCGGAGTCGGAGCAGGACCCGGGCGCCTCGCCGCGCCAGATCCTGCCGACCGAAGGCGAGGAGCACCAGACCACGGCGGTGCTGCGCGGCGCGAAGTCGGTGAGCGCGTCGTCCATCGGCAACTGGCTGTTCCATCTGCCGCAGTACGACCCGGCCAACGCCTTCGACGGCAACCCGGACACCGCCTGGGCGGAGGGCTCGGCCGCCTCGCCGAAGGACGAGTGGGTACGGATCGACTTCTCCGGTACGCAGGAGATCCCGGCCTCGCTGCAGCTCACCCCGCTGCCGAGCAACGGTGTGCGGGCGGCGGCCACGGAGGTGCGGGTCGAGACGGACCGCGGCTCCAAGGACAGCCCGGTCCGCCCCGACGGCTCGCCGCAGGAGGTGGCCGCGCCCGCCGGGCCGGCCTCGTGGCTGAAGGTGACGATCCTCAAGTCCCAGCAGGGGCGGCCGGGTCTCACCGGCGCCGGGTTCACCGACATCGCCATCCCCGGCGTGCAGGTGACCCGGATGCTGGAGCTGCCGTCCGACGCTCCGCGTGAGGGGGCCGACGCGTCGGTCTACTCGCTGAAGCGCGGCAGCGACCCGGGCGGGCTCTCGGCGGTGGCCGCCGAGACCGGACTGCACCGCCAGTTCACGGCCGGCCAGGCCGGTCCGTACAAGGTCGCCGCGAGCGCGGTGCCCGTTCCGGGCGAGGCGCTGGACAAACTGCTGTTCGACCTGACGGGCGAGCGCGAGAAGATCCTGGTGAGCGCCGACTCAACGGCGCGTCTGGGCACCAACCTCAGCGCCCGCAACCTGACGGACGGCGACCTCACCACCGCGTGGATCGCCGGCGACCGTCCCGTACTCCGTCTGTCCTGGCCGGCGAAGACCCAGGTCGGCGAGATCGTGTTCGCGGCGGCCGGCGGGATCTCCACCCGGCCCGAGCAGGTGCAGATCAGCTCGCCGGACGGCACGGCGGTGGCGGCGGTGGACGAGAACGGCATGGCCCGTTTCTCGCCGATCACCACCGACAGGATGGACATCACCATCTCGCGCACGGCACCGCTCACCGTCCACAACCCGTTCGCCGGCGACCAGTTGCAGCTGCCGGTCGGGCTGAGCGAGGTCTACATCCCGGCGCTGGACGCGTTCCGTTCGCCGCAGCCCGCCCCGGAGAAGAAGTTCAGCCTGCCCTGCGGTCAGGGGCCGGTCCTCTCCATCGGCGGCACGCTCATGGAGACCAGGGCCGAGGGCCGGGTCAGGGACCTGACCCAGCGCCGTCCCATCGCGGTCTCGCTCTGCGCCGAGCGGTCCGAGGTGGAGCTCGGCGCGTCGACCCACACCGTGGAGGCCGGTGACGCCGGTCCGCTCGCCATCACCGATGTCACGCTCTCCACGGGCGGGACGAAGGCTCCGGCGGCCACGGCCCGGACGGTCGACGTGAAGCAGAGCGACGGTGACCGCCGCACGCTGACGGTCGGTGCCGGCGAGGCCTCGTACCTCCAGCTCCACGAGAACCACAACGAGGGCTGGAAGGCCACGCTCAACGGCAAGGAGCTGACGCCGCTGCGGATCGACGGCTGGCAGCAGGCCTGGCTGGTCCCCGAAGGTGAGGGCGGCACGGTCACGATGGAGTACGAGCCCGCGCTGCTCTACCGGGCCGGGCTGATCGGGGCCGGGGTGCTGTTCCTGGTCCTGGTGGCGCTGGCCCTCTTCCGGCGCAAGGGCTCCGGCCCGTCGAAGGGCGCCGACGAGGGTGCGTACGAGGGTGTGGAGCAGCCGGTGCCGCCGGCTCCCGGGCTGATCCTGGGCACGGTGGCGCTGACCCTGGTCGGCATCGTGATCGCCGGACCGGTCGCTCTGGTGGTGCCCGTGCTCGCCGTACTGGCCCACCTCCGCCCGTCGTTGCTGGCACCGGTCGCCTTCGCGTCGATGGCGGCGGCCGGAGTGGTCGTGGCCCTCTCCACCGGCGAGTACACCGCCGTCGGGAAGGGAGCCTTCGGCCCGACGGCTCAACTCCTCGCGCTGATCGCTCTGTTCGCCGCACTCGTCACGGTCGGGTCCGCCCCGGTCCGCGGCAGGCGACGGGCCGGCCGGTCCACCGAGCCGGCGGTGGCGGCCGATGGAGGCGATGGTCCGGCGACGGTCCCGCAGCAGGCGGTGCCGCCGTCCGGCCGGACCCTCTCCGCCGACGCCAAGCGGCCGCACACCGATCCGCCCGCGCGCGGTCCGGGCGGCCCGACGGCTCCGCCCGGCAGTGGAGGAACCAGCGGATGACCGCCACGCACCCCGCCCGGCCGTTCGCGGCCGGGCGGCTGCCCCGCATTCCGTTCCCCGTCGTGGACGAGGTGGACAGGCACTGCGCGCAGGAGGCCGAGCCCAGCACCGTACACATCGAGGTGCGGCTGCCCGGCCGGCTCGATGAGGACCGGCTGCGTGCCGCGTTCGCCGCGTCGCTGGCCCGGCATCCACGGGCGCTGATGCGGGAGCGGCCGCGCTCCGCGTTCGCCCGGCGGTACGAGTGGGAGCTGACGGACGGCCCGGACCGGGACCCGGTCAGCTTCCCGCCGGCCGCGCCCGGGGCGCTCGACCGGGTGCGGGCGGCGTCGCTCGCCGCCGCTCCGCCGCTCACCGTCTCTCCTCCGCTGCGGGTCACCGTGGTGGAGGAGCCGGACCGGGAGGGGTGTGCGCTGGTGCTGACCGTGCACCACACCGCACTCGACGGGCCCGCCTGTCTGCGGCTGGCGGCCACCGCCGCCGAGATCTACAGCGGCCGGTCCACTCCCCCGCCGACAGCTCCGGCCCGCCCGGCGCCCGCACCGGAGCCCCAGCGCTCCCGGCCCGCCGCTCTCGCGCGGCCGGCCCGGGTGGTGGCGGGCACGCCGGGCACGGTGCCGGGCAACGCGCAGCTGCTGGTCGAACTCCCGGTGCCACGGCGGGAGTCCGGCGCGCCCTACACGGTGAACGACCAGCTGATGGTGGCCACCGCTCTGACGGTGGCCGAGTGGAACCGTGCGCACGGCGCGGCCGAACGGCCGCTGCGGATCACCATGCCGGTCGACGACCGCACCCGGGGTCCGGAGATGCCGATCGGCAACGGCACCCGGCTGGTCGAGGTCGGCTTCGACGCGGCGGAGGTGGCGTCCGGCACGGACATCCCCGCGCTGCTGCGCCTCACCGCCGAGCGCACCCGCGCGTTGAAGGCGCAGCCGCGTCCTCAACTGGGCCGTTCGGTATCGCTGTTGACCACGCCGCTGCTGCCGGTCGCCGCGCGTGCGGCGTACACCCGGGGGCTGCGGGTGCTGGCGGGGCCGTGGACCTCGACGACGCTGCTGAGCAACATCGGCCGCATTCCGTACCCGTTGGACTTCGGCGACGCGGGAAAGGCCACCGCCGTGTGGTTCTCCGCGCCCGCCCGGATGCCGAGAGGGCTCACGTTCACCACCGCGTCCACCGACGGGCGGCTGCATCTGGCCCTGCGCTGGTCGCGGACCCTGCTGGGTGACGAGGACGGCGAGGCGCTGCTCGGCCTGTTCACCCGTCATCTGGCCGCGACATCCTCGGAGACCGTATGACCGACACCGTCTCTCCCTCTCCCGGGCTGCGGGACTTCTACGAGAACCCGGCCGTCCCCGTCGCGTCCGGCGACGGGCGCAGCCGGCGTCAGGCGCGGCTGCTGGCCGACGCGCTGCGCGGACGGACCGGTCAGGTCATCGTGGACGTCGGATGCGGTGACGGGACGGCCGCCGCCACCGCCGCGCCGATCCTCACCGGCCACCGGCTGATCGGCGTCGACTGGTCGCAGGACGCGCTGCGCCGGGCCCGCACCCGGATGGGTTCGGTGGTCCGGGGCGAGCTGGAGCACGGCGGGCTGCCGCTCGCCGACGGGTGCGCGGACGCGGTGCTCTTCAGCGAGATCCTGGAGCACCTGGTCGACCCGGACCAGGCGCTGGACGAGCTGCGGCGGGTCCTGAAGCCCGGCGGCCATCTGATGCTGTCCACGCCGAACCTGGCCGCCTGGTACAACCGGGCGCTGCTGCTGGCCGGGGTGCAGCCGGTGTTCTCCGAGGTGAGCCTGCGCGGGATCCACGGCCGGCCGGGCTCGGAGGTGGTGGGCCATCTGCGGCTCTACACCGCCCGCGCGCTGCGCTCCTTCCTGACGGCGTCCGGCTTCGAGGACGTGAAGATCACCGGCGCTCCTTTCCACGGGGTGCCGCGTCCGCTGCGGCTGGTGGACAAGGCGGCGTGCGCGGTGCCGGGCGCGGCGTCCATCCTGCTGGCCCACGCGCGGCGGCGATAGCGCGATGTGGTGGGGTGTGGGGGCCGCGCTGGTGGCCAACCTGCTGTACAGCGTCGGGTTCGTGGTGGAGAAGCGGGCCCTGGGCAATCTGCCCGCGCTCTCCGCCGGCCAGCCGCTGCGCGTGATCCTCGTCCTGCTGACCAGCCCGCTGTGGATCCTGGGCGGGCTGTCGCTGGCGGCCGGGTTCGCGGCGCAGCTGATCGTCTACCGCGCGCTGCCGATCGCGGCGGCGCAGGGCATCTTCGTCTCCGGCCTGGTGCTGCTGCTCCTGCTCTCCTCGACCGTCCTCGGCGAGGAGTCGACCGGACGCGAACGCTATGCGCTCGGCGGTGTCCTGGTGGCGCTGCTGATGGTCGTCGCCTCGGTACGCGAGGGCGAGGACACGGTGAGTTCCGGCGCCCCGTGGATGCTGGTGCTCCTGGTCTGCGTCCCGGCGCTGGCGGCGGGCGTCTGGCTCTACGTACGGGTGGAGAGCCGGGCGAACAAGCGCCACCGGGTGCCGACCAGCGGCATCGGCTACGGAGTGGCGGTCGGGCTGCTGTACGGCGTCAGCTCGCTGGCGGTGAAGGGCACCTCCAGCCGGCTGACCACGACCGACCTCGGCGAGGCGGCCCATTCACTGTTCGGCTCGCCGTACCCGTACCTCCTGCTCTTCACCGCCGTGGCCGGTCTCGTGATGTCCCAGACGGCGCTCCAGCGCTGCCGGGCCTCGCTGATCGTGCCCGTCTGCACCACGGTGACCTGTCTGTTCACCGCGGTCCTCGGGACGCTCGCCTTCGGCGAGTCCCTGCCCGACGATCCGCTGCTGCTGACCCTGCGGCTGGCCGGCACCGCGCTGGCCCTCACCGTCCTGCTCGCCATGCCCCGCCACGACCCTCCTCCGGCGGCGGCCCCGTCCTGACCCTCCATCCAGCCACGACCCGTCTCCTCCGTCCCCCACCCCTGTAACCGAGGGAGCCTCATGAACGCCGACGACCCGCTGCTTGCCATCCTGGCCTGCCCGCTCGACAAGGGCCCGCTCGCCCTGCTGACCGACGAGGAGGCGCTGTACAACCCGCGGCTGCGCCTGAGCTATCCCATCCTCGACGGCATCCCGCAGCTGCTGCCCTCCTCGGGCCGCAAGGTGGAGGCCGACGCGCACGAGAGATACCTCGCGCACCTGAAGGCCTCGGCCGCGTGACCACGTTCGCCGCGGCGGTGGCGTCCCGGCTGCCCACGGGTCTGGTCGGCGCCGCCGCCGTCGCCCTCTATCCGCGCTTCGAGCCGGAGCTGCGCCGGCTCGCCGACTTCTGCCCGCGCGGCACGGTCGCCGTGGACATCGGCGGCTGGTACGGGCCCTGGTCGCGCCGGCTCGCCCGGCGGTGCGCCCAGGTCGTCACCGTGGAGCCCGTACCGCACCTGGCCGGCCATCTGCGCCGTACGCTGCCGTCGAACGTCCGGGTGGTGCAGGGCGCGGCGACGGACCGCGCCGGCTCCACAGTGCGGCTCTGGCTGCCGGAAGGCGACGACGGCGACCGCGGCGTCTCCTCGCTGGAGCGCCGGGACATCCACGCGCACAGCGTCGAGGTGGAGTCGCTCACCATCGACAGCCTGGAGCTGCACGGCGTCGGCTTCGTGAAGATGGACGTCGACGGCGCGGAGGTGGCCGCTCTGCGCGGCGCGGTGGAGCTGCTGCGACGGGACCGTCCGGCGCTCCTCGTCGAGCTGGAGAGCCGCCTCGGCCCGATCGCTCCGGCGGTCGACCTGCTCACCGGCCAGGGCTACGCGGGGTGGATCCTGACCGGGCGGCGGTGGATGCCGCTGGCCGGTTTCGACCTGCCGGCCCACCAGGCGCGGACGGAACACCTGGTCCACCAGGGCCTGGCGCGCCGGGCGTTGGTGCCGCACCGCACCCGGTACATCAACTCGGTCCTGTTCCTTCCGGAGGGCCGGGCGCCGGGCTTCACGACGGCCTGAGCCGATCTGTCGGCGCGGCCTGCGCTGACCGGGAGGTTGCGGGGCAGGTGAGGGAAGAGCCGGGTTGGCCGTCCTCGTCCGGGGCGGCCGCGCGGCGAACCACCGAGACCGCCGCATACGTGCGCGGCGGCCGACCCCGAGGAGTTCCACCGTGATCGAGAGCGCAGACATCCGCGAGTGGCGTACGCGTGACGTCGTCGACCCCGACGGGCGCCGGATCGGCTCCCTGGAGTCCGTGTACGTCGACACCGGGACGGACCAGCCCGCGTTCGCCACCGTGCTGACGGGCCTGCCGACCCGCCACCGGCTGGTCTTCGTCCCGCTGGCGGAGGCCGTCGTCGGCCCGGACTACCTGAAGGTCGCGCACGCCAAGGCCAAGGTGAAGGACGGCCCGTCGATCGGCACGGACGACGTCCTGCCCGCCGAGGACGAGCCGGCGCTCTTCGCCTACTTCGGCCTGCCGTACCTGCCTCCGGCCGACGGTGTCCGCGTGCTGGCCCGCCGCTGATCACCTCTCGTCATGCGGATAACGTATTCCGCATGACGGATGACTGGCAGACCGCTGAGACGCGGACCGACCTGCGGCACGCCCGTGCGCTGGACCCGATCGACGCCTCGACAGACCGCTTCCTCCGGACCGTCGAGGCGCTCACGGAGGCCGACGCGGCCGGCCCCACCTTGATCCCGCCGTGGACGCGCGGCCATGTCATCACCCATGTGGCCCGGGCCGCCGACAGCCTCTGCCGGCTGCTGACCTGGGCCCGTACCAGCGTGGAGACCCCGCAGTACGCGAGCATGGACGCCCGCGCGGCGGAGATCGAGGCCGGCGCCGGCCGCCCGGTCGCGGAGCTGCTGAACGACACCGCCGAGAGCGCCGCACGCTTCGACGAGGCCGTACGGTCGCTGCCGCCGGCCGCCTGGGAGCAGCACGTCCGTATGCGTACCGGAGAGCTGCGCACGCCCGCCGAGCTGGTGCCGACGCGGCTGCGGGAGCTCGAAGTGCACCACGCCGACCTGGCCGCCGGATACACCTTCGCCGACGTTCCGCCCGAGGCCGCCCGCTGGATCATCCACGACATCGTCACGGCCCAGCGTCGGCGCTCCGGCGTGCCGCCGCTGCGCATCGAGGCGACCGACACCGGCCTCGTCCACGAACTCGGGAGCGGCGGTCCGACCGTCGGCGGGCCGCAGGCCGACCTCCTCGGCTGGCTGACCGGCCGGACCGGCGGCTCGGGCCTGACCTCGTCGGACGGCGGTACGGTGCCTACCGCCCCGTACTGGATCTGACGGCCGGCCATCCCTCTTACGGGCTCGGCGCTCGCCTCTCTCCGCAGGTCATCTAGGGTGTCGGCGTGAGAGTGCTGCTGGTCGAGGACGACGCCGACCTCCGGTTCGCAGTGGCCGCCGCGCTGCGGGCCGCCGGGCTCGCGGTCGACGAGGCCGTCGATCTGCCACAGGCCGACGAGGCGCTGTTCGTCACCGCGTACGACTGCGCGGTCTTCGACCGGATGCTGCCCTCGGGCGACGCCGCCGACCATGTGGAAGGGCTCCGGCGGGACGGACGGGCCGTTCCGGTGCTGTTCCTCACCGCCCGGGACACCGTCGCCGACCGGGTGGAGGGGTTCGCGCGCGGCGGTGACGACTATCTGGTCAAGCCGTTCGCCGTGCCGGAGCTGGTCGCCCGGGTGCGCAGCCTGTGCCGCCGCGCTCCGGCGGTGAGCCCGCCGGTGCTGCGCGTCGGAGACGTGGAGATCGACACCGCTCGGCGCCAGGTGCACCGTGCGGGCGTCCTGCTGACCTTCACCCGCCGCGAGTTCGCGGTCCTGGAGGTGCTGGCCACCCGCGCCGACCAGGCGGTCGGCCGGTCGGAGCTGATCGAGCGGTGCTGGGACGAGATGGCGGAGCCGCAGTCCAACGTCCTGGAGGTGCTGGTCTCGCAGCTGCGGCGGAAGCTCGGCGGGCCGCCGATCCTCCACACCGTACGAGGCGTCGGCTACCGCCTGTCCGACGAGCCCGCCCGGTGAAGGTCCCGCCGCGCTTCAGGCGCTCCTCCCGCGCGCTCACGCCGACCGCCCGCGTACGGAGACTGCGCCGGCGCATCACCGTGCTGTTCGCGCTGACCAGCGCGGCGGGTCTGGTCGCGATGGCCGTCCTGGCGGTGCGCAGCGACGGCGTGCGCGGGCGCGAACAGCTGGACCAGGCCATGAGCGCCGACACCAACTGGGCGCTGGGCCTGCTGGAGACCGACGAGGACGGCCGGCTGGACACCGAGGTGCTGCTCGACAACGCCGGAACCGCGTGCCCGCCGCTCTTCCTGTTCTCGGCTGCGGACAGTCTCTTGGCTCCGGACGGCCTCCCGGCTCCGGACGGCCCCGGCGAGCTGGTCGTCGAGCACGCGCCGGACCGGCCGTGTCTCACCGTCTCCGCCGCCTCCGTACGGCGGGCCGCCGAGGCCGCCGTACGGGCCGATGCACCACGGTCCCGGGACGCGCGGACGGCGGACGGTGAGCCGGTACGACTGTTCGCGCTGCCCTTCTATCCGCCGGACGCGGAGGAGGACGCGGCGCCGCAAGGAGCCCTGGTCACCGTGGCCGACGCCTCGGCACAGCAGGCGGACCACCGGCGGCTGGTCCGGGTGGTGACCGGCGGCTGTGCCGTGCTGGTCCTCCTCTCGGCCGGGGTCGGGCATCTGCTCTCGGGCCGCGCGGTCCGGCCGGCTCTGGAGGCGCTGGAGCGGCAGGAGTCGTTCCTGGCCGACGCCGCGCACGACCTGCGGACCCCGGCGGCCTCGCTGCGGACGCTCGCCGAGACCGCGCTGCGCGGCGAGACGGACAGCACCGATGTGCACCGGCGCACACTCCGGCTCGCGGAAGGCATGGGCACGCTGGTCGACGGGCTGCTGACCCGGGCCCGGCTGATGTCGGGAACGGCCGTGCCGGCGGTGGAGCCGTTGCGGCTGGACCAGTTGGTGGAGGCCGTCGTGGAGGACGCGGCGGACGAAGGCCGGCAGGTGGCGGTGCGGTTGGAGCGGGCCGTGGTGGTGGTCGCCGACCCCGATCTCGTACGCCGTGCAGTGGCCAATCTGGTCGGCAACGCGCTGGTCCACGGCCACCTGCCCGGTGCGCCGGCCGAGGTGGAGGTGACCGTCGGCGGCGAGGGGACCGTCACGGTGGAGGACGCGGGGCCCGGTCTTCCGCCGGAGGTGGCGGGCGCGCTCTTCGACCGGTTCCGCAGCGGCTCCGGCTCGACCGGGCTCGGCCTGTCGATCGCCTCCTGGGTCGCCCACGCGCACGGCGGCAGCCTCACGGCGGAGACCGGGCGGCGCGGCGGGGCCCGGTTCACGCTGCGCCTGCCGCCGGAGGGCCCGGCCACCGGCGGCTGACCGTACAGCGCCTCATCAAAACCTCAGCATCGCTCAGGAATGCTTCAGGCCGGAACCTCACCACCCCTTCCAGGAGCACTCCGTTGAACCGCCGCGCCACCCTCGCCGCCACCGCCTCGGCCCTCCTCGGCACCCTCTCCCTCACCGCCTGCACGAGCGGCGCGGTGCCCGGCACGAACACGGTCCGGCCCGCCGACCCGGCGTCGCGAGCCGACCTCGAACCGTTCTACAGCCAGCGGCTGGAGTGGACCGGCTGCGCGACGGACGGGTACGAGTGCACGCGGCTGACCGTCCCGCTGGACTACGCGCGCCCCGGCAACGGCCGGACGTTCGTGCTCCCGGTGGCGCGCGCCGCCGCGACGGGTCCGGGCCGGCGCATCGGCTCGCTCGTCTACAACCCGGGCGGTCCGGGCGCGGGCGGAGTGAGCTCGCTGGAAGAGGGGATGGACGAGGCGTTCGGCGCGGCGGTGCGGGCCCGCTTCGACATCGTCAGCTTCGACCTGCGCGGAGTCGGCGGCAGCGTTCCGGCCCTCACCTGCGAACCGGCCGAGGAGGAAGCGGAGGAGCCCGAGCCGGAGGAGGAGGACTCCACCACGGAAGAGGCCTTCGACCTCGCCGCGCCCCTGTACCCGCGCACCGAGGCCGACCGCACGGAAGCCGCCTCCGGTGCCCGTACCGCGGCTGCGCGGCCGGATACATGCCGGAGATGAACGTGCTGTGCGCGCTCGGCGACTACAGCACGCAGAGCGACCAGCCGATCATGAAGCACGTCAAGGCGACGATCGCGCCGGCCACCTGAGCGGTGCGCATTCCCGGCCTTCAGGGCACAACACACCAGGCCGGACAGGGTTTCTGAGGAATGCTCATTTACTGGCCGGTAGAGATCTATGCGACGCAGGTCACACACCTCTACCGTCGGGGCAGCGCTCCGGGTCCCGCCGATGCCGGCGAGCCGCCGACCGGGCTCCGGGGTCCCGCACGTCTCCCGCCCCAGGAGGTCCGATGCCCCGATCCCCCAGCCGCGCCCCTCGCAAGCTCTCCGCTCTCGTCCTCGCCGCCGCACTGGGAGCCGTGGCTCTCGGCGCGCCTTCGCCGGCCTCGGCCTCACCGGCCGCCGCCGCCGAACCGGACTACCTCGTCGGTCGCGGCATCGCCGATGTCACCGGTGAGGCCGCCGAGACCGGGATGATGGGCTACTCCAGCTTCGACCAGAAGACCTCCGGCATCCACCAGCGCCAGCGGTCACGCGCGTACGTCGTGGCCGACCGGACGACCGGCAAGCGCGTGGTCTACGTCAACGCGGACCTCGCGATGATCTTCCAGTCCGTGCGGCAGGGCGTCCTCGCCCGCCTCCAGGAGCGGTACGGCAGCCTGTACGGCGAGGAGAACGTCCTCCTCTCCGCCACCCACACCCACTCCGGCCCCGGCGGCTACTCGCACCACGTGGCGTACAACCTCTCCGTGCTCGGCTTCCAGAACGGCACCTACCGGGCCATCGTCGACGGCATTGCGGAGTCCGTCGCCAAGGCCCACGACGACCTGAAGCCCGGCACCATCAGCCTCGGCACCGGCACCCTCACCAACGCCAGCGTCAACCGCTCCCGCGAGGCCTTCGACCGCAACCCGGCGGCCGACCGCGCGGCCTTCCCGGACGGCATCGACCCGGCGATGACCGTGCTGCGGTTCCGGCAGGGCGGCAAGGACGCCGGCGCGATCAGCTGGTTCGCCACGCACAACACCTCGATCACCAACAAGAACACGCTCATCAGCCCGGACAACAAGGGCTATGCCGCCTACGCCTGGGAGCACGACCACGAAGGCGTGCGCTACCTCGACAACACCCCGGGATTCGTCGCCGCGTTCCCCAACACCAACGCCGGCGACATGTCCCCGAACCTCAACCTGAAGCCCGGATCGGGGCCCACCGAGGACGAGTTCGAGAACACGCGCATCATCGGTGAGCGTCAGCTGGACAAGGCCCGCGAGGTCTACCGGGACGCGAAGCCGGTGACCGGCGGCGTCGACTCCCGCCTCACCTATGTCGACATGGAGAACGTCACCGTACGCGGGCAGTACACGAGTGACGGCAAGGAGCAGCGCACCTGTCCCGCCGTCGTCGGCGCCTCCACGCTCGCGGGCAGTGTGGAGGACGGCCCGGCGATCCCCGGCTTCGAGGAAGGCATGCGCACACCGGTCGCGTCGATCATCGACGCGCTGCGCATCGACACCCCGTCCTGGCTCGCGACCTGCCAGTACCCGAAGGCGAGCCTCATCCCGACGGGCCTGCTGAGCAACGTCCACCCGGTCACGCCGAAGATCCTGCCGCTCCAGATCATGCGGATCGGCGAGCTGTACCTGGTGGCGGGGCCGGGCGAGTTCACGATCACCGCCGGGCTCCGGGTCCGCCGGACCGTGGCGCAGGAGCTCGGGGTGCCGCTGGAGCGGGTGCTGCTCCAGGGGTACGCCAACGCCTACAGCCAGTACGTGACGACGCCGGAGGAGTACGACACGCAGAACTACGAGGGCGGCTCCACGCTCTACGGCCGCAACACGCTCCCGGCCTACCAGCAGGAGTACGCGCGGGTCGCGGCCTCGCTGCGCCAGGGCTCCGCACTGGACCGGGGCACGCTGCCGCCGGACGAGTCGGCCCGGCAGTTCACCTTCCAGACCGGCGTCGTCTACGACAACCCGCCGCTCGGCAAGTCCTTCGGCTCGGTCCTGACCGCGCCGGCCTCCTCGTACGCACTCGGCTCCACCGCGACCGTCGAGTTCGCCACCGGTCACCCGAAGAACAACGTGCGCCGAGGCGGCACCTTCCTGGAGGTCCAGCGGTTGGAGGCCGGACAGTGGGTGCGGGTGCTGGACGACGGTGACTGGGAGACCAGGTACCGCTGGACCCGGATCAACGGCCTGACCGGTACGTCGAAGGCCACGGTCACCTGGGACATCGGGCCGGACACGGCTCCGGGCACCTACCGGATCGTGCACCACGGAGACGCGAAGAACCTGCTGGGCAGGATCACGCCGTTCACCGGGACGTCCTCGGCGTTCACCGTGACCGGATAGCGCTGGTGGGCGGGGCCCCGAGCGCCGGAACCCCGCCCAGCACGCCATTCATACACGAGATGCCGCACCCGGGCGCCGGGTCCATGCTGGGGGCATGGGTGACCAGGCCGGCCCCGAGCCCACCGTGTCCGTCCAGCGGGATCTCCGGTTGCTGGAGGCCGCTGGGGCACATCCGGCGGGTGCGCCTGCCGAGCAGCTGGCCCGCGAGGCCGAGCTGCCTCTCGGCATGGCCGAGGGCCACCTGCGCGCGCTGGCCGAGGACGGCTACCTCAGCGCACTGGACGACGGCGCCTTCGCGCTGGCCGACCGGGGCCCGTCGCCCGGCGCCGGTGCCGGAACATGGACGCAGAGCATCCGCCCGCTGCTCACCTCGCTGCGCGACGACCTGTCCGCAGCCGCCTACCTGACGCTGTACGACGAGGGCGAGATCCGGGTCCTCCAGATCGTCGACAGCCCACGGACGCCTCGGGTCGACCTCTGGGTCGGCTTCGAGGACGCCGGACACGCCACCGCGCTCGGCAAGAGCGTGCTCGGCGGCCTGGACGAGGAGGCCCGCGCCAACTACCTCTCCCGCCACCCGCTGGCCGACCTCACGTCCCACACCATCACGCGCCGCGAGGAGCTGCTCCGGGAGCTGGAGTCGCCGCCGATGGCACCGCTGGCCCGGGACCGGGAGGAGTACCGGCGCGGCACGACCTGTGTCGCCGTCCGCGTGTACTGCGGCGACCAGGTCGGCTCGCTCGGCATCTCCTTCCGGTCGGACCGGATGTACCGGACCAGCGAGGTCCGGGCCCAGCTGCTGTCGTCGGCGCTGCGCGTCACCCGGAGGCTGACGATCCCGGAGTGACGCGGGGGGCTGTGGCGTGGGTGCTATTCGGCCATCTCGTACGCTCCCGAGAGCTCCTCCACGCGCTCCCAGATCCGCGCCGACCGCTCACCGTCGACGACGGGACGCCGTACGGCACCGAGCGCCCACTCCTGCTGCGCCTCGGTGGCGGAGTCCTTGCCGTGCAGCTCGACGGCGTGCGCGGAGAAGTCGCGTACGAGGACGGCGAACAGCTCGTCCAGCAGCTCCTCGTCCAGGCCGGTCAGCCGGGCCTGCTCCAGGATCAGCTGGCCGTGGACGACAAGGGCGAAGAGCTGGCCGACGGCGAGGAGAAGGTCCAGGTCGCGGCTCTGCTCCTCGTCGGGCGCGGCGGTCTCCACGAAGGTGCGGAGCGCGTCGGCCTGCTCACGGAAGCGGGCGACGTTGGCCACCTCGGCGTACGCGTCGAAGGCCGGCCGCCAGTCGTGGAACCGTACGCCACCGAGGCCGCGCGCCGGTCCCTGCCGGAACAGGAAGTCGTCGTCGGCCGCGTCGAGGCGGGACGGGACGGCCGGGTAGTCGACGGGTGCGAGCAGGTGGTTGCGCATGAACTTGAGGATCAGCGCGAGGTTGACGTGGACCGTGCCCTCCAGCTTCGGCAGGCCACGGATCTCGATCGCGGCCTGGGCGAAGTAGTTGTCCTTCTCGAAGCCCTTGGCGGCGATGACGTCCCACATCAGGTCGATGACCTTCTCGCCCTCCGTGGTCACCTTCATCTTCGTCATCGGGTTGAAGAGGAGGTAGCGGCGGTCGTCCGGCCCGGCGGAGCGGAAGTAGTCGACGGCACGGTCGCTGAACAGCTTCATCCCGACGAGGCGGACATAGGCGTCGGTCAGCTCGCGGCGCACGTGCGGGAAGGCGGTGACGGGACGGCCGTAGAGGATGCGGTTGCTCGCGTGCGTGACGGCCTCGTACATCGCGTGCTCGCAGATGCCGATCGAGGCGGTGCAGAGGTTGAACTTGCCGACGTTGACGGTGTTGAGCGCGGCGTCGAAGGCGGCGCGGCCGGTGTGCAGGATGTCGGCGGCCGCCACCGGATAGTTCTCCAGACGGAACTCGCTGACGAACTTGGAGGAGTCGACGACGTTCTTCACCAGGTGGTAGGCGTCGTGGCGGCTGTCGGCCGCGAAGAAGACATAGCCGTCGGGGCCTTCGACGTCGGTGCGGCGGCCGAAGACGGAGACGAGACCGGCGGCGTTGCCGTTGCCGATGTAGTACTTGGAGCCGGAGGCCAGGAAGCCGCCGTCACCGGCCGGCTCCAGCAGCATGTCGGTGGAGTAGATGTCGGCGCCGTGCGTCTTCTCGGAGAGTCCGAACGCGAACACCTCACCCTGCGCGAGGAGTTCGGCGGCCCGCGCGCGGGCCTCGGCGTTCTCGCTCTGCCAGACCGGGCCGAGGCCGAGGATGGTCACCTGCCAGGCGTACCAGTAGTCGAGTCCGTAGAAGCCGAAGATCTCGTTGAGCGCGGCGATCCGGGCCGTGTCCCAGCGCTGGTCCTCGTTCCCGGCGGCGGAGGCCGGGGTGAGGAAGGTGGCGAAGAGGCCCTCCTTGGCGGAGAAGGCGAGGAAGTCGCCGAGCCAGGCGCGGGAGCGGTAGTCCTCGATCAGCCGGCGCCTGCCGCGCTCCTCGAACCAGTCGACGGTGGCGCGCAGCAGCCTGCGGGTCTCCGGGTCGAAGTGCTGCGGGTCGTAGGTGCGCGGGTTGAAGAGCAGGGACGCGGACTCAGCCATGGAGATCGCCTTCCGGGAGGGAGGGTTGAGGGTTCTTTCGGTGGTACGGAGGTGACGGCCGGTGCCGTCAGGCGCCGGGGCCCGTCGATGGACCGGCCAGCCGGCGGAGGGTGTCGAGTACGTCGTCGAGCCAGGCGATCGTCATGCGCTCGTACGCGATGCCGCCGCGCAGCACGACGTGCTGGAGCTCCTGGCCCGCGTCCGGGGCCGCGGGCGCCTCGGGTCCGGTGAAGTCGCGGACCTCTCCGGCGAGGTAGTGCGCGAGGCGGTCGCGGTGGGCCTGGCGGTGGCGCTCGACCTCGCGGACCAGCGCGGCCGGATCGTCGAAGGCGGCGCCGCGGATCTTGACGGCGAGGTCGTGCCGGAGGCTCTCGGGCTCGATCGGCTTGTGCAGCCACTCGGCGAGCGTGGCGCGGCCGGGTCCGGCGACGGAGTACTCCTTCTTGTCCGGCCGGCCCTGCTGCTCGACCGCGCGAACGGTGAGCCGGCCGTCGGCCTCCATCCGGGCCAGGACGCGGTAGATCTGCTGGTGGCTGGCGGTCCAGAAGTAGCCGATGGACCGCTCGAACCGCCGGGCCAGCTCATAGCCGGAGCCGGGCTTCTCCAGCAGGGAGACGAGGATCGCGTGTTCGAGCGCCATACCGCGATCCTTCTATGCAACTCGTTGCATAGACAAGTCGCCGGGGCCGGGTGAGACACGGGTCACCCGCGCTCCGCCGCGCTCGGGCCGCCGGGGACAATGGACCGCGCGCCCACCATCCGCTTGCCGTACCAGGAGAACCACCGCCTTGTCCCAGCACACCGCACACGCCGACCACCCCGACCTGCGGGCCGACTGCGGGAACTGCTTCGGCCTGTGCTGTGTGGCGCTGCCCTTCGCCCGTTCGTCGGACTTCGCCGCGGACAAGGCGGCCGGGACGCCGTGCTCCAACCTCCGGGAGGACTTCGGCTGCGGGATCCATGAGCGGCTGCGCGAAAGCGGCTACCAGGGCTGCACGGTGTTCGACTGCTTCGGAGCGGGCCAGAAGGTCTCGCAGGTCACCTTCGGAGGCCGCAGCTGGCGTACGGAGCCGGGTTCGGCCCGCACGATGTACGAGGTCTTCGCGGTGGTACGGCAGCTGCACGAGCTGCTCCGCCACACCGCCGAGGCCCTGGACCTGCCGGCGGCGATGGCGGTCCACCGCGACCTGCGCGCCGCCTACGACCGGCTCGACGCGCTGACCCGGGAGAGCGCCGAGACCCTTCTGGCCGTCGACGTACCGGCCCTCCGCGCCGAGGTGAACGCTCACCTGCTGCGCGCCGGCGACCTCGCCCGCACCGCCGCCGTCCCCGGCAGGAGGGAGAACCACCGCGGCGCCGACCTCTTCGGCGCCCGGCTGCGCGGCGCGAAGCTGCGCGGGGCCACCTTGCGCGGCGCCTGCCTGATCGCGGCCGACCTCTCCGGCGCCGATCTGCGCGACGCCGACCTGATCGGCGCGGACCTGCGCGACGCCAATCTGTGCGGCGCCGACCTGACCGGCGCGCTCTTCCTCACCCAGCCGCAGCTCAACGCGGCCCGAGGCGACACGGCGACCAGGATCCCGGCCGCGCTGCACCGGCCGGTCCACTGGACCTCCTGAGCCACGGGACCACCCGGCCCACGGCAAAAGGCGCGTTTCGACCCCGGACGCCGGGGCACCCAGCTGCCATGACCAGCAGCGAACAGCCACAGGACCCCAACCACCTCCACCCGCGCCCCGACTTCCCGCAGCAGGACCAGGAGCACCCTGGCTGGACCGGCCCGATGGACCCGCCGCCGGACCACGGCGAGGACTCCTACCGAGGCTCGGGCCTGCTCACCGACCGGAAGACGGTGATCACCGGCGGCGACTCCGGCATCGGCCGCGCCGTGGCGCTGGCCTTCGCCCGCGAGGGCGCGGACGTGCTGCTCACCTACCTCCCGGAGGAGGAGAAGGAGGCGCGGGAGACCGCGCGCCTGGTGGAGGAGGCGGGCCGGACGGCGGTCACCGTCGCCTCCGACATCCGGGACGAGAAGCAGTGCCGCGCGCTCATCGAGCGGGCCGTCTCCGACTTCGGGCGCATCGACGTCCTGGTCAACAACGCGGCGTACCAGATGTCCCAGCCCGACGGTATCGCCGCGATCTCGACCGAGCAGTTCGACCGGGTGATGCGGACCAACCTGTACGGGATGTTCTGGCTCTCCAAGTTCGCGCTGCCGCACATTCCGGCGGGCGGCTCGATCATCAACACCACCTCGGTGCAGGCGTACAAGCCCAGTCCGCACCTGCTGGACTACGCGATGACGAAGGGCGCGATCGTCACGTTCACGCAGGGCCTCGCGCAGATGCTGGCCGCCGACGGTATCCGCGTCAACGCGGTGGCCCCGGGCCCGGTCTGGACGCCGCTCATCCCGGCGACCCTGCCGGACACCACGGAGTTCGGCAAGCAGAGCCCGCTGGGCCGTCCGGCGCAGCCCGCCGAGATGGCGCCCGCCTATGTCTTCCTCGCCTCCGCGAACGCCTCGTTCATCACCGGCGAGGTCATGAACGCCACCGGCGGCACACCGCTTCCCTAGGAGACCTCCTCCCCGGCCTCCTTCCCGGCCGCGGCCTTGGCCCCGCGACGGTCGAGGTACGCGGTCACCGGGGTCGCCGCCACCCCGTGGACGACCACGGAGATCAGGACCGCGAAGACCACCACCGCCCAGATCTCCCGCTCGTACCGCCCGAAACCGCCCTCCCCCAAGGCGTAGGCGAGGTAGAAGAACGAGCCGATGCCCCGGATCCCGAAGAAGGCGGTGGCCGCCCGCTCGGTCGGAAGCCCGGGGCCCCGCAGCTGGGCGAGCCAGCCGGTGGCCGGGCGGATGAGGACGTGCAGGAGGATGCCTATCGCCGCGCCCCGCCAGGTGAGTGCGGCCAGGCCGCCCGAGGCCACGAACGCGCCCACGGCGAAGAGGAGCAGGGCCATCAGCAGGCGTTCGACCTGCTCGACGAAACCGTGCATCACCTTGTTGTAGCCGTGGTCGCGCTCGGACCTGCGCAGGGCGCACGCGGTGGCGAAGACCGCGAGGAAGCCGTACCCGTGCAGAGCCTCGGTGACGCCGTACGACAGGAACATCGCGGCCAGCGCCACGAACCCCTCGCCGTGTTCGGCGAGCCGCAGCGACTTCGCCCGGGCCCGGAAGAGCACCCGCCCCAGCAGGAGCCCGATGGCGATGCCCGCCGCCACACCCACCCCGATCCGCACGAGCACGTCGCTCCACGCCCAGTGCGTCAGCCAGCCGCCGGTCCAGCTCTCCCCGGCCGCCGCGAGAGCGACCGCCGCGAGGACGAAGGGGAAGGCCAGCCCGTCGTTGAGCCCGGCCTCACTGGTCAGCGCGAAGCGGACCTCGTCCTCGTCCTCCTCGTCGTCGGACGGCTCTCCCACCCGCACCTCGGAGGCGAGGACGGGGTCCGTCGGCGCGAGGGCCGCGGCCACCAGGAGCGCGGCGGAGACCGGCCAGCCCAGCAGCCACCAGGCGGCGAGTGCCGTCGCCCCGATCGTCAGCGGCATCGCCACCCCGAGCAGCCGCCAGGTGGCGGCCCAGGACCGCCACCCGAAGGGGCGGTTGATGGCGAGGCCCGCCCCCATCAGCGAGGTGATCACGCAGAGCTCGGTGAGGTGCTGCGTCCAGACGCGGTCGGCGACCGGGTCGACCTCGGGCAGCGGCAGCGGCGTGAGGTAGAGGAGCACGCCGGCGGCGAGGAACACCATCGGTACGGAGACCGGCAGGCGGGAGAGCAGCCGGGGCAGCGCGGCGGCGAGGAAGGCTCCTATGCCGAGGCACCCGTACACCGCACCCACGGTGGTGATCGACACGTGAGGCCTCATCTTCTCTTCATGTCCGGCCGGCCGACCGCTTCGGTCCGGTCCGGGGCGGCGGGCCGCGAGGCCACGCCAGGGGTGTCTCTCCCGGCTCAGGCCAGGTTCCGCGGCACCGTCTCGTTCCAGGTGCGGGAGAAGACCCGGCGGCCCGCCTCGTAACCGTCCAAGGTCGCGTCGACGGTGAACTCGTCGGCGCTGGAGGTGAGGACGGTGCTCGTCTCGACCCGTACGTCCCAGCCGGGCCGGGAGAAGGTCATCGTCCACGCCGAACGGCCGCTCAGGGACGAGAAGTCGTCGGCCACGGAGGTGTACCGCTCGCAGGCCCGCAGGCCGACCTCGATGCCGTTCTCCTCGTACCGCTGGAGTCCCCGGTCCTTCACGATGTCGAGCGCGGAGTGGTAGTCCACCAGGCTCCTGGAGACGTTCCAGGCCTGTTCGGGCTCGGTGAGCCGGGTGACGGGAGGCGGACGGCAGCCTTCCGGCTCGCCGAAGGAGGCCTGGGGCATGCCGTCGGGCTCCTCGGTGGGGCGTACCGGCAGGGTCAGGGCGGCGCCGTCCTCGTGGACGGTGAGCAGGGCCGGTTCCGGGGCCGGCCAGACCAGGGGCCAGTACGAGGTGGAGAGCGAGAGTCGGATGCGGTGGCCGGTCGGGAACGCCTGGCCGACGCCGTTCAGCGTGATCCGGGCGCGGTAGCGGCGGCCGGGCTCCAGCGGTTCGGGGTGCTCGTCGCTCTCGCGGTGGGTCAGGTTCAGCACGCCGTAGGTGACCCGGGTGGCGCGGCCGTCCGGGGCCACGTCGGAGATCCGCGCGGTGACCTGCGCGACGGGCGCGGAGGCGGAGACCTCCAGGTCGACGGAGGGTGAGCCGAGGATCTCCAGCCGCTCGGTGAGCGGTTCGGTCTCGAAGACCAGGGAGCCGCCGTCCTCCTCGCGCTGGTCGTAGGGCAGGTCGGGAGGGGCGTTGTAGGAGGCCCACTTGCCGGCGAACTGGCCGACGGAGAGCGGCGACTGCACCGTACGCGTCCGGCCGCGCGGCAGCGACTCCTCCTCTCCGGTCACGATGGTGGCGCCTCGCAGCGGGTGCACGACCTCCTCGACGTGCGGCGAGGGCCAGGAGGGTTCGGCGACCCAGCGGCCGGGGCGCTCCTCGTACGAGGTGGAGGGCGGGACGCTCTCCTGCATCCAGGTGCGGAGCATCGGCCCTTCCATGACGCCGTTGTCGACGCCCTTGAGCCAGTGGTCCCACCACTTGACGACCTCCTGGAGGTAGCCGATGGCGGGGCCGGGCTCGCCGAGGTGCGGCAGCTTGTGCGACCAGGGGCCGATGAGGCCCTTGCGCGGCACGTCGACGCCGGCGAGGAGGCGGGTGACGGCGTTGGAGTAGCCGTCCGCCCAGCCGCTGGAGGCCAGGACGGGGCATTGGAGCTGTCCGTAGTCCTCGCTGAGTGAGGCGTGCTGCCAGTAGGCGTCGCGGTGCGGGTGGCGGAGCCACTCCAGGACCCACGGGCGGGCGGACTCCAGCCGCTCCCGCCACATGTCGCGCCACCGGTCGCCGACCACCTCGGGGTCGGGCGGGCAGGTGGCGTACGCGAACATCGTGCCGGCCTCGGCGAGGTTGTCGGAGAGCATGGCACCGCCGAGGTAGTGCATGTCGTCCGCGTACCGGTTGTCGGTGAACGAGGCGATGACGATGGCCTTGAGGCTCGGCGGCCGGCGCGCAGCCGTCTGGAGCGCGGCGAAGGCGCCCCAGGAGATGCCCATCATGCCGGTGCTGCCGTCGCACCAGGGCTGGGCGGCGACCCAGGCCAGCACCTCTTCGGCGTCGCGCTGCTCCTGCTCCAGGTACTCGTCCAGCAGGACGCCTTCCGACTCACCGGTCCCGCGCAGGTCCACGCGGACACAGGCGTAGCCGTGGCCCGCGATGTACGGGTGGTGGATGGCGTCGCGGGTGGAGGTGAGGTCGTTCTTGCGGTACGGGATGGTCTCGACGACCGCCGGGACCGGTTCCGCGTCGGCGGAGACGGGCCGCCAGATCCTGGCCGACAGGCGCACGCCGTCCGCCATGGTGATGGTGACGTGGTCCTCGACCTCGGTCTCGTACGGGAGTTGTTCGACGAATCGCATACGGGTGGCAGGGTCCTTCCTGACGTCGGGTCCGGTGGGGGCGGGTACCCGGGACGTCACGAAGAATTCCGGCCGCGCCCGCCCGGCTCGGTCTCGTCGAAGGCCAGGCCGAGGGCGGCGACGCAGGCGTCGAACTTGCGGCGCAGGTCGTCCTCGTCCTCGCCGCCGGTGAAGATGTGGGCGAGTTCGTAGCTGTAGCTGTCCTGGCCGTGGACGGTGGAGAGCTTCTGGCCCTCGTCGGGGACCATGTCGATGTGGACGCCCGGGATGTCCCGCTCGATGGCGGCGATCTCCTCGGCGGTCGGCACCTGGTGGACGCGGCCCTCGCCGAACCAGCGATAGTACCACTTGGCGGCCACCTTGTAGCGGCCGCCGCCGGCCGGCAGGGCCGGGTCGCCGCCGAGGGCGAGGCGGAACATGCGGTGGTGGTTGGGCACGCCGTCGACGAAGTGGAACATCTCCGCGTGCGACTGCGAGTGCCGGGGGTTGATCTCCAGCAGGCTGACGTCGCCCGTCTTCGGGTCGTAGAAGTACTCGATGCTGAAGGTGGCGTTGTCCATGCCGATCTGCCGCATGGTCCGTTCGCTGACCTCGTGCAGCTGCCGGATCACCGGGGCCGGGAGGGTGCTCGGGTACTGGTGGCGCAGGAAGGACGAGGAGTCGGGGTAGTTGATCGAGTCGAGCACGCCGTAGACGGTGACCTCGCCGTTGTGCGCATATCCTTCGACGGCCACCTGAATTCCGCTCATGGCCTCTTCGGCGAGACAGACCTGGCCGCCGACGCCGGCCATCTCCGGCGGGAGTTCCAGAAGATCGAGTATCGCCTCGAAAGGCTTTCCGACGCGGGCTATGCCTCCGCGTATCTCCGCGACGGCGGTGCGGAATTCGTCCATGTCCGCCACGCCGAAGGCCAGCTCGGAGGAGTAGGCCAGCGCGGGCTTCAGCCACATGGGGAAGCTCATGCCTTCCGGCGGTCGCGGATCGTCGCTGTCCAGGTCGACGATGCCGAAGCGCGGATGTGCGTCGCTGACCTTCTGCTGTTCCAGCCGGCTCCAGTACTTGTGCTCGCACTTGACGACGGATTCGAGGCTGGTGCTGACCGTCCCGTACTCCTTGCTCAGGAGAGGGACGAGGGTGCTCACCGGGAAGTCCCAGTAGCCGACGATCGCGTCGACGGAGCCGTCGTGCGCGTCGAGCACGGCGCGTGCCCTGGTGAGCAGTTCGTCGACGGTGGTGGCGTCCTCCTGCAACTCCTTGATGCTGAGGAGCGGGTGGAGGCGGAGGTTTTCGGCGTCCGGAACGGCTTGGAGCGTACGCAGGTTGGCCTCGTCCATTCCGATGATGAAAACGTTCTTGCACTGGTCCCGGGACACAGGAATTCCTCTCAGGGAGCGGGCAGGGTTCTGCGTCGTCTACCCGTGCACGGAGGTTCAAACGGAAAAGTCCGAGGCTCCGGAATGCCGGGCCACTTCCGTTCGGGGCATTTGGCGTCTCCCGCGCGTACGGCGGGGACTGACGGGGCACCAGTGTCGCCGTGCCCACCGCGCGGCACTCCTCCCCCGCCCGCAGCCCGAAGGAGACACCCCGTCATGCGCGCACTCGCCCTGGTCTGTACGTTGAACGCCTCGCCCGCCCGCTCCAGCAGCCAGCACCTGGCCGAACAGGTCATGAGGGAGTTCGAACGCCACGGGGTGCAGGGCGAGACCGTCCGGATCGCCGACCACGACGTCCGCGCGGGTGTCGAGGTGGACATGGGCGACGGCGACGCCTGGCCCGCCATCCGGGAGAAGATGCTGGCCGCCGACATCCTGCTGATCGCCACACCCATCTGGCTCGGCCACCCCTCCAGCCTCTGCCAGCGTGTCCTGGAGCGGCTGGACGGGGAGCTGTCGGAGTCCGACGACCAGGGCCGCCCCCTCGTCTACGGCAAGGTCGCGACCGTGGCAGTCGTGGGCAACGAGGACGGGGCTCACAAGGTGAGCGCCGACCTCTTCCAGGGACTTGACGACGTCGGCTTCTCCCTGGCGCCCGGGGCAGTCACGTACTGGGTCGGCGAAGCCATGCAGGGCACCGACTACCAGGACCTGGACGAGACGCCCGAGACCGTCGCGTCGACGACCCGTACGCTCGCCGCCAACGCCGTACACCTGGCCCGGCTGCTCGCCGACGCCCCTTACCCGGCGGCCTGATCCGACGTGCCGCCGCCCGACGGCACCTCACGCCCGGGGCTGGAACCTGGCCTCGGGGGGCGTCTCACCGGTGATGCTGGCGATCAGCTCGGCGCAGAGCGCCCGGAGCTTGACGTTGCGGTGCTGGGACGCCGTACGCAGGACGTCGAAGGCCTTCTCCGGGGTGCAGCGCTGCTGGCCGACGACCACGCCGATCGCCTGGTCGATGACCGTACGGGACTGGAGCGCGGCCTCCAGATCGGCGGCGAACTCCTCGGTGTCGGCGATGCGCTGGGCCAGGGCGATGGCGCCGGTGGCCTGGGCGGTGAGCAGCCTCAGGGCCGTCAGGTCGGCGTTCTCGAAGGCGTTCGGGAGCGGCGCGTACAGGTTGAGGGCTCCGGCGGTGTGGCTGTGCGGGGCGATGGGCAGCGACAGCGAGGAGCGGGCGCCGCAGACCGCGGCGTAGGCGGGGTAGTCGGCCCAGCGGCTCTCCCGGAGCGTGTCGGGCACGCTGACCTCCAGGCCGGTGCGCATCGCCTGGAGGCACGGACCGTCGTCCTGTCCGTACTGGGCCTCGTCCAGCTTGGTGGCGGAGGCTCCCACACTGGAGACGGTGACGGGCCGGCCCTGCCGCTCCAGCGTGACGCCGCATCCGTCGGCAGCCTCCACCAGGGCCAGGGCGCTGCGGGCGAGTGCGTGGAGGAACTCGTCCAGCGATTTCGTCTCCAGGAGCAGCGCGGTCGTGTCCGGCGCCTCGGCCACGGGCCTGTCAGTCATGATCATCTCGTTCTGGGCGGTGACCCGCCTACCGAATGGGCGGGGCAGAGCTGGCGCGGCGCAGTCCAGGGCCGCTGGGACAGGGCAACCTCCACCGATGCACCGGTGCCTGGGACGGGCTCCGGGCGTGCGGCGGGAGTGTCAGACGTGGGTGAGCGAGAGCCGTACGAGGGCTGGCGCGCCACCGGCCGCTGTCACGGGACTGCTGGTGGTTCTGCGGCGCCGGATCGCGGGCGGGCGACTTCGCGCGGCGGCCGGGGCCGGCGTGCGCGCGGTGCGGAGGGCACCGGCGGCGGCGGCAGGGTGACGACGGAGAGAGCGGTTCACGGAAACTCCACGGAGGCAGGAAGAAATCTCAAGGGCCGCTTCCTGACCACCAGCCCTTCATTATGCCCTCTCGGCCGCCGCGGCCGAGAGGGCGTCGCGGGACACGGCCCGACGCGGCCGGAATGTGCCACCGGGCGTCCGGCGTATGACGCCGTGTGCCGTCAGCGCCGCGTGCCGTCAGCCCTTGCCGGGAAAGCGTGGGAGGGAGGTGTCGGCGTACGGACCGACCGCGCGGGCCGTGGGCGGGACCGGGTCCGACGAGGTGACGCGCCGCTCCAGCCGCTCCAGCAGCCCTCCTCTCCGAGGCGCCACGGCGCCCGGCCGGCATCCACGGCTGCGGAGCTCGGCACCTTGGAGGGTGTGCGCCACGCGCAGGACCCGGTTGAGCGCGGCGGCGCTCAGGGCCTCACGGGCCGTTTCGTATCTGGCCACCACCGCGATCGATACGCCGCGTTGCTCGGCGTCGCCGCGCACGCGCAGCAGCACACCGAGGGCGCGCGGTGTGAGCAAGGGGGTGACGACGTCCACGATGACCGTGCTGGGGCCGCAGCAGGGCAGCAGTGTCAGAAGCTCCTGTTCGATCGCCGACTCGTTGTCGGGGTCGACGACGTCGCACAACTCGACGACGAGGTGGGACTCGTCCAGGCGGTAGCTCAGCAAAGGCATCGTGTACTCCATGAAGGCAGGCCGACGGGAGGGCCGCTTCCTGACCTCTGATGCTGCGCCTGCCCGCCGCTCGCACCTTCGACACCCCCTCGGCGCGCGGTTCTTCGTCGCGCGGCCGAGCCCGTCTCCGGTGGGGTCGCGACGCCTCTTCCCGTATCGTGCCATGCTGGCTGCACGGGCTCCGGCCCGGAAGGGAGCGACCATGACCGACGCCCTCACGCCCGGGACGCCTGACCTCGTCTCCCTTCTCCTGGACAGCGACACACTGGACGAGTTCCTCCAAGTGCTGGCGGAGAGCGCACTCGTCCAGGCGCCGGGCGCCGATGGCTGCGGCGTCACCCTGGAGCGGCAGAACCGGCCCCTGACCGTGGTCAGCGCCGGGATCAGCGCGCCGCCGCTGGACGAGGCGCAGTACGCGCAGGACGACGGCCCCTGCCTCGAAGCCCTGCGCGAGGGACACGAGGTCAGCGTCGGTGACATGCAGTTGGAGAACCGGTGGAACGGCTATCCGGCCTTCGCCGTCGCCGCCGGGACACGGTCGTCCCTCTCGCTGCCGATCGCCGCGCACTCCCACACCGCGGGCGCGCTGAATCTGTACTCGCCCAAGGCGAACGGCTTCGAGGAGGCCGACCTCGGCGGTCTGCGCGACCTCGCCGCCCAGGCGACCGGCGCGATCGCGCTGGCCCAACGGCTCTCCGACACGCAGGCCCTCACCGCGGACCTCCAGGCCGCCTTGAAGTCACGCACGGTGATCGACCAGGCGGCGGGCATCATCATGAATCAGCGCCGCTGCTCCGCCGAAGAGGCACTGGCGACCCTGCGCAACGCGTCGCAGCACCGCAACGTCAAGCTGCGCGACCTCTGCGCGCAGCTCGTCGGATCCATCTCGGGGAGCATGCCGCCGGGCGGACTTCCGTTGCGTCCCCGTCCCTGAGGCCCTCGCCGCCGACGTACCGCATCTCTCGGACGTCTCGGACGGAAACTCTCAGACAGGGACCGAGGTGGGGACGACCGGCGTCTCCCGTCCCGGGGCCGAGCGTCTCAGCTGCTCGCGGGCGACGACGAGCGCGGCGGCGATCTCGCGGGTGCCGGTGGAGACGCAGAGCGTGTAGCTCACGTCCTCCAGCCTGCGGGCCACCCCGTCGACGCCCTGCCCGTGCTGTGCCCGGAGTTCCTCGTAGCGGCGCAGAAGTTCCTCGAGTACCGCGGGGTGTGCCATCAGCATCGCGCTCTGCCTTTCTCTCACTACCAAGGGCACCCGTGTAGGCCGAACGGGCGCGGAAAGCGTTCCTGGGACCGACCAGCGAGGACCTACGACGGACGCCATCAGCGGCGCATCGCGCATGCCCGGGGTAATGCCGAATACCGATACAGAGGAGAGAGGTGGCGGGTGATCCGGTAACAGCACGGCTCACCTGGAGGAACGCGGACGGATGAGATCCGGCCGTTTCCTGACCTCTGCCCTATAACTGTGCCCAGCCGCACACGATTCATGCAAGCGTGAGGGCTTTGTCGGCACCCATGTTTACCTTCCGGCCCATGGGTACTCCTCCTACAAGGTATCCGGCGTACGCGGAACTGAAGGCGCCGGCGGGTTGGGAAAGCAGCCCTCGGCGCCGCTCGGGGCATGGACGTCTGCCCTTCCTTCGACGAACTGCCGTCACTCCGGTGGACGCGGAACCGTGGGACGGAAGTGCCTCCTGCCCTCCCGCGTTGTTTATTGGGGCTCGTACGGGAAACGCGGGTCAGCGTCCCTCGGGAAATCGAGACGGGTAAGGAGTACCTCATGCCTGCTGGGTCCAACGCGAAGCGGGAACGCCAGTACGAGCACATCAAGGAGAGCCAGGAGGAACGGGGCAGCTCCGAGAAGCGCGCCAAGGAGATCGCCGCCAGGACGGTGAACAAGGAGCGGGCCCGGTCCGGCGAATCGCGGACGGCGAGCAAGACGTCGACCCAGGACAAGAAGTCCGCCTACGAGCGCGGTGGTGAACGCTCCCACCAGGGCGCGCAGGGTCCTACCAAGGACCAGCTCTACGCCGAGGCGAAGAAGAAGAACATCGACGGACGCTCCTCGATGAACAAGGCGGAGCTGCGGAAGGCCCTCGGACGCTGACCTTTCCGTGCAGCCGGTGAGCCCTACGCAGAGGAGGACGCATGAGCGATGAAGCACGCGGCGACGATGTGTACCAGCCGCAGAACGACGACGGCCAGGACCCGCCCAACGACGAGCTGGACCTGGAGAACACGCTCGGCGAGCGTGACCTGGACGACCAGATGGAAGAGGGTTACTCGCCGCCCGAACGTCCGCTGGGTGTGAACAAGTTCGGCACCACGGGCGAGGAGGAGCGCGAGGGCGAATCGCTCGACCAGCGGCTCGCGCAGGAGGTCCCGGACGTCCAGCCGCCGGACGGCGACGGCATCGGCGATGTGGCGGAGGGCGAGGGCGAGCCCGAGGAACGGATCGACGGCGACGCCCGGGCCGGACGGCTCACCGCGGCGGACGACGCGACCGGCCGCAACACCGATGTCTTCGCCGAGGACGTCGGCATCGACGGTGGTGCCGCGTCGGCCGAGGAAGCGGCCGTGCACGTGGCCGACGAGGAGGACGGCGGAGGCCGCGGGGCCTGACCCGCCTGACGTGAGACGGCAGCGGACCGCCCGTACGGGACCGGCAGCGAAGGAAACAGGTGCAGGCGGACATGGCAGCAGGCGCGGCGATCTTCGACGTGGACGGCACGCTCACCGACACCAACCATCTGCATGTGGTGGCGTGGTGGGAGGCGTTCCGGCAGGCCGGGCACACCGTGCCGATGCCGGACATCCACCGGGCCGTCGGCCTCGGCTCGGACGATCTGATCGAGCGGCTGCTCGGCCCCGGCCGGGACCGTGACCAGGACTCCGCCATCAGCTCGGCGCACAAGGTGCTCTACGGAACGTACTTCGACCGGCTGCCGGCCTTCGCGGGCGCGGGCGATCTGCTGCGCACGCTGGCCGGGCGCGGCTGGCGGGTCGTCCTGGCCACCTCGGCGAGCGGGCCGGAGCTGGCGGCCCTGCGGCGGGCGGTGGACGCGGACGAGGCCATCCGGGATACGGCGAGCTCGGACGACGTGGATGAGGGCAAGCCTTCGCCGGAGCCCGTGGAGCTGGCCTTGGAGCTGGCCGGGACAGGCGCCTCGCAGGCGGTGTTCGTCGGGGACACGGTGTGGGACATGGAGGCGGCCGGCCGGGCCGGAGTGCGCGCGGTGGCGCTGCTGTCGGGCGGCATTCCGCGGGCGGACCTGGAGGCGGCAGGAGCGGACGCGGTTTTCCGGGACGTCGCCGACCTGCTCGCCCACCTGGACGACAGCCCGTTCGGGCCTGAGCAGGGCTGAGGGCCGAACGGGCCGGCAGAGGTCAGTCGCCCGTCTCCTCCGCCACCGTGAACAGCGCTCCCTCCGGGTCCCGGACGACGTACTCGGAGCCTCGTACGCCGGGCGCCGGAAAGGTCTCTCCGCCCGCGCGGTCCGCCTGCGCGGCCGCCCGCGCGGCGTCCTCCACCGGGAAGTGGACGATCCACCGCGGCCGGATCCTCGGGTCCGGGGCGCTTCCGACGGCGCCGCCCGAGAGCACGGCCATGGGGTGGCCGGCCATGCGGGCGACGACCTGCTCCTCCTCGTACGCGACGTCGATGGCGTCCGGTCCGGGGCGCGGCCAGGAGAAGACCTCGCCGTAGAAGAGGGCGGCCTCGAAGGCGTCCCGGGTCCACAGCTCCAGCCAGGGCGAGGTGCCAGCCGCGCCGGGTGACCAGACGGGTGCGGAGCCCTCCCAGATCCCGAAGACGGCACCGTCCCGGTCGGAGGCGATCGCGGCCCGCCCCTCCCCCACCGCGAGCGGTCCGACCGCGACCGTAGCGCGGCGTTCGCGGATCCGGTCGGCGGACACGTTCACATCGGCGGAAGCGAAGTACGGCGTCCACACCGTCGGAGCGGCGAGAAACGGTGAACGGGTCCACCCGATTCCGGCGACAGGCCGCCCGTCGGCGAGCGCGACCGAGAAGCCCTCCCCCAGCAGTCCGGAGCCGTCGAACTTCCAGCCGAGCACGGCGGAGTAGAAGGCCCGCGCGGCGGCCAGGTCGCGCACCAGCAGATTGACCCAGCACGGTGCGCCGCGCACCGGTGGGGCCAGGGTCGTGATCGGCATGGTCATCGTCTCCTCGACCGAGGCGGGTACCCCTTTCGGCCAAGGCCGTACGCCGGAAGAGGCCACGACCTCCTCGCCGCTGCTCGCACTGTTTACCGGTTTTTACACGCTTGAAAGCGTTTGATCCGGGTATAGGCCGATCGTGCTTCGGATATGAGGCGCCCGTGGGAGTTCCGGGCGGCCGGCTGTCGGTGTGCGAACGCTCCTGCGGCGACCAGGCATCACCGTCGAGGAGTGACCACCATGCAGGCTGCACCCGTCCCCGGGTTTCCTCCGGATGCGGGCGTTCCGTCCGCCGACGGAGCCTTCGAGAGGCTGAGCGCCCTTCCTCCGGGACCCGAGCGGGAGGTTCTGCGGGACGAGACGATCTGCGCCTGGCTGCCGATGGCGTACCGGCTGGCAGCTCGCTTCCGCGGCCGCGGTGAGTCGATGGACGACCTGCGCCAGGTGGCCGCGATGGGGCTCGTGAAGGCGGTCGACCGTTTCGACCCGGCGCGCGGCAAGGCCTTCGAGACGTATGCCGTACCGACGGTGACCGGCGAGATCAAGCGGCACTTCCGCGATCACACGTGGGACGTGCACGTGCCGCGCCGGGTCCAGGACCTCCGCAACCGGGTCCGCACCGCGCGGCGCGACCTCGCCCAGCGGCTCGGCGGACGCGCGCCCGCCTGCGCCGAGATAGCGGCGGAGTCGGGGCTGGCCGAGGAGGACGTGCTGCTCGGCCTGAAGGCGCTGGAGAGTTACAGCGCCCTGTCCCTGGACGCCGAACCGGCGGGCGGCGACGGCGGCGGAACCACCTTGGCCGACCGGCTGGGCGCCTGCGATCACGCTCTGGATGTCGCCGTCGACCGCGAGGCCGTCAAACCGGAGCTGCGCAGGCTGCCGGAGCGCGAGCGGACCATTCTCTACCTGCGGTACTTCCGCGACATGACCCAGCTCGGGATCGCCGAGCGCCTCGGCATCTCCCAGATGCACGTCTCCCGCCTGATCAGCGGGTCCTGCGAGCGTGTGCGCGCCGGGGCTCTCAAGGGAGCCGGCTGAGCACCTCCTCCATCGGCCGTCAGCCGACCTTCCGGCCGGCCAGCGGAGCGGTCTCCTCGCCCCGGCCCTCCCGCACGCCGCGCAGAAAGGCGGTCAGCGCCTCCTGCGCCGTACGGGTCGGCTGCCAGCCGAGCACCTCGTGCGCCCGCGTGGAGTCCAGTACGGGCAGTCGCAGCACGGCGTCGAAGAGGTGCGGCGAGGCCGGTACGGCGTGGGCCCGCCAGGCGCCCGCGAGCGCTGTACGCACCAGTGCCCTGGGAATCCGTACGACGCGGGCGTCGAGCAGCTCCGCCAGCGCGCGGGCGTCGATCACCGGGTCCGCCGCCAGGTTGAAGGGGCCGCGTACGTCGCGGAGCACGGCCAGCCGGTACGCCTCGGCGGCGTCGTCGGTGTGGAGCACCTGGAACCGCAGCCCTTCCAGGTCCGGCACGAACGGCAGCAGGTCCGGGCGGAGGAGGTTGCCCGGGACGTAACGGCCGGCGAAGATCCGCCGCTGTTCGGGCGCGGCCGTCTCCTTGAAGAGGAAGCCGGGCCGCATCCGGACCACCCGGATCTGCGGGTGGCGCAGCTCGAAGGTGTCGAGGACGCGTTCGAGGTAGGCCTTCTCGCGGCAGTAGGCCGCGTCCGGCCAGCCGTGCGTGGGCCACTGTTCGTCCACCCCGGGCTCGTCCTTGGGACCTGGCGAGTAGGCGCCGACGGACGAGGCGTGCACCAGCGCCGGCACGCCGCTCCGCTCCACCGCGCGGAAGACCCGCTGCGAGCCGAGCACGTTGCTCCGCCAGGTGGTGACCGGGTCGTGGGTGGGCTGGAAGCGCCACGCCAGGTGGACGACCGCGTCCGCGCCGTCCAGCAGTCCGGTGAGCCGCTCCTCGCTGTCGTCGCGCGAGAGGTCGACGGTGTCCCACTCCACCCCTGGAATCTCCAGTGCGGGCCGCCTGCGGGCCAGGCCGAGGACCGAGCCGACCTCCGGGTCCTGGGCCAGCGCGCGGACCACGCTCGTGCCCACGTTGCCGGTGGCGCCGGTGACCACGACCCGCTTGCCGCCGGCTCGTCCGGTGGTCTCCATGAAAGCTTCCTTCCGCCGTGAATCGAGGTCAGGAGGTCAGGGGACGAGCAGGGTCTTGATCATGCCGTCGGCCTTCTTCTGGAACGTCTCGTAGGCTTGCGGGCCCTCTTCGAGCGACAGGTGGTGCGTGGCGAAGGAGTCCACGCCCAGCGGGTCGCCGTCGACCAGCAGCGGCAGCAGGTCGTCGACCCAGCGCTTGACGTTGGCCTGGCCCATGCGGAGCTGGATCTGCTTGTCGAACATGGTCAGCATCGGCATCGGGTCGGCGGAGCCGCCGTAGACACCGGAGACGGAGATCGTGCCTCCTCGGCGCACCAGGTCGACGGCGGCGTGGAGAGCGGTGAGCCGGTCGACTCCGGCCGTCTCCATCAGGCGTCGGCCGACCTTGTCGGGCAGCAGGCCGACCGCCGCGTGCGCGGCCTTGGCGACCGGTGCGCCGTGGGCCTCCATGCCGACCGCGTCGATCACCGCGTCCGTGCCGCGCCCGTCGGTGAGGTCCCGGACGGCGTCGCCGAGCTCCTTCGCCTTGTCGTACCGGCGCAGGTCGAGACAGGTGGCGCCGTATCCGCTGACCCGGTCGAGGCGTTCGGGGACGCGGTCCACGCCGATGACGAGGCCGGCGCCGCGGTGGAGGGCGATGCGCGCGGCCATCGCGCCGATGGGGCCGAGGCCGAGGACGGTGACGCTGCCGCCGGGCGGGATGTCCGCGTACTCCACGGCCTGCCAGGCGGTCGGCAGGACGTCCGACAGATAGACGAACCGGTCGTCGGAGGGGCCGTGCGGGACCTTGATCGGCAGATCGTTGCCGAAGGGCACCCGGAGGTACTCGGCCTGGCCGCCGGGCACCTGCCCGTACAGCTTGGTGTACCCGAAGAGCGAGGCGCCCGAGCCGTACTCGCGGACCTGCGTGGTCTCGCACTGGGAGTGCAGCCCGGAGCCGCACATGTAGCAGTGGCCGCAGGACACGTTGAACGGGATGACCACCCGGTCCCCGGCGGCGACGGAGTGCACGTCGGGGCCCACCTCCTCCACGATGCCCATCGGTTCGTGGCCGAGGATGTCGCCCGGATCGAGATAGGGGCCGAGCACCTCGTAGAGATGCAGATCGGAGCCGCAGATCCCGGTGGAGGTGATCTTGACGATGATGTCCGTCGGATCCTGGATCCGCGGGTCCGGAACGGTCTCCACCCGGACGTCCCGCTTTCCCTGGTAGGTCAATGCGCGCACGATGCCACTCCTCTATTCCGCGTCGGATTCCGCCTTGGTTCCCCCGGAGCGATGGACGTGTGCCGAGTTCCCACGCGACTCCCGGTGAAACACGGACACGCACCGCCGTGGACGTGGTGCGAGGATGAAGCCATGGGAAAGAACGCTCTCGTCGTCATCGACATGATCAATGCCTATGACCATCCCGACGCCGAACTGCTCGTTCCCTCCGTCCGCTCAGCTCTTCCGCAGCTCACCCGGCTGATCGACCGCGCCCGTGGCGAAGGTGTTCCGGTCATCTACGCGAACGACAATTTCGGTGAATGGCGCTCGCACCACGGAGAGATCATCGAGAAGGCGCTCGCCGGGAAGAACGCGGAACTGGTCGAGCCCGTCCTGCCGGACGACAAGTCGCTTTTCGTCGTGAAGGCGCGGCACTCCATCTTCTACGAGACACCGCTCAGCTATCTGCTCGCGCAGCTGGGCGTGGACCATGTGGTGCTCTGCGGCCAGGTGACCGAGCAGTGCGTGCTGTACTCGGCGCTGGACGCGCATATCCGGCAGTTGCGCGTCACCGTGCCGCAGGACGCGGTGGCCCATATCCACGAGGATCTCGCCGAGGCCGCGCTGCGCATGATGGAACGGAACATGAGCGCCGCGATCCGGACGGCGGACACCGTCGCGTTCTGAGGAGTCGGTGCGTGTCTGTACAGGTCACCGGCGGCTGTCAGACGAGGCTGCGCCGCTCCGTGGCGGGCTCGTGGGCGCTCTCGCGGATGCGGCGGCAGGACTCGGTGATCAGCCGGGACACGTGCATCTGCGAGAGGCCGAGTTCGGCGGCGATGGCACTCTGCGTCATCCCGGCGAAGAACCGCAGGTAGAGCACCCGCCTCTCGCGCTCGGCGAGCCTGAGGATCCCGGGTTTCGCCGCCTCGCGGTCGAGCACCAGGTCGTACGCCTCGTCCACCGCACCCAGTCGGTCGCCCAGGAGCGGCTCACCGCCGTCCGGAGCGGTCTCGGCGTCGAGCGAGAGCGCGCTGAAGCCGTACAGCGCCTCGCTCCCCTGCCGTACGTCCTCCTCGCTCAGCCCGGTGTGCTCGGCGATCCGGGCGGAGGTGGGCGCGGTGCCCGAGGCGGCCAGTTCGGCACGGGCGAGGCGGACGACGTTACGGAGGTTCTGGACCCGGCGAGGGACGTGCACCGACCACATGCGGTCCCGGAAGTGCCGTTTGATCTCGCCCGTGATGGTGGGGACGGCGAAGGGCGCGAAGGCGCGTCCGATGGCGGGGTCGTAGCGGTCGACGGCGTTGACGAGACCGATAGCCGCGACCTGCCGCAGGTCCTCCAGCGTCTCGCCGCGGTTGCGGTAGCGGGCGGCCAGCCGGTGGGCCATGGGCAGCCAGGCGCAGATGACCTGGGAGCGCAGCCGCTCCCGGGCGGGGCCGCCGGGCAGCTCCAGGAGACGGCGGAAGTCCGCCGCCGTGTCGGGGTCGTCGGCGTACCGGCTGTCCTCGGCCATGGGTGCGGCTCAACTCCTCGCCGTACAAGATCGCTGTCGCCGGGAGGAGGTGCGCCGCAGCGGGTCGTACGTCGACGAGCGCGACCCGCACGGCAGCCTTCGCCGGGGCGTACCTCACCTCCGAAGCACTCCGTGGCCTTGCCACGCCGGGACGGCCACGAAAACCGGCGGGCCGGGCATTCACCCGGGCGGCCGAGCACCACCCGCGCGCCGACGGTGCCCGCCGAACGGCCAGATGGCCCGCACCGGAGCAGAATTGCACGCGAGAACGGATCGTCCGCCGGGCGCGAGGTCCCAGGTGCGCACGGTCGTCCGGCCAGTTCCACGGCTTCCCGATGCCGGTCGGCGGCGCCGGCGCTCTCACCGCGGCCCTGGTACGGCGGTGGGAGGCGCGCGGAGGAACCTCGGCTGACAGGGCCGGTCGGCCCTCATCGGCCGCTCAGGTCAGCGGGGCGCGCCAGACCAGTCGGGTGCCTCCGCCGTCGGGCGTGGACAGCTCCAGGGCGTGCACGATGCGCAGCGGCAGACCGCGCAGGACCGCCTCGCGCGCCGCCCAGTCGGCCGCCGCCAGACTCTCCGGCGAACCGTCCACCCCTATGACCACGGCCTTCTTCACGCGTCTGCCTCCGTACGATCCGTGCGTGACCGGCCCCCTCGACCGGCCGCTGGAGCCGGCCTTTCGCTCGGCGCGCACCGGCGGACAGGCGGTGCCGACCAGCGTGGATCCCACCGGATGCGGGCCGAGGACTGAAACGTGTGGTGGCGGGTAGGCGGCTTGCGTTTGAGGGCTGCGTGGTGCGGCCGATGCGACCGGGGGACACGACATGGAACTGCTGATGGCGGATCGAGCGACCGAACAGGACCCGCAGGCGTCGGGCACGGGCACCGTGCTGGGCAGCGCCGCGTACGACATGGGTTCGGGAGAGATCGCCCGAACCCGGGGCTTCGTCCGGGACTTCCTGACGGACGCGCGGTCGCTGCACGGTCTGCCCGTCTCCGCGCGGGCGATGGATGTCGCGCAGCTGGTGGTGAGCGAGCTGGCCACCAACGTCTGCAAGTACGCTCCGGGCCCGTGCCTGCTCGACCTCGAAGCGGGTGACAGCCTGCTGAGCATCACGATGTGGGACACGGGTTCGGTGCTGCCCACCAGTCGGCAGGCCGACCCGACGCGGATGGGGCAGCACGGACTCGAGATCGTTCTGGCGGTCTGCGAGAGCTTCGAAGTACGCCGCGAACCGGTGGGCAAGCGCGTCCGCGTAGAGATCTCGCTGCTCGACGGCCCGCAGAGTGAGGCGGCCTGGTAGGCCTCCCTCAGCCGGGCAAGGCAGACAGCCTGGCAAGGCAGAACCCCCGCAACGGACCGTCGCGGGGGTTCTTTTCATGGACCGGTACCGGTGGCTCGATTCGGATACCTCGGTTCCGGTGGCTCAGCTCTGGGTGAGCATGCCGTTCCTCAGCGTGGTGAGGAGGCGGGAGAGCAGTCGGGAGACATGCATCTGGGAGATGCCCAGGTGTTCGCCGATCTGCGCCTGGGTCATCTCCTGGCCGAAGCGCATCCGGACGATCTCGCGGTCACGCTCCTCAAGGGTCTCCAGCAACGGGGCCAGGGCGTGGAGGTTCTCGACCAGCTCCATGCCCGGGTCGTAGTCGCCGGTGATGTCGGCGTAGCTGGTGGTGCTGTCGGAGTTGCCTTGGTCCGTCCCGCCGATCGGGAGGTCGAGGGAGCCCGCCGTATAGCCGTTGGCGGCGATGAGGCCGTCGATGACCTCCTCCTCGCTGATCTCGAGGTGGTCGGCGAGTTCGGCGACGCCGGGGTCGCGGCCCAGGACGGAGGTGAGCTCCTCCTTGGCCTTGGCCAGCGCGACACGCAGCTCCTGGAGGCGCCGGGGAACGTGGACGGACCAGGTGGAGTCGCGGAAGAAGCGCTTGATCTCGCCGACGATGTACGGGATCGCGAAGGAGGTGAACTCGACCTCGCGCGACAGCTCGAAGCGGTCGATCGCCTTGATCAGGCCGATGGTGCCGACCTGGATGATGTCTTCCATCTGGCCGTCGCCGCGGTTGCGGTACCTCTTCGCGGCGAACTGCACCAGCGACAGGTTCATCTCGATGAGGGTGTTGCGGGCGTACTGGTACTCGTGGGTGCCTTCTTCGAGCACCTGCAGCTGTGCGAAGAAGAGCGCGCCCAGCGCCCGGGCGTCCTTCGGTGCGATCTTCTGCGGATCGTCGATCTGCGGGAGCGCCGCCGGTGCGGCGATCCCGGTCGCGGCCTCCATGGATATCGACATTACGACCTTCCTGTTCCAGACCCTGCCGCGGAATTCCGCCTGCATATGGCTGCGAGTACCCAGGCTGCCTCGGAACACGCCTGTTGGAGCGGCGGTGTTCGGGGACTCGCCGGAACCTGCGGTCTTACGGACGGCCAGGGCCGCCAGCTCACCGCCGGCCAAGACGGCCACCTCCTGGGACATGAGTACCGCCGACCGGGAAACCCGCTGGGTATGACAGACACAGCGAAGCCGGGACCCGGCAAGGAAGATGGGCGCGAGAACGTCCGTCGCGAGAGTGGAGCGGGACCTGACGCGGAGGTGGAGGAGCGGGCACCGGACCAGCCGACGGAGCTGCCCCGGCGCTCCTGGACGGCGGTGCTGCGCGGCACCTTGAAGGAGTTCCAGGACGACGAACTCGCGGACCGGGCCGCCGCTCTGACGTACTACGGGGTGCTGGCGCTGTTCCCGGCCCTCCTGGTGCTGGTGTCTCTGCTGGGCATCGCGGGCGAGTCCGCCACTGAGCAGGTCCTCGAGAACCTCCAGAAGCTGGCGCCCGGCTCCGCCCGGGACATCATCAGCGATGCCGTGGAGCAGCTCCAGGGCAATGCCGGTGTCGGCTCGTTCATGGCGATCGTGGGTCTGGTCGTCGCGGTGTGGTCGGCCTCCGGTTACGTCGCCGGGTTCATCCGCACCTCGAACGCCATCTACGACATACCGGAGGGCCGACCGGTGTGGAAGATCCTGCCGCTGCGTCTGGCCCTGACCGTGACGCTGATGGTCCTCGCGTGTGCCAGCGCGCTGATCGTGGTCTTCTCCGGCGGTATCGCCCGGCAGGCCGGTGCCGCGCTGGGCATCGGGGACACTCCGCTGACCATCTGGTCGATCGCGAAGTGGCCGGTCCTGGTCCTGCTCGTCATCGTCATGATCGCGGTGCTCTACTGGGCCGCGCCGAACGCCAAGGGCCGCGGGTTCAAGTGGGTGACGCCGGGCAGCTTCCTGGCGCTGGTGATCTGGCTGGCCGCATCAGCCGGCTTCGCGTTCTACGTCGCGAACTTCGCCTCGTACAACAAGACCTACGGCGCCCTCGCCGGTGTGGTCGTCTTCCTGGTATGGCTCTGGATCACCAACCTGGCGATCCTGCTGGGGCTGGAGTTCGACGCGGAGATGGTCCGCCAGCGCGCGATCGTCGGCGGACACCCCGAGGACGAGGAGCCGTACGTGGAACCTCGCGACACCCGCGCGTGGAGCGACGGGACCCGCCGCCGCATGGAGCAGCCGTGAGCGGTGTCGGCATCTTCGACGGGGACGGGTGCGGGTGCGGCGGCGGTTGCTGGGTAGCCGGACGGTGACGGCGTACACATCCGGATGCCGGTGTTCCGCTTTGGCGGCCCACGTCCGGTGACGATTTCCGTCCGTTCAACGAGAGCGAGGAGAGCAAGGTGACCTCATCATGAGCACAGCAGAGCGGCAGGCCGACGGGTCCGGCGAGCAGGTGGGTGTGCTGGTCGCGCGTGCCTCGCAGCAGATCTCGGAGCTGGTCCGCGAGGAAATGCAGCTGGCACGTTCGGAGATGACGCAGAAGGGCAAGCGCTACGGGAAGGGCGGCGGCCTCTTCGGCACCGCCGGTCTCGTCGGCATCCTCGCGGCCCAGGCCCTGGTGGTGACGTGCATCGCCGCACTCGCGCTGGTCCTGCCCGTGTGGGCGGCGGCCCTCATCGTCACGGTGGTGCTGGCGGCGGTGGCGGGCCTGGCCGCGCTGGCCGGGAAGAAGCAGATCGCCCAAGCCGGCACCCCCGCCCCTGAACAGACCATCGACAGCGTCAAGGCCGATCTGGCCGAGGTCAAGGAGAAGGCTCACCGATGAACGACGAATCGCAGAACCAGATGGGCACCCCGACCCCCGAGGAGTTGCGCGAGCAGGTCGAGCGCACGCGCGACGAACTCGGGCAGACCGTCGAGGCGCTGGCGGCCAAGGCCGACGTCAAGGCACAGGCGAAGGCGAAGACCGCGGCGGTCAAGGAACAGGCCGCGGAGAAGACGGCAGCGGTCAAGGACCAGGCCGCCGAGAAGACCGCGGTGGTCAGGGCGCAGGCCGCCGAGAAGACGGCGGCGGCCTCCGCTCAGCTCCGCGAGAAGACGGAGCAGGCCGCGCAGGCGGTGAAGGACAAGACGCCGGACGCCGTACTGGAGAAGACGGCGCAGGCCGCAGCACAGGTGCGCGAGAGCGCGGCCCAGGCCAAGCGGTACGCGGCGGAGAAGACGCCCGACCCGCTGCTGGAGAAGGCGGACCGGGCCGCGACGGCCGCCCGCGCCAACCGCACGCCGCTGATCGCGGGCGGTGCGCTGCTGCTCGCCTTCCTGCTGATCCGCCGTAGCCGGGGGCGTAACCGATGAAGAAGTCCAAGATCGCCTACAGGCCGGTCGGTCTCGCCCTGGGCGCGGTCAGCGGCATGATCGCGGGCGCCGCGTTCAAGAAGGCGTGGAAGCTCATCGAAGGCGAGGGCGACGCACCCGACGCCCTGGACGAGGACCGCCCGTGGCGGCAGATCCTCCTCGCCGCCGCCGTACAGGGCGCCATCTTCGCCGTGGTCAAGGCCACGGTCGAACGCTCCGGCGCCCAGGCGACCCGGCGCGTCACGGGCACCTGGCCGGCCTGACCCGCCGCGGTGCCGGCCCTCGCACGAGCGGGCCGGCACCGCCCGGGCGGCAGGCTGGAGTACAGGTCAGGCGCTGAGCATCTGAAGGGGCACCTGCACGGCGCCGTACGCGACGAGCGCGCAGACCATGGCGGGCTCCCAGCGTCAGGGCACGCTCCTCGTAATCCCGGGCCATCAGCAGCGGGATCAGGACGAACAGCGCCAGACAGGCGTACGCCTCCGGCATGTAGCCGAGGTCCACGGCGTACATCAGCCCCTCCATCCCCCAGAGCCTTGGCGAACGCACCCAAGCTCGCGACGCGGCGCCGCACGTCCCGGCCACGCCACGCCACCACCAGCCCGCCGCACCGGACAAGGGCCCGGCGACAAGCGCCGGTGGGAAGAAGAGACTTCCCGCCCTGTCGCGCCCGAACTCGGCGTACCCGTAGTACCCGACCACCAGCCCGGCCTCCGCGACCGCGCCGCCCAACGCGGCCTGTACGAGCCGCTCGTGCCGGTACAGCACCGCGCCGAGGACGAAGGCGACGGCGGACCGGACCGCACCGGAGTCGGCGAGCTGCTGCCACGTGTCAGGCGGCCATCCCCGCGTCAGGTCGGTGAGCACACCGAGCCGCAGACCGCTCCCGGCCGCCACCGCGGCTACTCCGGCTCGCCTTCGAGGCAGGATCCGGGAAAGCGCGGCGTATCCCTCCCGCACCCTCACCGCGGCCATGACGGCCCGTGCGGCAGAGTAGGGGCATGTCCCCGTACGAGACGATGTCGTTCCACCTGGAGACCGAGCGGCTGGTCCTGCGGCCGTGGGCCGAGTCGGATGCCGCCGACTTCAGCGCTCTCCTCTCCGAACGCGGCAAGGGCACGCCGACGCTTGAGCGCGCCAGGATGTCCATCGGAGAGCTGCTCGCCGCGACGGCGAGGACCGGGATCGCGCTGCTGCCCGTCCAGCGGCGCGACGAAGGCGACTTCATCGGCTACTGCGGGCTGATCATCGGCCGCACCACCCTGGAGGAGCCCGAGATCGCTTACGAGTTGTGCCGGCGCGTGCACGGGCGTGGCTACGCCACCGAGGCGGCCGGCGCGGTGCTCGACGCCGCCGTGGCGACCGGGCGGAAACGGCTCTGGTCGACCGTCGGCACGTGGAACACACCGTCGCTCCGCGTCCTGGAGAAGCTCGGGTTCGAGCGGGACCGCGTCTCCATGGAGGAGAACGGCGAAGTTGCCTGGCTCACGCGCTCGTTGCCGTGACGCGGTACCACTCCCCCGAGGTCTTCAGCTTCACCCGGTAACCGTCAGGGTCCGGCACGCGAAAGGAACACAGAGACATGGCACTGCGGGTTCTCGTCGTCGGTGGCGGGCTGATGGGAGCGGCTGCCGCGTGGCGGCTGTCCGTACGCGGTCACCAGGTCACCGTGCTCGAACGGTTCGGGCCGGGTCACGACCGCGGCAGCTCGTACGGCAGCTCCCGGATCTTCCGGCTGGCGTACGCGGAGCCCCCGTACACGGAACTGGCCCTCCGGGCGCTGCCCTTGTGGCGGGCTCTGGAGGAAGAGAGCGGGCAGCCGGTGCTGACGCTCACCGGGGCCGTCGACCACGGCCTGCCCGAGGCGCTGGACCGGCTGGCCGACGTGCTCGCCGGAGCGGGCCGGTCCGCTCAGCGCCTGTCACCGGAGGAGGTGGCCGGCCGGTGGCCGGGGCTGCGGGCCGACACGGCCGCGCTGTACCACCCGGACGCCGGCCGGGTGCACGCCGACGACGCCGTGTCCGCGCTGCTCAAGGCGGCCGGGCAGCGAGGAGCGGAGGTGCGGCACGGGGTGCGCGTGACGGAGATCCGGCACACCGCACGTACCGGAGGCGGAGTCACCGTGGTCACGGACGCCGGCGAGGCGCTGACGGCGGACGCGGTCGTGGTCGCCGTGGGCGGCTGGGCACCCGGCTTCCTGCCCGGCCTGGTGAGCGGCCTGCCGCCGATGCGGGTCACCCAGGAGCAGCCGGTGCACTTCCCGGTCCCGGACGCGCTGGAGTGGCCGTCGTTCATCCACCACCCGGGAGCCGGCTGGAACGTGCCGGGCGGTCTGTACGGGCTCGGCAGCGCGGACGCCGTCAAGATCGGCCTGCACGGCGTCGGGCCGGTCGTGGATCCCGACCACCGCGACCGTAGGCCGGATCCGGCCGCCGTCGAACGCCTCCGCGCCTATGCCGAGGAGTGGCTGCCCGGCGTGGCCGGCACCGAGCCGGCCCCTCTCACCTGCCTCTACACCACGACGCCGGACGAGGACTTCGTCATCGACCGGCAGGGCCCGGTCACCGTGCTGGCAGGTTTCTCCGGCCACGGGTTCAAGTTCGGACCCGCCATCGGCGACCTCGCCGCCGACCTGGTCGAAGGCCGTCCGGGCACCGCCCGGTTCGCCCTCGGCCGGACGGCGGCGGGACGCTGAGGCCGTATCGGTCCCGGGGCGTCAGAGCCGGCTAGTCGGCCCGGCTGTCGTCCTCCGGAGGACGACGTACCTCCTCGCGGTCCTTCTCCAGCCGCTCGTCGAGCTTCCTCTCGTCCGGGCGGCGGGGCATGCCACGGCTGTGGCCGGTGTCGGGGTCGCCCTCGACCTCTTCGTTCGACTTGTGGTGGTGGTGAGCCATCGGTCACTCCTTGTCGTCCGTGCGGTTGCCGTCCGTGCGGATCGTGCAGTGCAGGGAGTCGTCCTTCACATCGGCGACGATCGTGTCGCCGGGTTCGGCCTCGCCGCCGAGGAGCAGCGAGGCGAGGCGGTTGTCGAGCTCCGTCTGGATCGTGCGGCGCAGCGGACGGGCGCCGAACTCCGGCTGGTAGCCGTGGGCCACGAGGAGCTTCTTCGCCGCCTCGGTGACCTCCAGCGTCAGGCCCTGCGCGTGGACGCGGTGCTTGCTGCGGTCCAGCAGGTGCCCGACGATCTCGGACAGGTCGTCCTCGGTGAGGCTGTGGAAGACGATGATGTCGTCGATGCGGTTGAGGAACTCCGGCAGGAACCGTCCCCGCAGATCCTCCATCAACTCGTCCTTGAGCTCGGCGGCATCGCCTTGGTGGGCGAGGATGCGGTGCGCGCCGATGTTGGACGTCATGATGACGACGCAGTGGCGGAAGTCGACCGTGCGGCCCTGGCCGTCCGTGAGCCGGCCGTCGTCGAGGATCTGGAGCAGCGTGTTGAAGACGTCGGGGTGCGCCTTCTCCACCTCGTCGAAGAGCACCACGCTGTACGGGTTGCGCCGCACCTTCTCGGTGAGCTGGCCGGCCTCGTCGTAACCGACGTATCCGGGCGGCGCTCCGACGAGCCGGGCGACCGTGTGCTTCTCCTGGAACTCGCTCATGTCGAACCGGATCATGCGGTCGTCGGCGCCGAACAGCAGCTCGGCCAGGGTCTTGGCCAGCTCGGTCTTGCCGACGCCGGTGGGTCCGAGGAAGAGGAACGAGCCGACGGGCCGGTTCGGGTCGCCCATGCCCGCGCGGTTGCGGCGTACGGCCTCGGAGACCGCGGTGACGGCCTCGTCCTGGCCGACGATCCGGGCGTGCATCTCCTCCTCCAGCTTGAGGAGCCGCTCCTTCTCGCCGGCGGTGAGCTGGGAGACCGGAATCCCGGTGCGGCGGGAGACGATGTCGGCGATGTCGGAGGCCGTCACCGAGACGACGCCCTCGCGGCGTTCCTCGATACCCGCGAGTTCTCCTTCGGCCTCGGCGATCTGCTCCTTCAGCTCCTTGGCCCGCTCGAACTCCTCCGCCGCCACCGCCTGGTCCTTCTCCCGGCGCAGCTTGGCGAGGCGGTCCTCCCGGCTGACCACCTCGGTGGAGCGGTTGGCGCTGCGCAGCCGTACGCGGGCACCGGCCTGGTCCATCAGGTCGATGGCCTTGTCGGGCAGGAACCGGTCACCGATGTAGCGGTCGGACAGTTCGGCGGCCGCCGTCAGGGCCCCGTCGGCGAAGCGGACCTGGTGGTGGGCCTCGTACGCGTCCCGCAGTCCTTCGAGGATCTGTACGGTCTCCTCGACGGTGGGCTCCGGGATCAGGACGGGCTGGAAGCGGCGCTCCAGGGCGGCGTCCTTCTCGATGTGCTTGCGGTACTCGTCGATCGTCGTCGCACCGACCACGTGGAGTTCGCCGCGCGCGAGGGCGGGCTTGAGCATGTTGCCCGCGTCCATCGAGCCCTCGCCGGTCGCGCCGGCGCCGACGACGGTGTGGAGTTCGTCGATGAAGAGGATGATCTCGCCGCTCGCCTGCTGGACGTCCTCGATGACCTTCTTCAGCCGCTCCTCGAACTGGCCGCGGTACTGGGCTCCGGCCACCATGCCGGACAGGTCCAGCGAGACGACCCGCTTGTCCTTGAGGGTGTCGGGCACCTCGCCCGCGACGATGCTCTGCGCCAGCCCCTCCACGATGGCGGTCTTGCCGACTCCTGGTTCGCCGATGAGCACCGGGTTGTTCTTGGAGCGCCGCGACAGGATCTCGATGGTCTGCTCGATCTCCTCGGCCCGGCCGACCACGGGGTCGAGCCTGCCGGCCTTCGCCTCCTCGGTCAGGTCCCTGCCGAACTCGTCGAGCGTCTCGGACGGCTGCTTGCCACCGGCCGGTGTCCCGTCCGCGCCGGACGTCCGGTCCGTCGCTCCGCGCAGCTTCCCGACATCCAGGTCCTCGGAGCGCAGGAACCGGGAGGCGCCGGAGTCGGCGTCGTCCAGGAGCGCGCCGAGGATGTGCTCGGGCCCGATGTACGAGACCTCCGCCGCCTGCGACCTGGCGTGGGCGAGGGCGAGGGTCCGCTTGGCGGCCGGGGTCAGGCCGGGTTCGGAGGACGGCTCCTGCGACTCGTGGGGCAGCACCTCGGCGATCCGGTCGCCGAGCCGTCCGGGATCGACCCCGGCCTGGGTGAGCAGCCGCCGGGTGGGCTCGACCTGGGTGGCGGCCCAGAGGAGGTGCTCCGTATCGAGGTCGGACGTACCGTCCTGGACCGCTCTGCGGGCGGCGGCGTCCAGGAGTTCGCGCGAGGGCTCCGAGAGGAGCCGGCCGATGGGCACGCGCTGCACGGCCGGAGGCGACGAGGCCGGCGACATACCGAAGAAGCGATTCAGCAGCTCGCTGAAGGGGTCCGGCGAACCGGAGGGAGAACCGAATGCCATCGACATGCCAGCTCCAGATGAGCGAAAGGGGGTCCCATCCACTCAAACCCGATGCCCTTGGGTCCGCAAACGGTACGGAGAAGCGGAGCCGGGCCGCCCTCGTGGACGGCGGCCGCACGGCCATCGCGCCGGGCCGAGGGCAGCGGCCGGGGTGCGCCGGTTCACCCGGATGCCGCATTCCTCCCGGCGGGAGAGATCGCTGCGCGGAGTGCGGCGACGGAAAGCCTCTTTCGTTTCGAATGTGACGACTTCCGGGCCGTGTCCGCGATGACCGTCCCGGCGCGGCTCCGCCGATGAACTTCGAACGACGCCTCGGCGGCATCGAGCGCAAGGCACTGCCGACGCCTCTGACGCCCGCTCACCTTCAGGAACGTTCCAGCTCATCGTCGTGGACACCGGAGGACGGATACCGTCCGCTCGGGATCGAGGCGATCTGGACGGCGTCCCGCGAGACGCAGGGCGGAGGTCCGGGCCGTCCTCGTCGGTGCGGTGGGCGAGGGCCTTCGCGGCGACGGCGACATCGGCGGCGCCGGCCGTCCAGTCGATCCGGTCCGGGTCCGTGATGTGTCCGCGCAGGACCGCCGCCGGTACGGCATCCTCCGCGTCGCGCAGCTGCGGCTGCCGCCCGGCGTCGTCGAGAGCGGCGGCCACCGAGGCGCTGCCAGGACCGGTCAGCAGGCAGCTTTCGACGTCCTCCCAGAGCGGATCGGTGGGAACGGAAGCTTCCGAAGGACCGCCTGAACGTGACGGGTTACTGGCACCGCGAGGAGGCGCCCGCACCGGAGGCGGAGGCCACGGCCGACACCGCCGTACGGGAGCCTGCCGGGATCCCGTCGCCGCTGCCGTGGCTGGTCGCACGGGCCGCGTTGCAGAGGCCGCGCTGCTCCTCGCTCAACTGGCCGACCAGACCCGGACAGCGGTCCTCATCGAGGCCTCCCGTCCCGACGGCCTGAGCCCGCACGCGGCCGAGGCGGCGCTGCACGCGTACGCCGCGACCGGCAGCCCGCTCCGCGACTCGGCCGCGATCGCGGCGCTGGCGGAGCGGTCGGGCTGGCAGGTCGAACGGACCGTCGCGCTCGGCTGGGGCGCGGAGGCGACGGTGCTGCGCAGGGCGTGAGGTGTACGGGGTCGTCTTCGGGCGGACGTCCAGGGGCGGGCGCCCCTCGGCAGGACGTCCGCAGGCCGGACACCGGAGGCCAATGCCGGCCGGCCGAACGCCCCCGGCCCGTCAGCCCTCCGGCACATAATGCTGCGGAAGCCCCCGCCGCTCCTCCGGCGGCAGATTGCGGCCGGGCGTCTCCACCGCGCCCGGCACCGGCCGTCCTCGCTCGCGGTCCCAGCCCGCACGGGCGCGCGGGTGGAAGCGGTACCGCTCGGGAACGCACCGCCAGACGTGGTGCACCAGCCGTCCGAGCCCGGCCAGCAGCCGTTCGTCGCGCGGCGTCCAGCGCAGCCCGAGGCGCTCCCGTACGGCCTGCGGATAGAGGCCGACCGTGATCCACAGTGTCAGCCGGACCATCGGGATCCGGACGAGCGCCCACAGCGGCGGCGGCAGCCACCGCAGGAGAGGCGGCCGGGCGATGCGGCGCATGTTCAGGACGTCCCGGGTCGGCCGGTTGTCCTCCAGGACGTCGGCGCACATGTGGTCCCAGTACCGCTGGAACTCCTCCCAGCTGCCGGGAACGGGCCTCATGGACAGGCCGTACAGCGCGTACCAGCGGACGTGCTCGTCGTAGAGCGTGTGCCGCTGGGCTTCGGTGAGGCCGCCGCCGAAGTGCTCGGCCACCTGCACGGTGAGCATGAAGAACGTGGCGTGCGCCCAGTAGAACGTCGCCGGGTCGAGCGCGTGGTACGGGCGGCCGCGCTCGTCGACGCCGCTGACCGAGGCGTGGTAGCCGCGCACCTCGCGGGCCGTACGGGCGGCGAGCGGGCCGTCGTACACGACTCCGCCGATCGGGTACAGCGAGCGGAAGAGGCGCTCCCACCGCTCCTCGAAGAAGCGCGAGTGCTCGGCGACGCCCGCGCCGAGTCCGGGGTGCATGTTCTGCATCGACCCGGCCCACGGAGCGAGGAGAAGACCTCTCCAGTCGCCGAACCAGCGCCAGGTGAGCGAGTCGGGGCCGAGCGGCTCGACGGATCTCGGCCCGGCCGGGCCATGAGCTGATGGTTCCACGTGCGCCTCCATTCTGAGGACACCTGTCATCACATCGAAAGGTAAAATGTGAGGACGGCTGTCGTCAATGGGCCGGAAGGCAACGGAGCGGAGAGGAAGGCGAGTTGGCCGAGCGGAGCTGGGGCGGGACCAAACTCGCCGATCGTCGCGCGGCCCGCCGGACGATCCTGCTGGACACCGCCGAGCGCCTGGCCGGCGAGGAAGGATGCGCGGCCGTCACGGTCCGGTCCGTCTGCCGGCAGGCGCGCCTCACCGACCGCTACTTCTACGAGAGCTTCGCCGGCCGCGACGACCTGCTCCTCACCGCCTTCGAGCGGGTCGCCGACGAGGCCAGGAGGGCGCTGGAGGAGGCCGTGGCACTCAGTGACCCGCAGCCGGAGGTCCGGGCCCGGGCCGCCGTCGCCGCCTTCGTCGCTCTGGTCCTGGACGCTCCGCACAAGGGCCGCCTCCTGCTCCTGGAGCCCTTCGCGGACCCCGCTCTCGGCGCGCACAGCCATCGGCTCATGCCGGTCTTCACCGACCTCGTCGGTGGCCAGCTCGCCGGTACGGGAGACGGCATCGACCGCCGGATGGCCGCGCACGCGCTGGTCGGCGGCCTGGCCAGCCTCTTCGCGGGATGGCTGCACGGCACGCTCGACGTACCGCGCGAGCGGCTGGAGGCACACTGCGTGGAGCTGGTGCTCGCGGCGACATCGGCCCGGACGTGACCCTTCGCCGGTGCGAGGCGCGGGCGCCTCACCGTCACACAGAACGAACACAGTGAAAGAACGTTCAACAACCTTCTCAACCACTTTCCACCTCAGTACGGTTGGGGACCCATGAGTCCCCCCATCGCACCTGTGGGCTGGAGCCGCTGGCTGGTTCCGCCTGCCGCTCTCTCGATCCACCTCTCCATCGGCCAGGCCTACGCCTGGTCCGTGTTCAAACCCCCACTGGAAGACGCGCTCGGCCTGAGCGGCACACAGAGCGCGCTGCCCTTCCAGCTCGGCATCGTCATGCTCGGCCTCTCCGCCGCCTTCGGTGGCACGCTCGTCGAGCGCCGCGGGCCGCGCTGGGCCATGACGGTCGCTCTCGTCTGCTTCTCCTCCGGCTTCCTGCTCTCGGCGCTCGGCGCCGCGACCGGACAGTTCTGGCTGATCATCCTCGGCTACGGCTTCGTCGGCGGTATCGGTCTCGGCATCGGATACATCTCGCCGGTCTCGACGCTCATCAAGTGGTTCCCCGACCGGCCCGGCATGGCGACCGGTATCGCCATCATGGGCTTCGGCGGCGGTGCGCTGATCGCCTCACCCTGGTCGGCGCAGATGCTGGAGTCCTTCGGCAGCGACACCTCCGGCATCGCGCTGGCCTTCCTCGTGCACGGACTGAGTTACGCCGTCTTCATGCTGCTCGGCGTCCTGCTGGTCCGGGTTCCGCGCCCGCGCGCCGAGGAGAGTGCGGCCGGTCGCACCACCGCCCCGGTCGGCCCACGGGTGTCGGCGCGTCAGGCTCTGCGTACTCCGCAGTTCTGGCTGCTGTGGGTCGTGCTCTGCACGAACGTGACCGCCGGTATCGGGATCCTGGAGAAGGCCGCGCCGATGATCTCGGACTTCTTCGCGGACACCTCCGCTCCCGTATCGGCCACGGCCGCCGCCGGTTTCGTCGCTCTGCTCTCCGCGGCCAACATGGCCGGCCGCATCGGCTGGTCCTCCACCTCCGACCTCATCGGACGGAAGAACATCTACCGCGTCTATCTCGGCGCGGGCGTGCTCATGTACGCGCTCATCGCGCTGGTCGGAAGCTCCTCCAAGCCGCTGTTCGTCCTGTGCGCGCTGGTCATCCTCTCCTTCTACGGCGGCGGCTTCGCCACGATCCCGGCCTACTTGAAGGACCTGTTCGGCACCTATCAGGTCGGAGCGATCCACGGACGGCTGCTCACCGCCTGGTCCACCGCCGGCGTCCTGGGACCGCTCATCGTGAACTGGATCGCCGACCGGCAGGAGGAGGCCGGGAAGGGCGGCGCGGAGCTGTACAGCACGTCGCTGCTCATCATGATGGCCCTGCTCGCGGTCGGTTTCGTCGCCAACGAACTGGTCCGGCCGGTCGACCCGTCCCACCACCTCGACGCCGTACCGGCGCAGAAGGGAGCGTCCGATGTCCGGCAGCAGCAGTCCGAATCCGCCTGAGGTGAGGGACCGGCGGCCGCTGTTCGTCCTCACCTGGCTGTGGGTCGGTGCCCCGCTCGCCTACGGCCTGTACGAGCTGTTCCGCAAGGCCACTCAGCTGTTCACCGGCTGACCCCGAGACGCCCGCCCCCGGGCTGAGAGGCGGGCGTCGTGGCCGGATCAGCCCACCAGGTCCGGAGCGCGCAGCATCGGCGACGGGATGCCCCAGGCGTCGACGAACTCGCCGGCGAGGGGCCGGACCTTGCGGCAGAGGTCGTTGACCTCGCGGCTGATCGCCTTGGAACGCTGGGTGGTCAGCCGGCCGTGCTCCATGAACCAGGCCCGGTCCGCCTCGATGGTCGACAGGGCGAACAGGTCGCACAGCAGCCCGAGCGCGACCTTGTTGCCACCTTCGGGCAGCGTACGCATCTTCTCGATGAACGCCTCCAGCACCAGCCGCTCCATGTGCGCGTGGGCGACGGCGATGACGTGGTCCTGGACCTGTGAGAAGACGGCGCCGGGATCGCGCTTCTGGTCGATGCCGCGCTTGAGCCTGCGGGCCACTCCGGCGAGCATGTGCTCCTCGCGGTAGCGGAACATGGCGAGCTGGTACTCGGAGTCGAGCAGCCCGGCCTCCTGGTCCCACTCGTCGCCGCCCGGCAGCAGATCACGTACGCGTTCGAGCAGCTTGTGGGCCGAGGTCTTCTCGATGACCGTCTCGACGGCGAGGCCGGTGACGTACCGGACCATGCCGAGCTGGTCCAGGTCCTCGAACTCGCTCGCGTAGTCGGTGAGCAGGCCCTTGGCGACGAGCTGGAGCAGGACGTGGTTGTCGCCCTCGAACGTCGTGAAGATGTCGCTGTCGGCCTTGAGAGCGGCGAACCGGTTGACGGCGAGATAGCCGGCGCCGCCGCACGCCTCGCGGCACTCCTGGACCGTCCGGGTGGCGTGCCAGGTGCCGAGCGCCTTGGTCCCGGCGGCCCGTGCCTCCAGCCGGCGGCGGGCCTGCGGGTCGTCCTCCAGGCCGGAGAAGACGTCGTGCAGTTGCGTGCGCAGGACGTCCTGGGCGAAGTGCAGCGCGTACGTACGGGCGATGAGCGGAAGCAGTCGGCGCTGGTGGAGGCCGTAGTCCAGGAGCAGTTGCTCCTCGCCCTCCGGTCCTGCGGCGAACTGCCGGCGCCGCAGGGCGTACTTCGTGGCGACGGCGAGCGCGACCTTGGCGGTGTTGACCCCGGCGCCGCCGACGCTGACCCGGCCCTGGACCAGAGTGCCGAGCATGGTGAAGAAGCGGCGGTCGGGGTTGTCGATGGTGCTCTCGTAGACGCCTTCCGGAGTGACGTCGGCGAACCGGTTGAGCAGCGCCTCGCGAGGAACCCGCACGCCGTCGAACCGGAGGCGTCCGTTGTCCACGCCGTTGAGGCCCATCTTGCGGCCGTCGTCCTCGATGTCGACGCCGGGCGCCGCCTCGCCGCCGGTCCGGATCGGTACGACGAAGGCGTGCACGCCCTCGGACTCGCCGCCGACCTCCAGCTGCGCGAAGACGACGGCCAGCTCACCGTGGCGGGCCGCGTTGCCGATGTAGTCCTTGCGCGCCTGGTCACCCTCGGTGGTGATGACGAACTCCTGCGCGGCGGCGTCGTACCGCGCGAACGTGCCGAGCGCCTGCACGTTGGAGCCGTGCCCGGTCTCGGTCATCGCGAAGCAGCCCATCAGCTTCCCGGTGATCAGGTCGGGCAGATAGGCGTCGTGGTGGCGCTCGGTGCCCAGGTGCAGGATCGCGCCGCCGAAGAGCCCGAACTGCACGCCGACCTTCACCAGCACCGACAGATCACCGAAGGCGAGCGTCTCGAAGGCGGCGATCGAGGCCCCGACATCGCCGCCTCCGCCGTACTGCTTCGGGAAGCCCATGCCGGTCTGACCGGTCGCCGCCATCTCGACCACGAGCTCACGCACCCGCTCGCGGAACGCGTCGATGGAGAGCTCGTCGGCCTCCTCCAGGACGGAGGCGTACGTCACCAGGTTGGTGCGGACCAGATCCCGGATTCCGGCGTACTCGCCGTCCAGGACCTCGGTGAGGGCCCGGACGTCGAGCTCCGGCTGTACGTATCCGGCGGTGGCGGTAACTGTTTTGTCGGTGGTCATACCCTTTCGCTACCCCGACCGGGAGCGATCACGCGGTAGCTCACGCCGCGCCGTCGAGGACCTCACGCAGACGGCGGGCGAACTCGTCCGGCTTTCCGGGATAGCCGAATTCTCCGTCGAGGAAACCGCCGTGATGGCTCGGGAACACGGTCACCTGCTGCCCGAGCAGTCCGGCGGTCGCGTCGGAGGTACGCCCGGTCTGGACGGCCCGCGACTCCTCGCCCACGGCGATCACCACGCGCGTGGCGGCACGGCCGATCGCGTCGGCGTCCGGCCGGTGGTCGCTGATGGCCCAGGACCGGTCGGAGAGCAGCGGATCGTCGCGCGATCCGTCGTCCTCGGCCGGCATCCCGAACGCGGCCGGATCGGCCTCCGGCTGAGCGAAGTACGCCTCGGTGAACTCGCCCTCCCAGGAGGTCATGGCCACGAAGGCGGCCATTCCGGCTCCCCAGCCCCGCTTCTCGTACACGTCCCGGAGGGCCGCGCGGGCCCGTACGGCCTCGGGACCGTCCGGCGTGAGGGTGATCAGCGGCGGCTCGTGGGCGACCAGGACGCTCACATCTCCGGGGTGCCGGGCCACGAGCGCGAGCGCGGTGACCGCGCCGCCACTGCTGGCGAAGATCTCGACCGGGCCCGCACCGAGCTCCTGGATCAGAGCGTGCAGGTCGTCGGCCTGGGTCTCAGGAGTGTGGTCGGTCCGGCCGTCCTTGCGGGCGCTGCGGCCGAGTCCGCGCGGGTCGTAGGTGACCACCGTCCGCTCCGGAAAGCGGGACGCGAGCGCGACGAAGCCGGTGGCGTCCATGGGCTGACCGATCATGAGCAGCGGCGGCCGTCCGTCGGCGGTGGGCAGCGGCCCGCGTACGTCGTACACGAGGTCGGCGCCGGGTGTGCTGAGCGTGTGAGTCTTCATACCTGGGCAGACCGTCGCCGCCGCCGGAACTCATCGGTCCGGAGCGCAGTTCACCGCCCGTCCGGACGGGCGTGCACACTCACGGCGTAACCGCACTCCGGTACGTACGGTTCACCGCTCCACGTCGCGTGACGCTCCCGCAGGACCAGCCCGGCCCGCTCGCACCACGCGTCGAACTCCGCGAGGCCGAACGGCGCCTCGGGCAGCGGCAGGTGCGCCGCGTCCAGGCCCATGCCCGTGACCAGCAGACCGCCGGGCCGCAGCACGGCGGCCAGCTGTCCGATGACGGCCGCCTCGGTGCCCGCGGCCAGGAGCGGGATGACGTTGCCGGCGGCGAGCACCAGGTCGTAGTCCGGTTGCAAACCGAGCGCGTCCGTACGGGCGAGGTCGCCGAGGAGCCACTCCTGCTCGGGTGCGTCGCGGCGGGCGACGGCGAGCATCGAGGCGTCGATGTCCACGCCGGTGCAGCGGTGTCCCAGCTCGGCGAGGCGGACCGCGATCCGCCCGGTGCCGCAGCCGGCGTCGAGGACCCGGGCGCCGGGCTCGACGAGCGCGGCGCAGAACGTCGCCTCGCCGTGGATGTCGTGGCCGGATGCGGCGAGGTCCGCGAACCGCCGGGCGTACCGCTCTCCGGCCTGCCCGCCGGTCAGTTCCGCCCAGCGGTCCCGGTTTCCGGTCATGTCAGCCTGTCCTCCGCTCGGCCTCGGCCGCGGCTCCGCTCACCGCCGTCTTCACCAGGGCCCGTACCTGGCGCACGATATCCGAGCGGTTGCGCTCGAAGCCGGGGTCGGTGACCGCGCCGGTCGCCGGGTTCTCGTTGCCCGGACCGAACTGCAGGACCGGCGTGTGCAGATGGCCGCCCGGCAGCTTCGAAAGACCCAGCCGGTCGCGCAGGAGCGTGGCCCGGTAGGCGATCTCGTTGGAGAGGTAGTCGCCGCCGCCACCGGCCCGCGCGGCCGAGCCCTCGGTGGGCCCGTCCGGCCTGGTCACCGGCTGCGTGGCGCCCGCCGGGATCTCGGTGACCTCGGTGTTGTCGTACACCGGGAAGCGGCCGGTGTCGGCTTCGGTGAGCTGCCGGTACGGGAGGGTCGTGGAGGTCCACTGCGGCTGCGAGGCGGGGTCGGTGACGGGGACGGTGCCCGTACGGGACAGGTTCTCGTTGTCGGCGAAGCCACCGCGCCAGGCGCCGTTGGTGCGCTCCACGTCGAAGCGGCCCTGGCGGCCCTGGCTGATGGTGGTGAACGCGTCCAGGTACGGCAGATGCCGGGCGAGCGCCCGCTCGACGGCCCCTTCGGCGAAGTCCGTCCACCGCACCGGGAAGACGACGGCCTCGATCCGGGCCGGCCCGTCGGCGGTGTGCACGAGGGTGCCGTCCAGAGCGAGCACGCTCGCGCCGGAGGGGTTGCCGATGCGGATGTCCCGGTCCAGCGTGAACGGGTCGAAGCCGGTGACGAGGACGCGCTTCACCTGACGGCCGGGGTGGCGGACGTCGTCCTGGCCGCGTGTGTGACGGCCTGGATGGCGGACGTCGTCCTGGCCGCGCGAAGAGGTCTCCAGAGCGGTGTGCAGAGCCTTGCGCCGCTGGTCGCCGAGGTCGAACCGAGGCGTCCAGGAACGCAGTTCACGGCTGAGCGCGAGCCGGGCCCAGTACAACGGCCGGTCGTCGCCCCGGCTCAGGTCGCCCGAGGCGGGCCCGCGCCCCTGAGCGCGGTCCACGGCCCGCTGCCACAGCGCCGAGGCGTGCCGGGCCACCGTGCGCTCCGCCTGTACGTAACTGCGCGATCCTTCCAAGGCACGGGCGAAGCGCGGCGCGAGGACATCGAATCCGCTGCGCCGCAGGATCTCCTGCGGCACGGCCCGCTCCAGGCGCCGCTCCTCGACGGTGGGCTGCGCGCCGGCGCGGGCGGTGTCGGCGGAGGACGCGGTGGCGGGCAGGGCGGAGCCCGTGAGGACGAGCAGAAGCGTTACGCCGCCGATGCCGAGCCGGGTGGTGGCGGGGAGGTGGTACGTCATGTGGGCCCTTCCGACGGAAACGGTTGGCCCGCAGTATCGCGGCCCCGCGGGAGCCAGCGCCATGGGGCGGGGGCGCAGCCGGTGCGTCGTCGGAGGGACGTTCAGGTGCAGGCCGGACAGAGGCCGCGGTAGGTGATCTCCACCGCGCCGACGGTGAAGCCGAACCGCTCGGCCTCGGGCAGATCGCCGAGGGCGTCGCCGTCCGGGTGGACGTCGCGGACCGTGCCGCAGCCGGAGCAGACCAGGTGCTGGTGCGGGTTGCGCGCGTTCGGGTCGTAGCGCTTGGCGCGGCCGACGGTGGAGACCTCCAGCACCTCACCGAGCGCGACGAGCTCGCCCAGCGTGTTGTAGACGGTCGCCCGGGAGATCTCGGGCAGCCGTGCGGCGGCCCGTACATGCACCTCGTCCGCCGTGAGGTGGACGTGATCGCCGTCGAGAACCTCCGCGACGACACGCCGCTGCGAGGTCAGTCGCCAGCCACGGCCCCGCAGCCGCTGAAGGAGGTCGCTCATCTCGTCTCACCTGCTCCGGTTCGCGCAGGGACGCACGGTCCCAGGAAGGTCCCGCGACGCCATGCCTTGGGTCGGTATGTTTTTAGTGTGCTTCTTGACTTGGACGAAGTCCATTGTAGGATCGATACCGGCGACATCCAAGAGACAGGAAGACTCCGGCTACGGCAGCAGAGACACACGACAGGACACCGCCGCCTCCATCGCGCGGCGCCGCCCGTCGGCCGAGCACCGCCCTCGTCGCATCGGCCGGGCCCGTACGGCCCGGTGATCCGCGAGGCGTTCGCACGGCCCACGGCGAGGTCCTGGCTCACAGCGTGCCCCTTCTGCACGGCTCGAATCCTCCTCCCCCGTTCAGCGCCCCCACCACCCTCCGGGGCCGGAAGGATCACCCATGACCGAGAACAACGAGTCGCACGTCTTCGACCCCGTCGTCCCGGATTCGCCCGAGACGGCCATCCCGGAGGTGCCCGAGGCGCAGGCGAGCGGCTGCCCGGTGGCCCACGGCCGCGCTCCGCACCCGACCCAGGGCGGCGGGAGCCGCCAGTGGTGGCCGGACCGCCTCAACCTGAAGATCCTCGCCAAGAACCCGGTCGTGGCGAACCCGCTGAGCGAGGACTTCGACTACGCGGCCGCGTTCCAGGCGCTCGACCTGCCCGCGGTGAAGCGGGACATCGCCGAGGTGCTCACCACCTCGCAGGACTGGTGGCCGGCCGACTTCGGCAACTACGGACCGCTGATGGTCCGGATGGCCTGGCACAGCGCCGGCACGTACCGCATCAGCGACGGCCGCGGTGGCGCGGGCGCCGGTCAGCAGCGCTTCGCGCCGCTGAACAGCTGGCCGGACAACGGCAACCTGGACAAGGCCCGCCGCCTGCTGTGGCCGGTCAAGAAGAAGTACGGCCAGGCGCTGTCCTGGGCCGACCTGCTGATCCTCACCGGCAACGTCGCCCTGGAGACCATGGGCCTGAAGACCTTCGGCTTCGCCGGCGGCCGTGAGGACGTCTGGGAGTCGGAGGAGGACGTCTACTGGGGCCCGGAGACCACCTGGCTCGACGACGAGCGCTACACGGGCGACCGTGAGCTGGAGAGCCCGCTCGGCGCGGTCCAGATGGGCCTGATCTACGTCAACCCGGAAGGCCCCAACGGCAACCCGGACCCGATCGCCGCCGCCCGCGACATCCGCGAGACCTTCCGCCGGATGGCGATGAACGACGAGGAGACCGTCGCCCTCATCGCCGGTGGCCACACCTTCGGCAAGACGCACGGCGCCGGCCCGGCCGAGAGCGTCGGCGCGGACCCCGAGGGCGCCCCGCTGGAGGAGCAGGGCCTCGGCTGGCGCAGCTCTTACAAGTCGGGCAAGGGCGGGGACGCGATCACCAGCGGTCTGGAGGTGACCTGGACCAGCACGCCGACGCAGTGGGGCAACGAGTTCTTCCACAACCTCTTCGCCTACGAGTACGAGCTGACCGAGTCCCCGGCCGGTGCGAAGCAGTGGATCGCCAAGGACGCGCAGGCGACCATCCCGCACGCGCACGACGCGTCGAAGAAGCAGAAGCCGCAGATGCTCACCACCGACCTGTCGCTCCGCTTCGACCCGGCGTACGAGCAGATCTCGCGCCGCTTCCACGAGAACCCGGAGGAGTTCGCGGACGCCTTCGCCCGTGCCTGGTACAAGCTGACGCACCGCGACATGGGCCCGATCCAGCGCTACCTGGGCCCGGAGGTGCCGTCCGAGGTGCTGCTGTGGCAGGACCCGCTGCCCGCGCGCACCGAGGAGCCGCTGGACGCCGCGGAGATCTCCGCGATCAAGGAGCAGGTGCTCGCCACGGACCTCACGGTGGCGCAGCTGGTATCGGCCGCCTGGGCCTCGGCCGCGTCCTTCCGCGGCAGCGACAAGCGCGGCGGCGCCAACGGCGCCCGGGTCCGCCTGGAGCCGCAGCGCGGCTGGGAGGCGAACAACCCGGACGAGCTGGCCCAGGTCCTGCGCGCCCTGGAGAGCATCCAGGAGTCCTTCAACGCCAAGGGCGGCAAGAAGGTCTCGCTGGCCGACCTGATCATCCTCGCGGGCAACGCGGCGGTCGAGCAGGCGGCCAAGGACGCCGGCGTCGAGGTGGAGGTGCCGTTCACCGGTGGCCGCGTGGACGCCACGCAGGACCAGACGGACATCGAGTCCTTCGCGGCCCTGGAGCCCGCCTACGACGGCTTCCGCAACTACGTCGGCAAGGGCACCCGCCTCCCCGCCGAGTACCTGCTCCTCGACCGGGCCAACCTGCTGACGCTGAGCGCGCCGGAGACCACCGTCCTGGTCGGCGGTCTGCGCGTCCTGGGCGCCAACACCGGCGGCTCGAAGCACGGTGTCCTCACCGACCGCCCGGGCACGCTGACCAACGACTTCTTCGTGAACCTGCTCGACCTGGGCACCACCTGGAAGTCGACGTCATCGGCACAGGACGAGTTCGAGGCCCGCGACGCGAACGGCCAGGTCAAGTGGACCGGCACCCGCGCCGACCTGGTCTTCGGCTCCAACTCCGAGCTCCGCGCCCTCGCCGAGGTCTACGCGAGCGACGACGCCCGCCAGAAGTTCGTGACGGACTTCGTCGCGGCCTGGACCAAGGTCACGAACCTGGACCGCTTCGACCTGGTCTAGCCGGTCCGGAGCACGAAGGGGACCGCGGGGGCCGGTGCGTACGCGCACCGGCCCCCGCGGCACGTGGCCGGACCGTTCGACCCCGGCATCCGGTCAGGTCCGAGCTCCGACGGCGACTCGGCCCCGCCCGCCGAGCGCGTTCGAACAGGCCTACGCGGGCACCGCCGGAAACACGACCAGCGAGCCGTCCCGGTCACGGGCCATCTCGATCGCCACGTCATGGGCACGGCCCCCGACCGTGACGTCGTCGCCCAGCCGATGGATCCGGTGCGTGGCGCGCATCAGGCGATCGACTTCACCCGGTGTGAATACGGGCGGCCGCAGACCGCCGGGCCGGGCCAACTCCAGCACCGACAGGCGCATCAGGACGCCGGCGATGCCCGACTCCAGTTCGTCCAGGCGCTGCTGGTCGCGCTTGAGAGCACGGGTGAAGCTCTCGAACAGGTTGTCAGGGTTGCTCTGGGCGTGCTCGACGGCCTGGAGGACGTTGACCCGACGCTTCAACGCCGTGGCCAGGGCGGCGAGTTCGAGGTGCGTACGGAACCGGCCACCGTCCTCGTCGATGCCGGGGAACGACTTGGTCAGCGTGGCGATCTCGACGGCCTCGCCGGCGGGAAGCTTGTCCAGTGCGCTCTGCCACCGTGCGAGGCGGCGGTCGGCGGCGCCCAGCGCCGTGTTGATGGCGTGCACCGCCGAGTCCAGCCCGAGCGAGATGCCGAGCTTGCCCTGGTCGAGCAGGATGGCCGTGGCCTTGTCGATGGCATCACGGCAACCGTCGAGTGCGCTGTGCTCGTCATCGAGCTTCTCTTCGTGCAGTTGCTCCAGCAGCTCCGTTATGTGCTCGATGGCCTGCTGGCGCTTCTGGTCGGCACGCGCGCTCACCCCCACCGCCACGGCCATGAGCACGAGCGGCGCGGCCACGGTGAGCGCGGCACTGCCGCCAGCCGCAATACCGGCTGTCGCACCGGCCCCACCGACGGCACCGCCTGCAGCCGCTTTACCGACCGGCATGAACGTCGTGCCTGCGAATTCGCGCTCCGCAGCGCCGAGTTGAGACCAGGTCCGTCAGGCCGAACCTCGCTCCGGCGGGCCACCCACCACCGTGAGCAGGTCCACGACGAAGATCAGCGTCGAGCCCGCCGGGATCAGCGGAGAAGGTGACTGCTTGCCGTAGCCGAGCCGCGGGGGAACGATGATCTCACGCCGGCCGCCGACCTTCATGCCCCGCAGTCCCCGGTCCCAGCCCTTGATGACCCTGCCACCGCCCACGGCGAACTTGAACGGCCGGTCCTGCTCCCAGGAGGAGTCGAACTCCCTCCCGGACGCGAACGTCACTCCTACGTAGTGGACCTGGACGACCCTGCCCGGACGCGCCTCGGGCCCGTCCCCGACCACGAGGTCCCGGATCGTCAGGTCGGCGGGCGCCTCTCCCTCCGGAACCTCGATCACGGGTTTCGTCAGTTCGCTCATCACGGCCCCATCGCTCGCCACCGGCCTCCCTCGCACGGGCCGGCCGGACACATGGACCTTCCATGCGGCAGGTGATCACGCTACGCGGGAGTTCCCGTTCACCGTTCCAGCCGGCAGCCCTTACCCGAGGAAGCTCAACCGCACCTGCCGCTCCGGATTGTCCTTGTTCGTGTCCACCAGGCACACCGACTGCCAGGTCCCCAGCTCCAGCGCTCCGCCGATCACCGGCAACGTGGCGTGCGGTGGGACGAGGGCCGGGAGTACGTGGTCGCGGCCGTGGCCCGGGGTGCCGTGGCGGTGTTGCCAGCGGTCGTCGGCCGGGAGCAGGTGGTGGAGGGCGGCCAGGAGGTCGTCGTCGCTGCCCGCGCCCGTCTCCAGGATGGCGATGCCCGCCGTGGCGTGAGGTACGAAGATGTTGAGCAGGCCGTCGCGGCCGGACGCCGAGCGGGTGAGGAACTCCTCGCACTCCCGCGTCAGGTCCATGACGGTCTCCGCCGTGCCGGTGGTGAGGTTCAGGATGGTGGTGGTGAAGGAATCGGACATGCCTCCATCTTCTCTTCCGGAGGGCGAGATCACACGTCCAAGCTCCGAGACACCATTGACCGTGTCCTGACCGGATGACTACGTTCATCGCCATGTTCCGATCAGCTCTGCTCACCTCGCGCGGTCACATCGACCTGCTGCGGGTGGCATCCGCCGCGTGTCGCCGCGGCTGCTGACGTTCTCTCAGCGCTCTTCGCGCACTTTCTGACCGGGCCCGCCGCCCGCTCCGTCTCCTCTCCCGCACCTCTCGCCTCGCGCGCCGCCGTGGGCCGCCGCGTCCTGCCGGTCTCCTGACCGCTTCGGATCGCCGTGGTCCCGCCTGCCGGCTTTTCGAGCGGCCGGTCCGTACCGGCACAGCCGTCGCCGCGAGAGGGACGGGCGGGGCGACGCGCCCGATGCCCCCCGCCGTACGACCTCCCGTGGAGCCGCCATGACCGTCAGCCACGCACCGCCCGATCCATCCATGATCGCGGAAAAAGTCCAGGTATCCGGTACCGGCCGTACGTCACCCGATCTGGAGCCGATCGTCCCGGCATCCGTGCGCCGGGCGCGGCTGCGGTCCGTGCCGCGGTGGTTGCGGCGGACCGTGGGGCCGTTGCTGCTGCTCGCGTTGTGGCAGGTGTTCAGCGCCACGGGCGTCCTGCATCCGGACGTGCTCGCCTCGCCGGGGACCATCGGCCGCGCGGGAGCGGATCTGATCGCCGACGGGACGCTGCCGGCCGCCATGGGTGTGTCGCTCCAGCGGGTGGCCGTCGGGCTGGTGCTCGGCGGGGTCGTGGGAACGGCGCTCGCGCTGGTCTCGGGGCTCTCGCGGCTCGGCGAGGACCTCGTCGACGCGACCGTACAGATGCTGCGCACCGTCCCCTGGGTGGGGCTGATCCCGCTGTTCATCATCTGGCTCGGAATCGGCGAGGCGCCGAAGGTGGCGCTCATCGCGCTCGGGGTCGCCTTCCATCTGTACCTGAACGTGTATGCGGGGATTCGCGGTGTGGATGCCCAACTCATCGAGGCCGGTGAGTCGTTGGGTCTCAACCGGTGGGGTCTCGTACGTCATGTGGTGCTGCCGGGCGCGTTGCCCGGGGCCATGACCGGGCTGCGCTACTCGCTCGCCACCGCCTGGCTCGCGCTCGTCTTCGGTGAGTCCATCAACGCCGATGCCGGGATCGGGTTCCTGATGAACCAGGCCCGGGAGTTCTTCCGGACCGACGTGATCGTCGTCTGCCTCGTCGTGTACGCCTTCCTCGGCCTCACCGCCGATGTCATCGTCCGGACCCTCGAAAGGCTGCTGCTGCTATGGCGACCGACCTTCACCGGCCAGTGACCGTCCCGGCCCCCTCCCCCACCGGAGAGCCGGAAGCCGCCGTACGGGTCGAAGGGCTCATCCGGGCCTTCGACGGGCGCGCGGTCATCGATGACCTCGATCTCACGCTGAAAGCAGGGGAGTTCACGGCGCTGCTCGGGCGCAGCGGCTGCGGCAAGTCGACTCTGTTGCGCGTGCTGGCGGGACTCGACCGCGAGATGGCGGGGACCGTCCTGGTGCCTCGCCGCCGCGCCGTGGCCTTCCAGGCGCCGCGCCTGATGCCCTGGAAGCGGGTCTGGCGCAACGTCCTGCTCGGGTTGCCGGGCAAGCCCGAACGGGCCCTGGCCGAGAAGGCGTTGGCCGAGGTCGGGCTGACCGACCGGGCCGGCGCCTGGCCCAAGACGCTCTCCGGTGGCGAGGCCCAACGCGCTTCTCTGGCGCGTGCGTTGGTACGCGAGCCCGATCTGCTCCTGCTCGACGAGCCGTTCGGCGCGCTCGACGCACTGACCCGGATCAAGGCGCAGCAGCTGGTGGCCGAGCTCTGGCAGCGGCGCGGCTGCGCGGTCCTGCTCGTCACCCATGACGTGGACGAAGCCCTGCTGCTGGCCGACCGGGTGCTGGTGATGCGGGACGGCCAGATCGCGTACGACACGTCCGTCGGCCTGGACCGCCCGCGCGGTGTCGGCGCACCCGGCTTCGCCGATCTGCGTGCGCGGCTGCTGAGCGAGCTGGGCGTCGAGGACGGTGCCGCCGAGACCGGAGCGGACCAGCAGGAAGCGGCTGCCGTCGCGCACTCGGACGTATGACCCTTCATTTTCCTTTCCCGGCAACACACACGGAGAACCACCATGAAACGCCGCACCCTACCCGCCCTGCTCCTTCCTCTCACTCTGCTCCTCGCCGCCTGCGGTGGCGGCGCCTCGTCCACGGCGTCGGCGAGCGGCACCGACGGCAAGGGCAGCGTCACGCTCAACATCGGTGACCAGAAAGGTGGTTACGAGGCCATCCTGCGGGCTTCCGGAGAGCTCGACGACCTGGACTACCGCATCAAATGGTCCACCTTCACCTCCGGTCCACCGCTCCTGGAGGCCGTGAGCGCCGGTGCTGTGGACATCGGCGGAGTGGGCAACACACCGCCCGTCTTCGCGGCCGGGTCCGACTCGAACATCACGGTCGTGGGTGCCACTCACGGTTCGCCGGCCGGTGAGGCCATCGTCGTCCCGAAGGATTCACCGCTCAAGAAGCCCGAGGAGCTCAAGGGGAAGTCCGTCGCCGTGGCGCAGGGCAGTTCGGCCCACTTCCAACTGGTCGCCTCGCTCGAGAAGGCCGGCCTCTCCATCAAGGACGTGAAGCTCAACTACCTCCAGCCCGCCGATGCGTTGGCCGCGTTCAGCCGGGGCAAGGTGGATGCCTGGGCGATCTGGGATCCGTACACCTCGCAGATCCTGCGGGCCGGCAACGCCCGCGTGCTGACGACCGGCGAGGGTGTCGTCAGCGGCCTCGGTTTCCAGGTCGCTTCGCCTGCCTCGCTCAAGGATCCGAAGAAGTCGAAGGCCATCGGCGATCTGCTCGTCCGGCTGGAGCGGGCGCAGAGCTGGGTCTTCAAGCATCCGGAGGAGTGGGCGAAGGTCTGGGCGAAGGAGACCGGGCTGCCTTACGAGGTGGCGCTGGACGCGGTGAAGCGCAGTTACGGCACCCGGGTCCCGGTGGCCATCGACGACGCCGCCATCGCCTCCGAGCAGGAGATCGCCGACACCTTCGCCGAACTCAGGCTGATCCCAGGGCGGTTCGCCTTCAAGGACTACGTCGACACCCGCTTCAACCGTGACCTCCCGCCGTCCACCACCGCTCCGCGCTCGTACGGAAAGGCTTCCTCGTGAACGTCCATCTCCACTGGTTCCTGCCCACCGGCGGTGACGGCCGGACGCTCGTGGACCGGCACGCGTACACCGACGGCGGAATCAAGCGCGACCGGATCACCCCGGTGAGCGGCGTGCGCGCGCCGGACATCGAGTATCTGGCGCAGATCGCCAAGGCGGCCGAACAGCTGGGATTCGAGGCCGTGTTGACGCCGACCGGTACATGGTGCGAGGACGCCTGGCTGACCACGGTGGCACTCGCGCAGCACACCGAGCGGCTGAAGTTCCTGGTCGCCTTCCGGCCCGGAGTCATCTCGCCGGTGCTCGCCGCCCAGATGGCCGCCACCTATCAGCGGATCACCCGGGGCCGGCTGCTGCTCAATGTGGTGACCGGAGGCGATTCGACCGAACAGCGGCGGTTCGGCGACCACGTGGACCACGACCGGCGGTACGCGCGCACGGCGGAGTTCCTGTCCGTGGTGCGGGGTGCGTGGAGCGGGCAGCCGTACGACTTCGACGGCGAGCACTACCAGGTGGAGGGCGGGCTGACCGCGCTGCCGCCGGACCCGCTGCCGGAGATCTTCTTCGGCGGGTCGTCGGCGGCCGCCGGACCGGTGGCCGCCGCGCATGCCGATGTCTACCTGACCTGGGGTGAGCCGCCGGCTCAGGTGAAGGAGAAGATCGACTGGATCCGTGGGCTGGCCGAGGAGCAGGGGCGTACGGTCCGGTTCGGGATCCGGCTGCACAGCATTTCTCGTGACTCGTCGCGGGAGGCGTGGGCGACGGCCGACCGGCTGCTGGGCGATCTGGACGCGGACACGATCGCGGCGGCGCAGCAGGCGCTGGGCAATAGCGAGTCGGTCGGGCAGCAGCGGATGCTGGCTCTGCACGGCGGTTCGCGGGACAAGCTGGAGATCGCGCCGAACCTCTGGGCGGGCGTCGGCCTGGTGCGCGGCGGGGCCGGGACCGCGCTGGTGGGCAGCCACGCGGAGGTCGCCGACCGGATCGAGGAGTACCACGCGCTGGGCATGGAGCACTTCGTGCTCTCGGGCTATCCGCACCTGGAGGAGGCGTACTGGTTCGGTGAGGGCGTGACGCCCGAGCTGGCCCGGCGCGGGCTGCTGTCGACCGTACCGGCGTCCCCGCTGCTGGGGGTGCCCGGCGTGGAATCGCGGACGGCCGGAGCGCCGTTGCCGGTGGCGGGCGGGCGCTGAACCCCAGCGGGGCGCCCGGGAAGATCCCGGGCGCCCCACGAGTTAGTAGAAACGTGAACATTACTGGGGTGCGCGAGCTGGACGTGGTCGTGATCGGCGCCGGACAGGCGGGGCTCTCCGGCGCCCACCACCTGCGCCGCGTCGGGCTCGAACCCGACCGCGACTTCGTCGTCCTGGACCACGCGCCCCGGCCGGGCGGCGCGTGGCAGTTCCGCTGGCCCTCGCTGACGTACGGCAAGGTCCACGGGATGCACGCGCTGCCGGGCATGGAGCTGACCGGCGCCGACCCCGACCGGCCCTCCTCCGAAGTGATCGGCGCGTACTTCACGGCGTACGAGGACCGCTTCGACCTGCGGGTTCACCGGCCCGTCGAGGTGAGTGCCGTACGCGAGGGAAGTGGCGGGCGGCTGCTCGTGGAGACGTCCGAGGGGACGTACGCCGCTCGCGCGCTGATCAACGCGACCGGCACCTGGGACCGGCCGTTCTGGCCGCGCTACCCGGGACAGGAGACCTTCCGTGGGCGCCAGCTGCATACCGCGAACTACCCCGGACCCGAGGAGTTCGCCGGGCAGCGCGTCATCGTGGTCGGCGGCGGTGCCTCCGGTACGCAGCATCTGATGGAGATCGCCGAGTACGCGGCCGAGACGTTCTGGGTGACGCGGCGCGAACCGGTCTTCCGCGACGGGCCGTTCACCGAGGAGTGGGGACGGGCGGCCGTGGCGATGGTGGAGGAGCGGGTGCGGGCCGGGCTGCCGCCGCAGAGCGTGGTGAGCGTGACCGGGCTGCCGCTCACCGACGCTGTGCGGCGCGCCCGGGAGCAGGGAGTGCTGGACCGGCTGCCGGTGTTCGACCGGATCACGCCGACCGGCGTGGCCTGGGACGACGGCCGGAGCGTCGAGGCGGACGTCATCCTCTGGGCCACCGGCTTCCGGCCGGCCGTGGACCACTTGGCGCCGCTGAAGCTGCGCGAGCCGGGCGGCGGCATCCGGGCGGAGGACACGCGTGCCGTACGGGACGGCCGCGTCCACCTCGTCGGGTACGGTCCGTCCGCCAGCACCATCGGCGCCAACCGGGCGGGGCGCGCCGCTGTGCGGTCGGTGCTGCGGTTGCTGGAGAGGACCGGCGGCCGGTCGAGCGTGGAGGAGAAGGCCGGGGTGGCCGGCTGAGGGCCGGTGGCCGTCAGCCCGTGGCCTCGCGGCGGTTGCGGTTGAACTCCTCGACGTTCTTCTGCTGTTCGTCGTAGCTGTCGGTGAACCGCGTGTCCCCGGGCGCGACCGTGACGAAGTAGAGCCACGGGCCGGGCGTGGGGCCGATGGCGGCGCGCAGCGCCTCCTCCCCCGGGTTGCCGATGGGCGTCGGCGGCAGGCCCTTGTGTACGTAACTGTTGTACGGGCTGTCCAGCTGGGTGTCGGCGTTCGTCGTGTCCAGGGTGGACCGCTTGAGGGCGTAGTTGATGGTGGAGTCCATCTGCAGCGGCATGTCCTTGAGCAGCCGGTTGTAGACGACCCGGGCGACCTTGCCCATGTCGGAGGCGGTGTCGGCCTCGGCCTGGACGATGCTGGCGATGGTGGCCGTCTCGTAGACGGTGACGTTGTTGCGCTGCGCTCCGGCGGTGATGTGGTCCGCGCCGAACCGTTTGCGGGCGGTGTCGGCCATGTAGCGCAACAGGCCGGCGGGCTTGGTGGCGGAGTCGATCGGATAGGTGGCCGGGAAGAGGTACCCCTCGGGGTTGCCCTCGGCCTGGTCCGGCAGAGCCAGATCCACCGTCTCCACGGTCTTCTCGGTGGAGCCGGACGTGAGGCCGAGCGCCCGGTCGACGGCGCCATACACCTGCGAGGCGCGCCAGCCTTCCGGGATCACCAGCGTGCTCTGCGGGCGCTCCTTCTTCTTCTCCTCGTCCGAGCCGAGCAAGGAGAGCGGGATCAGCACGGCGGCCGATGCCACGAGCAGCGCGGCCACGGCCAGGACGATCTTTCCGCGGCGGGTCGGGCGGAGTCTGCGACGGGGACGGACGTCCGGGGACTCGTTCACCATGCGGGCACGTTAACCCGGTCCGCTCCCCCGGGCCGGTAGCCCGGCTGCGGCGTCGGCTGCGGCGACACGAACGCCGTACCGCAGGGCCAGGACAAGGGGATCGGCGGCGGCGCTGCGTGTGCGGAGCCGGGGCGCGGCACCACACGCGGCGCGCGACACGGGGCCGGGACCGGGGCCTGGTGGGAGTCGCGGCGGATCAGGGCGGCGTAGCGGCCGTCCCGGTCGAGCAGCTCCTCGTGCGTACCGCGCTCGGCTATCCGGCCGCCGTCGAGGACGACGATCTGGTCCGCGTCGCGGACGGTGGAAAGCCGGTGCGCGATGGTGAGGGTGGTGCGGCCCGCGGAGAGTGCGTCGATCGCTTCCTGCACGGCGTGTTCCGTACGGGTGTCGAGCGCGCTGGTCGCCTCGTCGAGGATCAGCACCGGCGGGTCGCGGAGGATCGTACGGGCGATGGCCAGGCGCTGCTTCTCGCCGCCCGAGAAGCGGTAGCCACGCTCACCGACGAGGGTGTCGTACCCGTCGGGCAGGGAGGCGATGTGGTCGTGGATCTGCGCGGCGCGGGCGGCGGTCTCGATCTCCTCGTCGGTGGCGTCCGGCTTGGCGAAGCGGAGGTTGTCGGCGACGGAGGCGTGGAAGAGGTAGGTCTCCTGGGAGACCACGCCGACCGCTCGGGCCAGCGTGCCGAAGTCCAGGTCACGGACGTCGACCCCGTCGAGCGTGACCCGGCCGCCGGTGACGTCGTAGAGCCGGGGCACGAGATAGCTGAGCGTGGACTTGCCGGAGCCGGTGGAGCCGACGACGGCGAGGCTGCTGCCGGCGGGGACGGTCACGTCGATGCCGCTGAGCGTGGGGCCGCTCGTGGTGTCGTAGCTGAAGTCGACGTTCTCGAAGGCGATCTCGCCGCGGATCTTCGCCGGACGGACGGGCTTCTCCGGTTCGGTGATGTCCACCGTGAGGTCCAGATACTCGAAGATCCGCTGGAAGAGGGCGAGCGAGGTCTGCATCTGCACGCCGGTGGAGAGCAGGCTCACGGCCGGGCGGAAGAGCCCCTGTTGCAGGGTGACGAAGGCGACGAGCGTGCCGATGGAGACGGCGGTCCCGCCGGGCTGGCTGGTGAGGCCTGCCACCCAGTAGATGACGGCCGGCATGGCGGCCATCACGATGCCGATGATGGACATCCGCCAGCGGCCCGCCATGCTGGAGCGCACCTCCAGGTCGACCAGGCGCTCGGACTCCTCGGCGAACCCCTGGGTGAGGGAGTCGGAGCGGCCCATCGTGCGGCCGAGGAGGATGCCGCTGACCGACAGGGACTCGGTCACCGTGGCGGCCATGGCGGCCATCTGCTTCTGGCGCTCGGTGGTGATCCGCTTCCGCTCCCGGCCGACGCGGCGGCTGATCGCGACGAACACCGGCAGCAGGAGCAGCGAGACGACGGTGAGGCGCCAGTCGAGCGCGAGCATGGCGACGACGGTGGCGATGACGGCGGTGAGGTTGGAGACGAGCGAGGTCGCGGTGGAGGTGACCGTCGCCTGCATACCGCCGATGTCGTTGGCGATGCGGGACTGGACCTCGCCCGTGCGGGTCCGGGTGAAGAAGGCGAGCGGCATCCGCTGGAGCTGGGTGTACACGGCGGTGCGCAGGTCGTGCATGACGCGCTGGCCGACGGTCGTCGAGATCAGGGTCTGCAGGACGCCGAAGACGCTGTTCATCACGGCGGTGAGGATCATGCCGAGGGCCAGCAGCGTCAGCAGGCCTGTGCGGCCCTGCGGGATCGCGGTGTCAAGGATCTCGCGCAGCAGGAACGGAGAGGCGACCGACACCAAGGAGGAGGCGCCGACCAGCAGGCCGACCACGGCGAGGCGGCCGCGGTAGGGATGGAAGAGGCGGAGGATGCGGCGCACCTCGCCGGGCGGCCGGTCGGAGGCGGCGCGGGCATCAGGTGGGGGCGTCCATGTGAGTTCGTCGGGTTTCATGGGCTCCTTCGTGGGACGTGCGGAACGGCCGGAGGTGTCCGACGTTCAGAGCTCAGCTCATTGTTACCTATACTCACAATGAACGGGGTCCTGATATTGTTCCCGTATGGACGCCTCAGATTCCCGCGACGCCGATGCCACGGATGCGGTGGCCGCCGACGAGCGGTCCCACGATCGTGACCGCGACTCCGACGGCATGCTCGCCGAGCAGCTGCTGCGGCTGACGCGCCGGCTCCACCGCATCCAGAGCCGCCAGCTGGAGCCGATCGGCATCACGCCGGCCCAGTTCCGGCTGCTGCGGACGGTCGCGAGCTACGACGCGGCCCCCCGGATGGCCGATCTCGCCCAGCGCCTGGACGTCGTCCCGCGCGCCGTGACGACGCTGGTCGACGCGCTGGAGGCGAGCGGCCGGGTCCGCCGCGCGCCGGATCCGGACAGCCGCCGGGTGGTGCGCATCGAGATCACCGACGAGGGACGCGCCACGCTGCGCTCCCTGCGCAACGCGCGCCGGGCGGCCGCAGAGGAGATCCTGGCTCCACTGACCACCGACCAGCGGGACGTGCTCGGCGGGCTGCTCTCGGCTCTGGTCGACGGCATGCCGGAGCGCCGCTGCTGAGACCGGGTGCCGGAGCTCGAGTGCCGGACCCCGGTGCTGGAGCCCGGGTGCTGGAGCCCGGACCTCGGAGGCGAGGCGCCAGATATCGGGACCGTCGCCGGGGTACGAGCCACCGGACCGTACGCCGGACCGCACCGACCGCCGAAGGGGACGCCGATATGCCGCTGCTGGAGCCCGACCCGGAAGCCCTCCGCCCCGGTACGGCACGCGAGCCCGCCATCGACCGGGTCACCGACCGGAGCGCGGCCGGTACACCGGAGCCCCTGCGCTCCGAGCTGACCGCGCTGCTCGGCGCGGACAAGGTGCTCTGGAAGGTCTCCGACCTCGTGCGGTACGCCTCCGACGCCAGCCCGTACCGCTTCCTCCCGCGGGTCGTGCTCGTCCCCGAGGACCTCGACGACATCTCCGCGATCCTGTCGTACGCCCACGGCAAAGGCCGCGAGGTGGTCTTCCGGGCCGCCGGAACCAGCCTCAACGGCCAGGCGCAGGGCGAGGACATCCTCGTCGACGTACGCCGCCACTGGACCGGTGTCGACGTGCTGGACGACGGTGCGCGGGCCCGTATCCGACCCGGCACCACCGTCCTGCGGGCCAACACCACGCTCGCCCGGTACGGCAGGCTGCTCGGCCCCGACCCGGCGAGCGCCGTCGCCTGCACGGTCGGCGGGGTCGTCGCCAACAACGCGTCGGGCATGACGGCCGGCACCACCCGCAACTCCTACCGGACGCTCGTCTCGCTCACCTTCGTCCTGCCGAGCGGCACCGTCGTCGACACCGCCGACCCCGCCGCCGACGAGGAGCTGGCCCACGCGGAGCCGCAGCTGTGCGCCGATCTGCTGGCGCTCAAGGCGGAGATCGAGGCGGACGAGGAGCTGACGGCCCGGATCCGCGCCAAGTACGCGATCAAGAACACCAACGGCTACCGCCTCGACGCCTTCCTCGACGGCGCGACGCCTGTCCAGATCCTGCGCGGGCTCATGGTGGGCTCCGAGGGCACGTTCGGCTTCATCGCGGAGACCGTCTTCGACACCTTGCCGCTGGACCGGAAGGTGACCAGCGCGCTGCTCTTCTTCCCGTCCCTCACCGCCGCCGCGGCCGCCGTGCCCCGGTTCAACGCGGCCGGCGCCATCGCGGTGGAGCTGATGGACGGCAACACCCTGCGCGCCTCGGTCAACGTGAAAGGTGTCCCGGCGGACTGGGCGGCGCTGCCTCGGGAGACAGCAGCGTTGCTGGTCGAGTTCCGCGCTCCGGACGAGACGGGTCAGGAGGCGTTCGAAGAGGCGGCGGCCGAGGTGATGCGCGGACTGGACCTGGTGGTTCCGGCCACCTCCGTCACCAACGCGTTCACCCGGGACGCCGGGACGATCGCCGGGTACTGGAAGGCGCGGAAGGCGTTCGTGACGGCGGTCGGCGGTTCCCGGCCCTCGGGTACGACGCTGATCACGGAGGACTTCGCGGTGCCGCCGGACCGGCTGGCCGACGCCTGCGAGGCGCTGCTGGAGCTCCAGTCGCGCCACGGCTTCGACGCGGCCGTCGCCGGTCACGCGGCCCACGGCAATCTGCACTTCCTGCTCGCCTTCGACGCGGCGCGGGCCACCGATGTGGAGCGGTACGACGCGTTCATGCAGGAGTTCTGCGCACTGGTCGTGGACCGGTTCGACGGCTCGCTCAAGGCGGAGCACGCCACCGGCCGCAACATCGCGCCGTTTCTGGAGCGCGAGTGGGGTGCGCGGGCGACGGAGTTGATGTGGCGGACGAAGCAGGTCATCGATCCTGAAGGCGTGCTCGCGCCGCGCATCGTGCTCGACCGGGATCCGCGGGCCCATCTGCGCGGACTGAAAACCATTCCGAAGGTGGAGGCGGTCGCCGACCCGTGCATCGAGTGCGGCTTCTGCGAACCCACCTGTCCCAGCGAGGATCTGACGACCACGCCGCGCCAGCGGATCGTGCTGCGCCGCGAGATGATGCGGCAGGCCGACGGCTCGCCGGTGGAGGCCGGACTGCTCGACGCCTACGGCTACGACGCGGTGGACACCTGCGCCGGTGACTCCACCTGCAAGCTCGCCTGTCCGGTCGGCATCGACACCGGCGCGATGATGAAGGGCTTCCGGCAGCGCAGGCACTCCGCGCGCGAGGAGCGGATCGCCGCGCTCACCGCGAGGAACTTCCGTGTGGTGGAGGCTTCGGCGCGGCTCGCCGTGGCGGCGGGTAACGCCATCGGCGAGCGCGGCGGTGACCGGCTGCTGGAGTCGGTGACCCGGCTCGCGCGCAAGGCCGTACGGCCCGATCTCGTACCGGAATGGCTGCCTCAGCTCCCCGGTGCCGCCGCTCGGCAGCTGCCCCGCACCGCGCGGGTCGGCGCGAGCGCGGTCTACTACCCGGCCTGCGTGAACCGCATCTTCGCGGGACCGGAGGCAGGACCGGTCGACACCTCGCTGGCCGAGGCCCTCGTGGCCCTCTCCGAGCGGGCCGGAAAGCCCGTCTGGATCCCCGACGACGTGGCCGGAACGTGCTGCGCCACGATCTGGCACTCCAAGGGCTACGACGCCGGCAACCGGATCATGGCCAACCGCATCGTCGAGGCGGCCTGGGGCTGGACCGCCGGCGGGACCCTGCCGCTCGTCGTGGACGCCTCCTCCTGCACGCTCGGCATCGCCGAAGAGGTCGTGCCTTACCTCACCGAGGACAACCAGGCGCTGCACCGCGAGCTGACCGTCGTGGACTCGCTCGTGTGGGCGGCCGATGAGCTGCTGCCGGAGCTGACGGTGTTCGAGAAGGTGGGCTCGGCCGCCGTCCATCCGACCTGCTCGATGGAACACCTCGGTGACGTCGGTCAGTTGCGCGAACTGGCCCAGGCATGCGCCGAGGAGGTCACCGTCCCCGACGACGCCGGATGCTGCGCGTTCGCCGGCGACCGAGGCATGCTGCACAAGGAGTTGACCGATTCCGCCACGGCGAAGGAGGCGGCAGAGGTCAACTCCCGTACGTACGACAGCTATCTCTCCGCCAACCGCATGTGTGAGATCGGCATGGAACGGGCCACCGGACGCCCGTACCGCTCGGCCTTGATCGAGCTGGAGCGCGCCACCCGTCCACCGGGTCGCTGAACGGACCGCGCGGCCCGGCCGAGCGCAGGTCAGATGCCCCAACTGGTTGAACCAGTTGGGGCATTGGCGTGCCCGGAAGAAAAGTCCATGGTTTGAGGACAAGAGTCCAATTGGCTCCCTTGCGCACCGTCAGCCTCACCCTCCAGGGTCCTTACCGAGGCCCGTCCCGAGGTCGCTCACGCCCCCCTCCGGGACCGGCCCCGCTCGCGCACGTCCAGAACCCCCACACCCCACCTGGAGGCTCGATGAACGACGACGCCCGGCCCGGACAGACACCGCAGGACCTCCCCCCGCAGAACTCCGGCAACCCGCAGAGCACCGGCAACCCGCCGGACACCGGCAACAATGCCAACCAGCAGGATCCCAGCCGCCGTTCGGTGCTGTGGACCACGGCGGGCGTGGCCGGCGCCGGGCTCGGCCTGAGCGCGCTCACGGGAGGCACCGCGTCGGCCGCCGGGGCCTCGATCCCGGAGGCCGTGGAGGCCGCCGCGGCCGCTCCCGCGCGTCAGGGCCGCACCATGGTCGACGTCCCCTTCGAGCGGCGCTCGACCGTACGGGTCGGCATCGTGGGCCTCGGCAACCGCGGCGACAGCATGATCGACCTCTTCCTCGCCGTTCCCGGCGTCCGGGTCGTGGCGGTCTGCGATCCGGTGCGCGAGAAGACGGTGAAGGCCGCCGCCAAGGTGACGGCCGCCGGACAGCCCGCGCCCGCCGTCTACGCCAAGGGCGAGGACGACTACGTCAACCTCTGCCGGCGCGGGGACATCGACTTCGTCTATGTGGCCACCCCGTGGGAGACGCACTTCCCGATGGCCAAGGCGGCGATGCTGAACGGCAAGCACGTCGGCGTGGAGTGCCCGATCGCGATGCGCCTGGACGAGCTCTGGCAGCTCGTCGACCTCTCCGAGCGCACCCGGCGCCACTGCATGCAGCTGGAGAACTGCTGTTACGGCAAGAACGAGATGCGGGTGCTCCGGATGGCGCACGCGGGCCTCTTCGGGGACCTGCTGCACGGCGCGGGAGCGTACAACCACGATCTGCGTGAGCTGATGTTCGACCCGGACTACTACGAGGGCCCGTGGCGGCGGCTCTGGCACACGCGGCTGCGCGGCGACCTCTACCCGAACCACGGGTTCGGGCCGGTCGCCAACTACATGGACGTCAACCGCGGCGACCGTGCCGTCTCCATCACCAGCGTAGGCACTCCGGCTCTCGGCCTCGCCGCGTACCGGAAGGAGCACATGCCGGCCGGCGACCCGAGCTGGAAGGAGTCGTACATCGGCGCCGACCGGACGATCAGCCTCGTCCAGACCGCCAAGGGCCGAGTGATCCGGCTGGAGCACGATGTGTCCTCGCCGCATCCGTACTCGCGTATCAACAGCCTCGGCGGTACCCGCGGCGTCTTCGAGGACTACCCGGAGCGGATCTACCTGGAGCCCACGAACACCGACCACCAGTGGGACGACTTCAAGAAGTACGCCGAGTGGGACCACTGGCTGTGGAAGGAGCACGCCAATCCGCCGGGCGGCCATGGCGGGATGGACTACATCATGATCTTCCGACTGATGCAGTGCATGCGGCTCGGCCTCGTCCCGGACTTCGACGTGTACGACGCGGCCGTCTGGACGGCTCCCGTGCCGCTGAGCCACCTCTCCATCAAGGCCAAGGGCGCGCCGCTGCCGATACCGGACTTCACCCGCGGCGCGTGGAAGAAGGCCAGGTCCGGCATGGACTCGGAGAAGCCGGCGGCCTGACGGGCTGCGGGGTCCCGGCCGGCTCGGCACGGGACCCCGCACGGTCTCCCAGCAGCGGAAAACCGGTTGCCCCGAAGGGGGACGGGAAGCGAACCTTGCACGGTTTGGTCACCCCGTTCTCCGAGGTCCGCACGGGCCTCGCGCATACCGAGCCCTGGGACGTCATGCAGATTCGCGATCTTCCGTATTCGGATCCCGGCGACCCCGATGTGCGGTCGGGCCCTCGCTTCCTGTACTGGCTCGGGCGCCATCAGCTCGGCGGACAGCTCAAGGCGCTCGGCTGGGGACTGCTCCACCAGCTGAGCATCGCCGGCCTCCCGGTCACCGTCGGCGTCGCCGTCCAGGCCGTCATCGAACGCTCCGGCGCACGCCTGGCGCTGGCCGGCGGTCTGATCCTGGCCCTCGGCGTCCTCATCGCACTGGGCGACACCATGCTCCACCGGACCGCCGTGACCAACTGGATCACCGCCGCCGCCCGGTTGCAGCAGCTCCTGGCGCGTAAGACGGCCGAGCTGGGAGCCGCACTGACCCGGCGGGTCGCGGCCGGTGAGGTGGTGGCCGTGTCGACCGGCGACGTGGAGAAGATCGGCTGGTTCGTCGAGGCTCTCTCGCGCTTCCTGGCCGCCGCCATCGCGCTGGTCGTGGTCTGCGTCGGCCTGGTCATCTACCTTCCGACCCTCGGCGTCCTGGTGGCCGTCGCCATGCCGGTGCTGGCCCTCGCCGTCCTGCCGCTCCTCCCCCGTGCCACCCGGCGCGCCGACGAGCAGCGTGAGAAGGCGGGCAAGGCGACCGAGCTGGCCTCGGACACCGTGGCCGGACTGCGGGTGCTGCGCGGCATCGGCGGCGAGGAGCTGTTCCTCGGCCGCTACCGCCGCGCCTCGCAGGAGGTCCGCAAGGCGGCCGTGCGCAGCGCGCGGATGTGGGCGCTGATCTCGGCGGTGCAGGTGCTGCTGCCGGGCATCCTGCTGATCTCGCTGGTCTGGTACGGAGCGACGCTGGCGCGCGAGGGCCGCATCGACGTGGGCCAGCTGGTCACGGTCTACAGCGCGGCCACGCTGATGCTGTTCCCTCTCCGTCATTTCGAGGAGATCGCGATGGCCTACTCCTTCTCGCGGCCGTCCGCACAGCGCGCCGTACGGGTGCTGTCGCTGCGCCGCAGTGACCGGACGGCCACCGAGGCGGGCGTTCCGTCGGGCGATCTGTACGACCCGGCCACCGGGCTGATGGCCCACCAGGGCCAGTTCACCGCGGTGGTCTGCGGCGATCCGGACGAGGCGGGACGGCTGGCCGAACGCCTCGGCGGCCACGCGCAGACCGGCGACGAGAGCACCGACGCGGAGAAGAAGGCACCCTCCGTCCTGCTCGGCGCCGTCGCACTGGACGAACTTCCGCTGGACACCGCGCGTACCGCCGTCCTCGTCCAGGACAAGGATCCGGTGCTGCTCTCCGGCACGCTCCAGGAGCTGCTGGACGTACCGTCCTCGGGCCTGGTCACCGCCGAGCAGGCGCTGGAGGCCGCGCAGTGCGGCGATGTGCTCGCCGCGCTGGCGCAGGCCTCGCCGGACGACGACGGGGATCCGATGCGGACCCGGATCACCGAGCGCGGCAGGTCGCTCTCCGGCGGTCAGCGTCAGCGCCTCGCGCTGGCCCGGTCGCTGATCACCGACCCGGAGGCACTGGTCCTGGACGAGCCGACCTCAGCCGTCGACTCGCACACCGAGGCGCGCGTCGCCGCCGGGGTCGCGGCGCTGCGCCGGGGCCGTACGACGGTCGCGTTCGCCTCCTCGCCGCTGCTGCTGGACGTGGCCGACCGGGTCGTCCTCGTCCACGAGGGCAGCGTGGTCGCCGCGGGCACCCACCGCGAGCTGCTGCGCACGGAACCGCGCTACCGGGCCGTCGTCACCCGCGAGACCGACGAGGAAGCGGCGGCGGACAACGTCACGGTCCCCGCCATGGACACCAGCACCCAGGAAATCGAGGAGACGGCATGATCGGCGTCGCACCACCGGCGTACGACCCGGCCGCCCCGGAGTCGGCCACCACCCTGCCCGTGGGCACCCCCACGACCGTACGGACCTACGTACGCGGTCTCCTGCGGCGTCACCGCAAGGCCTTCGCGCTCCTGGTCGGTGCCAACGCGGTGGCGGTCATCGCGTCGATCGCCGGGCCGTATCTGCTCGGCGGGCTGGTCGAGGACCTCGCCGACGGGGTCACCGACCTCCATCTGGAGCGCACGGCGGCCATCTTCGCCGTCGCGCTGGTCATCCAGACGGTGTTCACCCGGTCCATGCGGCTGCGCGGGGCCATGCTGGGCGAGGAGATGCTCGCCGATCTGCGCGAGGACTTCCTCGTACGGTCGGTGGGGCTGCCGCCGGGCGTCCTGGAGCGGGCCGGGACCGGCGATCTGCTCTCCCGGATCACCACGGACATCGACCGGCTGGCCAACGCGATGCGCGAGGCCGTGCCGCAGCTGGCGATCGGCGTCGTCTGGGCCGGGCTGCTGCTCGGCGCGCTCACCGTGACCGCTCCTCCGCTGGCGCTGGCCGTGGCGATCGCGCTGCCGCTGCTGATCGTCGGCTGCCGCTGGTACTTCCGGCGCGCCCCCTCGGCCTACCGCGCGGAGGCCGCCGGTTACGCGGCCGTCGCCGCGATGCTCGCTGAGACGGTGGACGCCGGGCGGACCGTGGAGGCGCACCGCCTCGGCGCCCGCCGGGTGGCGCTGTCGGACCGGCGGATCACGGAGTGGACGGCGTGGGAGCGGTACACGCTGTTCCTGCGCTCGGTGCTCTTCCCGGTGATCAACGCGACGTACGTGACGATCCTCGGCGCGGTCCTGCTGATCGGCGGCTGGTTCGTGCTGGAGGGCTGGCTGACGGTCGGCCAGCTGACCACGGGTGCGCTGCTGGCCCAGATGATGGTCGACCCGATCGGCCTCATCCTGCGCTGGTACGACGAACTCCAGGTGGCCCAGGTGTCGTTGGCGCGGCTGGTCGGCGTACGGGAGATCGAGCCGGACGCCGGTGACACGGAGGTCGGGCCGGACGGCCGGGACGTACGGGCGGACGAGGTGCGGTTCGGCTACCGGGAGGGCGTCGACGTGCTGCACCGGGTGTCGCTGGACGTGGCTCCGGGGACGCGGCTGGCGCTGGTCGGGCCTTCGGGCGCGGGCAAGTCGACGCTCGGACGGCTGCTGGCCGGGATCTACGCTCCGCGCACCGGGGAAGTGACGCTCGGCGGCGCCGAGTTGTCGCGGATGACGGCCGAGCGGGTGCGGGAGCATGTGGCGCTGGTCAACCAGGAGCACCACGTCTTCGTCGGTTCGCTGCGGGACAACCTGCTGCTGGCGCGGGACGGCGCGAAGGACGCGGAGCTGTGGGTCTCGCTGGCGGCGGTGGACGCGGACGGCTGGGCGAAGGGGCTGGAGAAGGGGCTGGACACGGAGGTGGGTTCGGGCGGGTTCGCGCTGACGCCCGCGCAGGCGCAGCAGATCGCGCTGGCCCGGCTGGTGCTGGCCGATCCGCACACGCTGGTCCTGGACGAGGCGACCTCGCTGCTCGACCCGCGGGCCGCCCGCCACCTGGAGCGTTCACTGGCCCGGGTGCTGGAGGGCCGTACGGTGGTGGCGATCGCGCACCGGCTGCACACGGCCCATGACGCGGACGTGATCGCGGTCGTGGAGGACGGCCGGATCAGCGAACTCGGCAGCCATGACGAGCTGGTGGCGGCGGACGGCGCGTACGCGGCGCTGTGGCGGTCCTGGCACGGGTGAGCGGCCCCGGCCTCACCGTACGGTTCGCGTGGGGTGGGGCTGGAGGAGCTGGTCCACGGGTGCGTGGTCGTCGGTGAGGACCGGTGCGTCGCCGGTCCAGGCGGTGACGGTGTCGCCGGTGGCGATCTTCCAGCCCGTCTCGCGGGCGTCCAGGGCCTTCTGGATCGCGGGCGCGTCGAAGGGCCGGTCGGAGGCGAGCACCACCATGTTGCCGCCCATGGGGACGGCGGCCGGATCGAGGCCGATGTCCACGGCGGTGCCGACGACGGCGACGTACGCGAACACCTCGGCCAGCGTGGCGACTTCGGCGCGGGCGAACTCCAGTCGGCCGTGGTCGATGAGGTTGGCCGCGTACAGCCCGTCGTCCTTGAGCACCCGGCGTACGTCCCGCAGCGCCTCCGACGTCGTGAGGTGCCACGGCACGCTGACGCCTCCGAAGGCGTCGCCGACGACGAGGTCGCGGCTGTCGGCGTCGATCCGCTTCAGGCCGAGCCGTGCGTCCTCCACGCGTACGTCGATGCCGCTGGAGGCGCCGAGGTTGAGCTGCTCGCGGTCGATGCGGACGACGCCGCCGTCGATCTCCGAGACGAGGCTGCGGGTTCCGGGTCGGGTGGCTGCGAGATGGCGCGGGAAGGTGAGGCCGCCGCCTCCGATGTGGTGGGCGGCGAGCGGTTCAGCCGTGGCGAAGGTGGCATCGACGACGGCCGCGAAGGCGCGTACGTAACCGAACCGGAGATACGTCGGGTCCTCGACGTCGACGTAGGAGTGGCGCAGCCCGTCCAGGACGAGCGTGCGGCCGGTGGACCGCTCGGGGTCGGCGACGATCCGGGCGCAGTGGTAGCGGGTCTCCGCGTCGCAGCCGCCGGGCGCGAACGCGGTGGCGAGGGAGCCCGCGACGACGGTGGCCAGCGCCACGGCCGAGGCCCGGCGCCAGCGGCGCGCCCGCCATCCGGCCAGCGCGGCGCCGATGACCAGCAAAGTGCCGAGGCCGATCAGGATGGAGCTGACGGGCAGCCGTGAGATCAGGACGAAGCCGGTGAGGACCGTGCCGACGATGGCGCCGAAGGTGCCGACGCCGGAGAGCCGTCCCACCACCGTCCCGGTCTCGGCGAGGCTGGTGAGCCGCAGCTTGGTCACGAGCGGGGTCACCGCGGAGAGCAGCGCGCCGGGTACGAGCAGAGTGGCCGCGGCGACCAGCAGGAGCGCCGGCGGCGCCCACTCCGCGGTGGTGCGGAGCAGGAGCGGCGTGAGCGCGACGACCACGCCGGAGACGCCGAGCGCGGGACCGATGAGCCGGTGCGGATCGACCTGGTCGGCGACGCGTCCGCCGAGCCAGGAGCCCAGCGCGATCGCGGTGAGCGCGATGCCGATGACCAGGGTGCTGGTTTCGAGGGTGAGGCCGAGGTATGGGGCCAGCAGCCGCAGCGCGACGATCTCGACCACCAGGACCGCGGCCGAGGATCCGAACACGAGGACCGCGGCGGCGCGTTGGCCCAGGCCTTCGTGGCGGGGCGGGTCGTCGGCCGGAGGCGGGGAGGACGGTGTGGTCACGGCAGCATCCTCGCACGCGGACGGCGGAGCTCCGGGCGGACGGACGGTGGAACCCGGGTCCTACCGGTTGACGGGACTCCGGTCCGGCGGTCGGCGGAAGCCGGATCGCGGGTGGACGGAACTCGGGCCCGGCGGACGGCGCTTGGAGAGCGCCCACTAAGTTGATTAGTATGCGTGGCCTAGCCTCCGCACGGCCCCTCGGTCGGCGGCCGAGGAAGAAGGAGCCCGCCCCAGTGGCCTCCCACCGTCGTCCCAAGCAGCCCACCAGCGGCTACGCGTCCGTGCTCACGGCGACCGCCGCGGTGAGCGTGGCGCTCTCCGCCTCGCCGGCGTCCGCCGACCCGCAGCCCGATCCGAACAAGAAGGGCGTGCAGGCGCAGATAGACCGCCTTTACGAGGAGGCGACCCAGGCCACGGAGAAGTACAACGGGGCGAAGGAGAACGCGGAGAAGCTCCGCGAGGAGGCCGACAATCTCCAGGAGGCCGTGGCCCGCAAGCAGGACGACCTCAACGAGCTGCGACGCGGCCTCGGTTCGGCGGCCGCCGCCCAGTACCGCGGCGGCGGGATCGACCCGTCGGTGCGGCTGCTGCTCTCCTCCGACCCGGACGCGTATCTGGACGAGGCGGCGGTCCTTGACCGGCTGAGCGCACGCCAGTCGCAGGCGCTCCACCGCTTCCTCTCCGAGCAGCGCGCCCTCCAGCAGCAGCGCACCCAGGCCGGTACCAAGCTCGCCGACCTCCAGGACACCCGGAAGGAACTGGGCGACCGGAAGAAGGAGATCCAGGGCAAGCTGGCCGAGGCGCAGCGGCTCCTCAACACGCTGACGGCCAAGGAGCGGGCCGAGATCGCCGCCAAGGAGGAGCGCGCCAACCGCTCCAGCGCGCGGGTCGAGCTCGGCAACGAGGCCAGCGCGTCGGGCATCACGGCCGCGGCCTTCGCGGCGGCCGAGTCCCGGGTCGGCATGCCGTACGTGTGGGGCGCCACGGGTCCGGGGTCGTTCGACTGCTCGGGGCTGACCTCCTGGGCGTTCCGCCAGGCAGGCGTCAACCTGCCGCGCACCTCGCAGGCGCAGGCCGACGCCGGGACCCGGATCAGCTCGCTGAGCGCGCTCAAGCCCGGCGACCTCGTCATCATGCGCACCGACCTGAGCCATGTCGGCTTCTACGCCGGGAACGGCCAGATCCTCCACTCGCCGAAGCCTGGTGCCGTGGTGCGCTTCGAGTCCATGGCGCGCAGCGGGATGCCGTTCATGTGGGGCGTACGGATCTGAGTCCGGCGCTCACGCGAGTCCTGCCGCTCACGCCAGTCCGGCGTGACAGGTCAGCAGGACCGGCAGCAGCGGAGCCAGGAGAGCGCCGGTGCCGACCGTGCAGCGTAGGGCCGGGTGGGCGCCGCGCTGGGGCGCCAGGACGCGCCGGAGGCGGATCACCACCGTCTCGCCGCCGACCGCCAGCGTCCCGCGCGGCGCCCGGCCGGCGGCGAGCGTGAACATGGCGGTGGCCAGCGCGTGGTGCGGGGCGCGGCGCAGGGCGCGGTCGTCGGCGGCCATCTCCAGCAGCATCGGGATCTGCTCGCGCAGGTGGCGGGCCAGCGGCAGCGCCGGAAAGATCCAGGCGAAGGCGTGGGCCGCCGCGATGAGCAGGTGGTGGCGGCCGTGGATGTGGGCCCGCTCGTGTTCGACGACGGCGCCGAGCTCATCGCGCGAGAGGGCGTCGACCGCGCCGCTGCTGACGACGACCCGCGGCCGGCGGCCCGGCAGGCAGTACGCGGCGGGCTCGGCGTGCTCCACCACCGTGGCCCGCAGCAGCGCCGAGGGCCGGCCCACCTTGTCCAGGACATCGCGGTGCCGGGCCCGTGCGGCGTACGCCCGTACGGCGTGGAAGGCGAAGCCGGACAGATGCGCGGCGAGCAGCACGACGAGTGCCACCAGGCCCCAGGACGGGCCCGTGCCTCCGTCGGGTTCGCCGCCGAGTCCCAGGGCCGCGCGGCAGGAGTAGAGGATGCCGTGCAGATGAGCACCTGGTGTGGTGAGGTGCGCGGCGGCCAGCTGGACGCAGAGCGAGAAGGACGCCGCGAGCGCGAACCAGACGGCGACCGCCAGCAGCGGTGCGCGCTGCGGCCAACCGCTGCGGAGCAGCAGGCGCGGAGCCAGTACGCCGACGGCGGCCGCGTAGCCGAGGAAGGCCGGGGCGGCGTTCACAGCGCGCCGTCCCGGCCCGTCGCCCGCAGCGCCTCACGCAACGCGGCGACCTCCTCGTCGGTCATCCGCTCCACGAAGTGGACAAGAGCGGCCGAGCGGTCCCGGCTCGCTCCCAGAGCGTCCTCCATGAGGGCCGCCGCGTACGCCTCACGGCTGCGCACCGGCGTGTAGAGCCAGGCCTGGCCCTGCTTCCGCCGGGTCAGCCAGCCCTTGTTGTAGAGGATCGTGGCCACGGTCATCACCGTCGTGTAGGCGGCGGGACGGCGGAGGTTGATGTCGTCCACGACCTCGCGGACCGTCGCCGGTCTGTCCCAGGTCCACAGGCGGTCCATGATCTCGGCCTCAAGCTCTCCGAGCCTTCGCATGCCCCGTCCCTCTCCCGTCCCGCGCCTCTTTTATGCGCCCGCGTTCACATACTAGGTTCGCGAGGCGGCTTCAGGAGCACGGACCATACGGGCTGCGCGCGGCCGCATCACTTACGCGCGAGCCGCTTCTCGACGAGCGCGCGGAACTCCTCGTACGAACCGGGGTTGGGGATCCTGAGGCCGTCGACGAAGAACGTCGGTGTGCCCTGGACGCCGAGGCCGAGGCCGTCGCGCTGGTCGGCCTCGATCCGCTCGGCGGTCGCCGGATCGTTCAGCGCGGCGGTGAACTTCCTCATGTCGAGGCCGAGTTCCTCGGCGTACGTGCGGAAGAGCGGTTCCTTGGACTCGTCGGCCTCGACCCACTGCGCCTGGGTGGCGAAGAGCTTGCCGTACATCTCCTCGAACTTGCCCTGCTGTGCGGCGGCCTCCACCGTACGGGCGGCGAGCCCGCCGTTCCTGTGGCCCGGCATCGGGAAGTAGCGGGCGATGAAGGTGACCCGGTCCCCGTACTCCTCACGCAGCTTCTCCACGGCCGGGTACACCGCTCCGCACGACTCGCACTCGAAGTCCAGGAACTCCACCACCGTCAGCTCGCTCCGCTCCGGCGAGGTGAGCCGGTGGCTGGAGGCTCGTACGGGCTGGGCCTGGGCTGCGGCCTCGATGTCCGCCATTCCTCGGTCGCGGTCCTCGGGTGCCAGCAGCAGGAAGGAGCCGAGGCCGGCGGCGAAGGCCGCCAGGATCACTGCGGCGACGATCAGATGCTTCTTCATGGGTCGTTCGTCCTCATGGATGTGGCCGGACACGCCGGTGGTCGGGTGTCCGGCGGGGCAGGACGGGCGTGGCGGGGCCCGTCAGGGCAGGCAGAGGCCGCCGGCCGGCATCGGCCGGACGAGCGGCGGCCCGGCCGGAGGGGCCCGCCCCGACCGCAGCCGCGCGAGGACGGCGGACCTGAGCCGCCGCGTACGCCTTCGGTGCCCGCGCCGCGACCCATGGACGCGAGGTTCGCGGGCCGGCGGCCGTACGACGTCCAGGAGGCGGCCGACCGCCGCCAGCAAGGGCCGTCCGGGCCCGAGCAGCAGCTCCGTGAGGCCCAGGGCGCGTGCCGCGACGAGCAGAGCGACCAGCTGTCCGGAGAGCAGCACGCCTGAAGGGACATGCGTGCTAGCCGCGTGCTCGGTCCAGAGCGGCACGCCGTCCGCGCCAACCGCCCGGCAGACACCGGGCAGCGCGTACGCCAGGTGGTAGGCCAGCTGTGAGACGGCGAGGACGCCGACGACCTGGTTGTCCGACAGGCGCCGCCGCGTCAGCACCACCGCCGCCGGAACCGCGATCACCGCGACCGCGGCGACGACGGCCCACATCGGTGCCTGGCAGCGCTCGAGGAGATGAGCGGCGAGCGGCAGCGACACGCACAGCACGGCGAGCGACCCGGCCCGCAGCCCGCGCGCCATCCCGGCCGCCGGTGAGGCGGTGCGCGAGGCGCGGAGCGGCGGCATACCAGGGCTTTCAAGGAGGCGGAGCGGCTGCGGAGGGCCTGCGCACGACCGCGCACGCACCCGCAGCGTACTCGTCGCGCCTAGGCCTCCCTTCTACGGGATGAGAGCGACCGAAATGGACATGCGTGGTTGATCGTGCTGGTGGTCGAATGTTCCGATGCGCAGAGGTGACGACGACAGGGCCGAGGCCGTGGACCGCGGCCGCTTTCCGGACGCCAGGACCCCTTGGGACGACCCGGACCGCCGGGCCGAGGCACTGGACTGGGCGACCGGCCGGCTGGCGGCCCACGGGCTGCGCGCGTCCGGCCGCCGGCGGGTCCGGCTGCGCCCGTGGTCGGTGCTCGTACGGTTCTCCGTCGACGGTGGCCACGGCGACCGGCCGGTGTGGTTCAAGGCCGTGCCGCCTGCCGCCGCCTTCGAGGCGGGTCTCGCCGCCGGCCTGGCCGCCTGGGTGCCGGACCATGTCCTGGCGCCGCTCGCCGTCGAGGCGGAGCGCGGCTGGTGCCTGCTGCCGGACGGCGGGCCGCTGTTCCGGCAGGTGCTGGACGAGGGCGCGGGCACGCTCGCGGACTGGGAGGACGCCGTGCGGAGTTACGCGGTGATGCAGCGCGCGCTCGTCCCGTACGCGGAGAAGATGGCGGGTCTCGGTGTGCCCAGCGCCCGCCCGTACGAACTGCCGGGCCTGTTCGACACACTGGCGGCGGAGAACGAGGCGCTGACCAGAGACGACCGGACGGCGCTGGAGGCGCTGCGGCCCCGGCTGGTGGAGTGGTGTGAGGAGCTGGCGGCGGTGGGCGTGGCCGATTCGCTGGACCATGCCGATCTGCACGACGGCCAGCTCTTCCGTCCCGCTCCCGGCCGGTTCACCTTCTTCGACTGGGGCGACGCGCTGGTCGGCCACCCGTTCTCCAGCCTGCTGGTTCCCGCACGGTCGGCCGAGGACCGGTTCGGGCCGGCGGCCCTGACCCGGCTCCGGGACGCCTATCTGGAGCCGTGGACGGGCGACGGGATCGCGGCGGGCGACCTGCGGCGCGCGGTGAGCCTGGCCTGGCGGCTCGCCGCGCTGGGCCGGGCCGCCTCCTGGGGCCGGATGTTCCCCGCTCCCGGCGCTCCGGCCGCACCCGGCGGCGCCGAGACGGCCCACTGGCTGTGCGAACTGCGCACCGAGCCGCCGATGTGACCGTGGCGGCCCGCCGGTCCACCGTGCGGCGGCCCGTTCACCCCCGTCGGGAGGCGGTCCGGAGTGCATCCGGTGAGGATGAGGAGTGCATCGGCCGGTATACGGGGCAGGCGAGCGCAGAACCACGCAAGCCCGAGAAGGGACGCAGACCGTGGCACCACCCAGGATTCTCGTCGTCGGCGCCGGCTTCGCAGGTGTCGAATGTGTACAGCGGCTGGAGCGCAAGCTCGCTCCGGGCGAGGCCGACATCGCGCTCGTCACACCGTTCTCGTACCAGCTCTATCTACCACTGCTGCCTCAGGTGGCCTCCGGCGTGCTGACCCCGCAGTCCGTCGCGGTCTCTTTGCGCCGCAGCCGCCGCCACCGCACCCGGATCATCCCCGGCGGAGCGATCGGCGTGGACACGAAGGCCAAAGTCTGCGTCATCCGCAAGATCACGGGCGAAGTCGTCAACGAGGCGTACGACTACATCGTGCTGGCCGCCGGAAGTGTGACCCGGACGTTCGACATCCCCGGACTGGTGGAGCACGCGCGCGGCATGAAGACGCTGGCGGAGGCGGCGTACGTACGGGACCACGTCATCGCGCAGCTCGATCTGGCCGACGCCAGCCAGGACGAGGCGGAGCGCGCCTCGCGGCTCCAGTTCGTCGTGGTCGGCGGCGGTTACGCCGGTACGGAGACGGCTGCCTGCCTCCAGCGCCTCACCACCAACGCGATCCGGCACTATCCGCGGCTGGACCCGAGGCTGATCAAGTGGCACCTGATCGACATCGCGCCCAAGCTCATGCCAGAACTCGGCGACAAGCTGGGGCGGGCCGCGCTGGACGTGCTCCGCAAGCGGAACATCGACGTGTCGCTCGGCGTCTCGATCGCCAAGGCCGAGGCCGAGGAGGTCACGTTCACCGACGGCCGGGTGCTGCCGTGCCGGACGCTGATCTGGACCGCCGGAGTCGCCGCCAGCCCGCTGATCGCCACGCTCGGCGCGGAGACCGTACGCGGCCGGCTCGCCGTCACACCGCAGCTGAAGCTGCCGGGTTCGGACGGGGTGTTCTCGCTCGGCGACGCGGCAGCGGTGCCCGATCTGGCCAAGGGCGACGGGGCGGTCTGTCCGCCGACCGCGCAGCACGCGATGCGGCAGGGCAAGGTGATGGCGGACAACCTGATCGCCTCGCTGCGCAATCAGCCGCTCAAGGACTACGTCCACAAGGACCTGGGTCTCGTCGTGGACCTCGGTGGCAAGGACGCGGTCTCCAAGCCGCTCGGCATCGAGCTGCACGGGCTGCCGGCGCAGGCCGTGGCGCGCGGCTACCACTGGTCGGCGCTGCGGACGAACGTCGCCAAGACCCGGGTCATGACGAACTGGCTGCTCAACGCGGTCGCCGGTGACGACTTCGTACGGACCGGGTTCCAGGCGCGCAAGCCGGCGACGCTGCGGGACTTCGAGTACACGGACGCCTATCTGACGCCGGAGCAGATCAAGGAGCACACGGCTTCGGCGACGATCAAGCACTGACCGCACGGTGAGCGCGCTCCGTTCCGGCGGGGCGCGCTCACCGCTGTTGTGCGAGGACCGTCTCCACCGTGTCCGCCTCCTGGGCCGTCTTGTCCTCGCGGTAGCGCAGGACGCGGGCGAAGCGGAGGGTGACACCGGCCGGGTAGCGGGTGGAGCGCTGGAGGCCGTCGTAGGCGATCTCCACGACGAGTTCCGGCCGTACGGTCACCACGTGCCCGTTCTCCTCGGTCGCCAGCTCCCGCAGCTTCTCGGTCTGCCACTCCAGCAGCGCGTCGGTGAGCCCTTTGAAGGTCTTGCCGAGCATCGCGAAGCTGCCGTCGGGCCGGCGCGCGCCGAGGTGAAGGTTGGAGAGCTTTCCCGTACGCCGTCCGCTCCCCCATTCGGCGGCCAGCACCACCAGGTCCAGGGTGTGCACCGGCTTGACCTTCAGCCAGGACGCGCCGCGGCGGCCCGCGCTGTAGGCGGCGGCCAGGTCCTTGACGACGACGCCTTCGTGGCCGCGCTCCAAGGTCTCGGCGAGGAACGCCTCGGCTCGCCGGCGCGCGTCCGCGTCCTCGAGGTCCGGCACCAGCGCGCGCCGGACCCGCAGGTTCTCGGGGACCAGCCGGGCCAAGGCGGCGTGGCGCTCGGCGAACGGCAGGTCGAGCAGCTCCTCGCCGTCGGCCGAGAGAGCGTCGAAGAAGACCGGCACGATCGGTACGCCGGCGGCCGCGGCGGCCACGTCCCGGCGCGAGCCGACCCGGGCGGCGGTCTCCTGGAACGGGCGCGGCCTGCCGTCACCGCCGAGCGCGATCACCTCGCCGTCCAGGATGAAGCGTCCGGTCTTCAGCGCGGCCACGGCCGTGACGAGCTCGGGCAGCCGGTCGGTGATGTCGTCCAGGGTCCGGGTGTAGGCACGGACGCGGTCGCCGTCCCGGTGCACCTGGACGCGGATGCCGTCGAGCTTCTCCTCCACCGCGCACGGGCCCAGCTTGTCGACGGCCTCCAGGACGGAGGCGGCGGTGTGGGCCAGCATCGGCTGGACGGGCCGGCCGACGGTGAGGCGGAAGGCGGCGAGCGCTTCGGGCCCGTCCGCGAGGAGGGTCCGGGCCACGTCCTGGAGCGATCCGGCGAGCATCACGGCCCGGCGGACGTCGGCGGGCGGGGCTTCGGCGGCCTTGGCCAGCGCGTCGGCGGCGACGGCGTCCAGAGCGCCTTGGCGGACCTCGCCGGTGAGCAGGGCCTTCAGGAAGCGCTGTTCGTCCTCGGTGGCGGCGGCGAAGAGAGCGCGGAGCCGTTCGCGGCGCAGGGCCTGGGAGCCGGTGCCGGAGACGGCGGCCAGCGCGGTCAGGTCGGCGTCGACGCCGGTGACGGTGAGCGTGGGCTCGGCGGCGGGTTCGACGGGGTCGCCGAAGGACCGCCAGCCGACGCCGATCCGGCCCTGGGGCAGCCGTCCGGCGAGGTACGGGATGACGACGGGGACGTCGTCGGGTCCGGCGTCCCGGAAGAGCGCGGCGAGGAGCGCCACCTTCTTGGACCGGGCGGAGGTGGCGGCGACCTCCAGGGAGACCTGGGCGAGCTCGGCGAGCAGCATGCGGCCATGGTGCTACGGGGCCGGGCGGACCGCCCGCCCGCAACGCGGCCGACGGGTCATATGTAGTTGAGCGCGGCCGCTCCGCCCACTCCTCCGAGCACCATGAACGCGGGCATCAGCAGCTTGATCTCGATCCAGCTGCCGGCCCGGAACCGCATGAACTTCGGAGGGCCGAGCGGGTACCAGCGCTTGCCGCCGATCGGCAGCGGCCACAGGACCGGGCACCCGGAGACGGTCAGCGCGTCGCCGATGTCGTGGACCAGGGCGCCGAGCACGATGGGCAGGCCGAGCCACATGTACTCCTGGCCGGGAGCGTCGAAGAGCCAGCCGGCGCCGTTGCCGGGCTGGTCCAGGACGCCGGCGAGGATCCAGGCGCTGGTGGCGCCGAGCAGCCAGACGAGGACGTCGCTGGAGACCCGGGCGGCGCGCCAGAGCAGGCCTTCGACGGCGAGCACCAGGTGGACGAAGAGGATCGCGAGGACCGCCCAGCGCCCGCCGCTGACCGCGGCGAAGGAGCAGCCGGCGCCCATCAGGACGGCGAAGAACCAGGTGTGGGTCAGTGTCCGGTGGCCGCCGGTGCGGCGAGGGTCGGCCTTGCTCTTGGTGGCCTTGTAGACGGCGTACGAGAGCTTGTCGGTGATCTCGCAGAGCCCTTTGGAGAGCGGGCCGAAGGCGCGCGAGATGGTGGCCGACTTGTGGTCGAGGTCCGGCGCGAGCGCGGCTCCGGCGCAGATCAGCGCTCCGACGACGAGGACGGGCCAGGGCATCGTGTGGCCCGCGGCGGCCGCCGCCGCGCCCACCCCCAGCCAGGCCGCTGCCCCTGACAGGGAGTGTGCCGGTCCCATCATGGTCGCTTCCGCCCCCAGTGCGTCACGTGCCCATCACCGGTGCGGTGCGGGCTGGTTGAGTGCGCAGCGTATCGCCCATGATCTTCGTGGTGCCCGCCGGTTCCCTCATCCGGTCCGAAGGCAGGCAAGATGGGGGCGTGACCCTCATCGACCAGCTCCCCCGGACCGCCGACCCCGACGCCCTCTTCGAGGCCTTCTCGTCATGGACCGAGAGCCAGGGCATCACGCTGTATCCGGCTCAGGAGGAGGCGCTGATCGAGGTGGTCTCCGGCGCCAACGTGATCCTTTCCACGCCGACCGGCTCGGGCAAGAGCCTGGTGGCGGCCGCCGCGCACTTCACCGCGCTGGCCCAGGACAAGGTGACGTTCTACACCGCGCCGATCAAGGCGCTGGTCTCGGAGAAGTTCTTCGACCTGTGCAAGCTCTTCGGCACCGAGAACGTCGGGATGCTGACCGGTGACGCCTCGGTCAACGCCGACGCTCCGGTGATCTGCTGTACGGCGGAGGTGCTGGCCTCCATCGCGCTGCGCGACGGCAAGTACGCCGACATCGGCCAGGTCGTGATGGACGAGTTCCACTTCTACGCCGAGCCGGACCGTGGCTGGGCCTGGCAGATCCCGCTGCTGGAGCTGCCGCAGGCCCAGTTCGTCCTGATGTCGGCGACGCTCGGCGATGTCGCGATGTTCGAGAAGGACCTGACCCGCCGCACCGGCCGTCCCACCTCCGTGGTGCGCTCGGCGACCCGTCCGGTGCCGCTGAGCTACGAGTACCGCTTCACGCCGATCACCGAGACGCTGACCGAGCTGCTGGACACCCGGCAGTCGCCGGTCTACATCGTGCACTTCACGCAGGCGGCGGCGGTCGAGCGGGCGCAGTCGCTGATGAGCATCAACATGTGCACGAAGGCGGAGAAGGAGAAGATCGCCGATCTGATCGGCAGCTTCCGCTTCACCACCAAGTTCGGCCAGAACCTCTCCCGGTACGTACGCCACGGCATCGGCGTGCACCACGCAGGCATGCTGCCCAAGTACCGCCGCCTGGTGGAGAAGCTGGCGCAGGCGGGTCTGCTGAAGGTGATCTGCGGTACGGACACGCTCGGCGTCGGCGTCAACGTACCGATCCGTACGGTGCTGTTCACGGCGCTCACCAAGTACGACGGGACCCGGGTGCGGACGCTGCGGGCGCGGGAGTTCCACCAGATCGCCGGGCGGGCCGGGCGGGCCGGGTTCGACACGGCCGGGTTCGTCGTGGCGCAGGCTCCCGAGCACGTCATCGAGAACGAGAAGGCCGTCAAGAAGGCGGGCGACGACCCGAAGAAGAAGCGCAAGGTGGTCCGCAAGAAGGCGCCCGAGGGTTTCGTCGCCTGGTCGGAGACCACGTTCGACAAGCTGATCCAGTCCGAGCCGGAGCCGCTGAGCTCCCGCTTCCGGGTCACGCACACGATGCTGCTCGCGGTCATCGCGCGTCCCGGCAACGCCTTCGCGGCGATGCGGCATCTGCTGGAGGACAACCACGAGCCGCGCCGGGCACAGCTGCGGCACATCCGGCGGGCCATCGCCATCTACCGCTCGCTGCTGGACGGCGGTGTGGTGGAGCAGTTGGAGACGCCGGACGCCGAGGGCCGGATCGTGCGGCTGACGGTCGACCTCCAGCAGGACTTCGCGCTGAACCAGCCGCTCTCCACGTTCGCGCTGGCCGCGTTCGACCTGCTGGACGCCGAATCGCCGTCGTACGCACTGGACATGGTCTCGGTCGTCGAGTCGACGCTGGACGATCCGCGGCAGATCCTGGCGGCCCAGCAGAACAAGGCGCGCGGTGAGGCCGTGGGCCAGATGAAGGCCGACGGGGTCGAGTACGAGGAGCGGATGGAATTGCTCCAGGAGGTCACGTACCCCAAGCCGCTGAGCGAGCTGCTGTGGCACGCCTACGACGTGTACCGCACGAGCCACCCGTGGGTGAACGACCATCCGGTGTCGCCGAAGTCGGTGATCCGGGACATGTTCGAACGGGCCATGACCTTCACGGAGTTCACCTCGCACTACGAGCTGGCCCGGACCGAGGGCATCGTGCTGCGGTATCTGGCGAGCGCGTACAAGGCGCTGGAGCACACGATTCCGGACGACGTGAAGTCGGAGGACCTCCAGGATCTGATCTCCTGGCTCGGCGAGATGGTCCGCCAGGTCGACTCCAGTCTGCTGGACGAGTGGGAGCAGCTGGCCAACCCCGAGGTGGAGACCGCCGAGCAGGCGCAGGAGAAGGCGGACGAGGTCAAGCCGGTCACGGCCAACCCGCGCGCCTTCCGGGTGCTGGTGCGCAACGCGATGTTCCGGCGGGTGGAGCTGGCCGCGCTGGACCGGGTACGGGACCTGGGCGAGCTGGACGGCGACTCCGGGTGGGACGAGGACGCGTGGGGCGAGGCGCTGGACGGGTACTGGGACGCGCACGAGGAGATCGGCACCGGCCCGGACGCGCGCGGTCCGAAGCTGCTGAAGATCGAGGAGGACCCGGCGCACGGGCTGTGGCGGGTCTGGCAGGCGTTCGCCGATCCGGCGGGCGACCACGACTGGGGCATCAAGGCCGAGGTGGATCTCGCCGCGTCCGACGAGGAGGGCCGGGCGGTCGTCCGGGTCACCGAGGTCGGCCAGCTGTGAGCGGATCCCCGACGCGGAACTGGAGAGGTACGGCATGACGAACCCGGCCGAGCGCCTGGTCGACCTTCTCGACCTGGAGCGGATCGAGGTCAACATCTTCCGCGGCCGCAGCCCGGAGGAGTCCCTGCAACGGGTCTTCGGCGGCCAGGTCGCCGGCCAGGCGCTGGTGGCGGCGGGCCGCACGACCGACGGGGAGCGGCCGGTGCACTCGCTGCACGCCTACTTCCTGCGCCCGGGCCGTCCCGGCGTACCGATCGTCTACCAGGTCGAGCGGGTCCGCGACGGCCGCTCCTTCACCACGCGCCGGGTCACAGCCGTCCAGGAGGGCCGGACGATCTTCAACCTGACGGCCTCCTTCCACCGTCCCGAGGAGGCCGGCTTCGAGCACCAGCTGCCGCCGGCCCGGATCGTCCCGGACCCGGAGGAGCTGCCGACGGTCGCCGAGGAGGTACGCGAGCACCTCGGCGCGCTGCCGGAGGCGCTGGAGCGGATGGCCCGCCGCCAGCCGTTCGACATCCGCTACGTCGACCGGCTGCGCTGGACGAAGGACGAGATCAGGGACGCCGATCCGCGCAGCGCGGTGTGGATGCGCGCGGTGGGCCCGCTGGGCGACGACCCGCTGGTGCACACGTGCGCGCTGACGTACGCGAGCGACATGACGCTCCTGGACGCGGTCCGCATCCCGGTGGAGCCGCTGTGGGGCCCGCGCGGCTTCGACATGGCGTCTCTGGACCACGCCATGTGGTTCCACCGGCCGTTCCGGGCGGACGAGTGGTTCCTGTACGACCAGGAGTCGCCGGTCGCGACGGGCGGGCGCGGTCTGGCGCGCGGCCGGATCTACGACCGTGCGGGACAGCTGCTGGTGTCGGTGGTGCAGGAGGGACTGTTCCGGCGGCTGTCGTAGGGACCGTGTCAGGTGCCGGGCAGCGTGTCCTGGTCGACCTCGTGGCGGCGGGTGCGGATGTCCGGTGGTGCGGGGTGCAGTTTGGCGTCGCAGGACGGGCCGAGGCCGGTGCGGCGGGAGTCGGCGCCGGTGAGCGGGCGGCCGCAGAGGCGGCAGCGGATCAGGCGGCGGGACGGGCCGTCACCGGAATGCTCCTCGCGGGCGGGTGCGGGCAGCGGTTCGGGGAAAGGTTCGGGAGACTGCACAGAGGAGATCCTTCCTCATCGAAAGCCGTATCGGGCCCTGACCGGTGCGCCCGACCTTCGCACCGTGACCGTTCCGCGTGAAAGGACCCCGTACCCATGACCGAGATCGTCCACGTGAGCGCCCCCGAGCTGGTCACGTATGCCGATGAGATGGCCGAGCTGCTGGTGGAGACCGTCGAGGAGGGCTCGTCGGTGGGGTTTCTGGCCCCGCTGGACCGGGAGAAGGCCGCCGTCTGGTGGCGGGAGCGCGCGGGTGCCGTGGAGTCCGGTGAGGTCTCCATCTGGATCGCCCGGGAGGGAGGCCGGGTCGCCGGGACGATCGCGCTGGTCCGCGCGCCGCTGCCGAACGCACGCCACCGCGCGGAGGTCGCCAAGCTGATGGTCCGCCCCGCCGCCCGCGGCCAAGGGCTCGGGCGGGCGCTGCTGGAGGCCGTGGAGGCGTACGCGGAGGTGGAAGGCATCACGCTGCTGATCCTGGACACCGAGAGCGGCAGCCTGGCCGAACAGGTCTACTGCAAGGCGGGGTGGACGGAGGTCGGCTCCGTGCCGGGATACGCGGCCGATCCGGCGGGCAGCCTCAAGCCGACCACCTTCTACTACAAGGAGCTCGCCGGTCGGTGACCGGCGAGCGGCACAATGGCACCACGCACGCGATGATCAGGGAGAGCTTCATGACGCTGCACGACATTCCGCTGCACACCCTCGCCGGTGAGCCGACCACGCTGGGCGCCTGGAGCGGCCGGACCGTCCTGCTGGTGAACGTGGCGTCCAAGTGCGGGCTCACGCCGCAGTACGAGGGCCTGGAGCGGCTGCAGCAGGCGTACGGGGACCGGGGGCTGACGGTGCTCGGGGTGCCGTGCAACCAGTTCGCCGGGCAGGAGCCGGGGAGCGCGGAGGAGATCGAGACCTTCTGCTCGACGACGTACGGCGTCACCTTCCCGCTCCTGGAGAAGATCGAGGTCAACGGGGCCGGCCGGCACCCGCTGTACGCGGAGCTGACGAAGCTGGCGGACGCGGACGGTGAGGCCGGGGACGTCCAGTGGAACTTCGAGAAGTTCGTGATCTCGCCGGCCGGTGAGCCGGTGGCCCGGATCCGTCCGCGCAGCGAGCCGGAGTCGACGGAGGTCGTGGCGGCGATCGAGGCGCAGCTGCCCGGCTGAGCGATGGCGTGAACGTGAAGGGGGCCGTCCGTGGACGGCCCCCTTCTTCTGGCGTCTCCGCTAGCGGATCGGCATGCCCGACAGCGTGCGGGCGATCACCAGGCGCTGGATCTCGCTGGTGCCCTCGAAGATGGTGTAGATCGCGGCGTCCCGGTGCATCCGCTCGACCGGGTACTCGCGGGTGAAGCCGTTGCCGCCGAGGATCTGGATCGCCTGCGCGGTGACCTTCTTGGCGGTCTCGCTGGCGTACAGCTTCGACATCGAGCCCTCGGCCGAGGTGAACGGCTTGCCGGTGGTGGCCATCCAGGAGGCGCGCCAGACCAGCAGCCGGGCCGCGTCGATCCGGGTGCGCATGTCGGCGAGCTGGAAGGCGATGCCCTGGTTGTCGATGATCGGGCGGCCGAACTGGCTGCGGGTCTTGGCGTAGTCGAGCGCCACCTCGTACGCCGCTCGCGCGGTGCCCACGGCCATGGCGCCGACGGCCGGGCGGGAGGCCTCGAAGGTGGCCATCGCCGCGTTCTTGACGCGCTCACCGCCGGCCTTGGCGCGCTCCCGGGCGCGGGCGAGCCGCTCGTCGAGCTTCTCCTTGCCGCCGAGGAGGCAGTGGCCGGGGACGCGGACGTCCTCCAGGACCACTTCGGCCGTGTGCGAGGCACGGATGCCGTGCTTCTTGAACTTCTGGCCCTGCGAGAGGCCCGGCGTGTCCGGCGGCACGATGAAGGAGGCGTGGCCCTTGGAGCCGAGGTCCGCGTCGACGACGGCGACCACCACGTGGACGTTGGCTATGCCGCCGTTGGTCGCCCAGGTCTTGGTGCCGTTGAGGATCCACTCGTCCTTGGCCTCGTCGTACACGGCCCGCGTCCGCATGGAGGCGACGTCCGATCCGGCGTCGGGCTCGGAGGAGCAGAAGGCGGCGACCTTCACGTCGTTGGCGTCGCCGTACATCTGCGGGATCCAGGTGCCGATCTGCTCCTCGGTGCCGTTGGCGAGGACGCCGACGGCCGCCAGGCCCGTACCGACGATGGAGAGCGCGATACCCGCGTCGCCCCAGAACAGCTCTTCCATGGCCATGGGGATGCCGAGCCCCGTAGGGTCGAAGAACTGCTGGGCGTAGAAATCGAGGGAGTAGATGCCGACCTTCGCCGCCTCCTGGATGACGGGCCAGGGCGTTTCCTCACGCTCGTCCCACTCCGAGGCCGCCGGACGGATCACGTCCGCCGCGAAGCCGTGAAGCCAGTCACGGACCTGCTTCTGGTCATCGTTGAGATCGAGCGTGAACTCGGCCATGTTCCCCTCCATGCACTGCCATGAAAAGCATGCGTTACTTGCGGTAACCGCAGTCTGTTACCGGACAGTAGCCGCTGTCAACCGCCTCGGAGCTGATCGACAAGGGCGCCGGGCGTGGTGCTACGTTGCGCAGGCGCGAAGAAGCAGTCGTGAAGAAATCGCATGGCCAGGGGCGGGAGAGACGACATGGAGACCACACGCGGCGCCGAGCGGCAGCGGACCGCGGCCGAGGCCCGCCGCCGTGAGCTGCTCGAAGCGGCGGACCGGGTGGTGCTCAGGGACGGCCCGCAGGCCTCCATGAACGCGATCGCCGCCGAGGCCGGGATCACCAAGCCCATCCTCTACCGCCACTTCGGGGACAAGGGCGGCCTCTACCGCGCGCTGGCCAAGCGCCACACCGACGCCCTGCTCAGCGCGCTGCGCGCGGCTCTGGACGCGCCGGCCGAGCGCCGGGCCCGGGTCGAGGCCACGCTCGACACCTACCTCGCCGCGATCGAGGCCCGCCCGCAGGTCTACCGCTTCCTGATGCACCCGTCCGACGACTCCGCCACCTCGGCGGAGGTGGCCCTCTCCGCCGAGCAGGGCTTCGACGTAGGCCGCCACTCCGCCCCGCTGCTGCGCCGCCTCGGCGAGGAGCTGGGCCAGGTGATCGTCGAGCGCGTGGACCTCGGGCCCGACAGCGAGCAGATGGCGCGCATCTGGGGCCACGGCATCGTCGGCATGATGCACGCGGCGGGCGACTGGTGGCTCGCCGACCGGCCCTGCTCGCGCGAGCGGCTGGTGCGCAGCCTCGCCGACCTGCTGTGGGGCCGGCTGGCGGAGGCGGGCGACCGCGACGTGCAGGGCGGGCCGGGGTTCTGACCCCGTACGCCTCAGGCTTGACGCGCCCACGGCGCCCGGCGCGCCGCCCGCAGCGCCCGGGACCGCCGCAGCCCGGTCAGCCGGTCGGTGTAGACCCTGCCCTCCAGGTGGTCGCACTCGTGCTGGAGGCACCGCGCGAACCATCCCGTCCCGGCGATCCGCACCGGCTCACCCGTCATCGTGAGGCCCTCGACCACCGCATGGTCGAAGCGTTCCGTGCCCGCTTCCAGACCCGGAAGTGACAGACAGCCCTCCGGTCCGCGTACGGTGAGTCCGTCCGCCTCGACCAGTTCGGGGTTGACGACATGTCCCAGGTGACGGACGTCGTCGTCGTCCGGGCAGTCGTAGACGAACACTTTGAGCGGGACGCCGATCTGGTTGGCGGCGAGCCCGACACCCTGCGCGGCGTACATCGTGGCGAACATGTCCTCGACCAGCCTCGCGAGCGAGGGGCCAAAATCCGTCACGTCCTCACAGGCGCGGTGGAGCAACGGGTCGCCGAGCAGACTCATCTCACGGACGAGTCCGGAACTGCCGGGGATCGGGCGGTTTCGCATGGCGGCAAGCGTACGTTCCGCCGTGGCCGGGGAGTTCCCGTGGTGCCGCGGTGCGGTCGCCGCACCGGACATCGATAGGCTGGGCGCGGACCGATGCAAGGAGGATCTAGGACGATGGCAGGCAACACGGAGCCGTTGTCGCCGCGGGCCAAGCTGGCCGTGACGGCGGGCAAGGCCGCGGCGGCGGTGTCACGCGCCGCGGGGCGGGGCAGCGGATCGGTGATCGGCGGCCGGGTGGCGCTCAAACTCGACCCCGACCTGCTGGGGCGGCTGGCGCAGCACCTGGACGTGATCCTCGTCTCGGCGACGAACGGCAAGACGACCACCACGCGGCTGATCGCCGAGGCGCTGCGGGCCGCCGGGCCCGTCGTGTCGAACGCGCTCGGCGCGAACATGCCGGCGGGCATCACGTCGGCGCTGGCCGGCGGCTCGGACGCGAAGTTCGGCGTCATCGAGGTCGACGAGAAGTACCTGGCCGGTGTCGCCCGCGACACCACGCCGAAGGCGATCGCGCTGCTCAACCTCTCCCGCGACCAGCTGGACCGCGCGGCCGAGACCCGGATGATGGCCGAGCACTGGCGCGAGGGCCTCTCCGGCTCCAAGGCCGTGATCATCGCCAACGCGGACGACCCGCTGGTCGTCTGGGCGGCCTCCTCCTCGCCGAACGTGGTGTGGGTGGCGGCCGGTCAGGCGTGGAAGGACGACGCCTGGTCCTGCCCGTCCTGCGGCGGTGTGATGCAGCGCCCTGGCGACGACTGGTTCTGCGGTCAGTGCGGCTTCCGCCGTCCCGCACCGAGCTGGGCGCTCAACGGTGACTACGTCCTGGACCCGCACGGTTCGGCCTGGCCGATCCACCTCCAGCTGCCCGGCCGCGCGAACAAGGCGAACGCCACCAGTTCGGCCGCCGTCGCCGCCGTCTTCGGCGTGCCGCCGCAGGTCGCGCTGGAGCGCATGTACCAGGTGCAGGCGGTGGCCGGACGCTACGACGTCGTGAGCTTCAACAACCGTGAGCTGCGCCTGCTGCTGGCGAAGAACCCGGCCGGCTGGCTGGAGACGTTCTCGCTGATCGACCCGCCGCCGACGCCGGTGATCCTCTCCGTCAACGCGCGCGGCGCCGACGGCACGGACACCTCCTGGCTCTGGGACGTGGACTACACGCAGCTCGCCGGTCACCCGATCTTCGTGCTCGGCGACCGGAAGCTGGACCTCGCGGTCCGCCTCGAAGTCGCCGGTCTCGACTTCCGGGTCTGCGAGAACCTCGACGAGGCCGTGCAGTACGCGCCGCCCGGCCGTATCGAGGTCATCGCCAACTACACCGCCTTCCAGGATCTGCGCCGTCGTGTCGGCAACTGACCCCGGCCCCGGCCACCTCCGGAGAGGACGAAGCATGAGCAACAACGGTCTGCGTCTGGTCTGGGTCTACCCCGACCTGCTCAGCACCTACGGCGACCAGGGCAACGCGCTGGTCGTGGAGCGGCGGGCCCGGCAGCGCGGTCTGGACGTGCAGCGCGTCGACGTGCGCAGCGACCAGCCGGTGCCGACGTCCGGTGACATCTATCTGATCGGCGGCGGTGAGGACCGGCCGCAGCGCCTCGCGGCGGAGCGGCTGCGCCGCGACGGCGGGCTGAGCCGGGCCGCGTCCAACGGCGCGATCATCTTCTCGGTCTGCGCGGGCTACCAGATCCTCGGCCACGAGTTCGTCAACGACCTCGGTGAGCGCGAGCAGGGTCTCGGTCTGCTCGACGTGGTCTCGACCCGCGGCGAGGGTGCGCGGTGCGTCGGCGACGTACTGGCGGACATCGACCCGCACCTCGGCCTGGAGGCGCTGACCGGGTTCGAGAACCACCAGGGCGTCACCCATCTCGGCCCGACGGCACGGCCGTTCGCCCGGGTGCGGTTCGGCCGCGGCAACGGGACCGGGGACGGCACGGAGGGCGCGTACAACGACACGGTCTTCGGGACGTACATGCACGGTCCCGTCATGGCCCGCAACCCGCAGATCGCCGACCACCTGCTGAAGCTGGCGCTCGACGTGAACGCGCTGCCGCCCACGGACGACCGCTGGTACGAGGCGCTGCGCGCGGAGCGGATTGCGTCGGCGACACAGCCCGCCTGATGAGGGGTTTTCCGCTCGGTTGAGCGGAGTCCAGCAGGCGGACGGACGGTTCGGTCCCGTCACCCTGCCCCGGTAGGGTGGCGGGGATCCAACCGGACGACGTGGTCCGGTCGTCGACTCAACGTTGCAAAGGTTTCCGGGCCATGCGCATTGGCGTACTCACCTCCGGCGGCGACTGCCCCGGCCTCAACGCCGTCATCCGTTCCGTCGTGCACCGCGCGGTGGTGGACCACGGTGACGAGGTCATCGGCTTCCACGACGGATGGAAGGGCCTGCTGGAGGCGGACTACCGCAAGCTCGACCTCGACGCGGTCGGCGGCATCCTGGCCCGTGGCGGCACGATCCTCGGCTCCTCCCGGGTCCAGCCCGCGCATCTGCGCGACGGTGTGGAGCGGGCCCGCGGCCATGTCGCCGACCTCGGCCTGGACGCCATCATCCCGATCGGAGGCGAGGGCACGCTGAAGGCGGCCAACCTCCTCTCCGAGGCCGGACTGCCCATCGTCGGCGTCCCCAAGACCATCGACAACGACATCGCCTCCACCGACGTCACCTTCGGCTTCGACACCGCCGTCGGTGTCGCGACCGAGGCGCTGGACCGGCTGAAGACCACCGCCGAATCGCACCAGCGCGTGCTGATCGTCGAGGTCATGGGCCGTCACACCGGCTGGATCGCGCTGCACTCCGGGATGGCGGCCGGCGCGCACGCCATCGTCGTGCCCGAGCGCCCCTTCGACATCGACGAGCTGACCGAGCTGGTCGGCCAGCGCTTCTCGGCCGGCAAGAAGTTCGCCATCGTGGTGGTCGCCGAAGGCGCCAAGCCGCGCGAGGGCTCCATGCAGTTCGAGCAGGGCGTCAAGGACATCTACGGCCACGAGCGGTTCGCCGGAGTGGCCACGCAGCTCTCCGGTGAGCTGGAGCAGCGGCTCGGCAAGGAGGCCCGCCCGGTCATCCTCGGCCACGTCCAGCGCGGCGGCACGCCGACCGCGTACGACCGCGTCCTGGCGACCCGGTTCGGCTGGCACGCGGTGGAGGCGGCGCACCGGAGCGAGTTCGGGATGCTGACCGCGCTGCGCGGCACCGACATCGTGATGGTCCCGCTGGCGGAGGCGGTCGAGACGCTGAAGACGGTCCCGGCCGAGCGGTACGCCGAAGCGGAGTGCGTACTTTAGTTCGCCGCTCTTCCAGAACTGCCCCCGGCCGCAACCGCGACCGGGGGCAGTTCTACGCTGTACCGGACAACCGGCACGAAACGGGGACGTGTCCCCATCGGGAGTGAACAGATGGATCACAGCGGGCACGGCATGAACATGGATCTGCCGCCGTTCACGCTGGGACGGGGGCTGGAGCTCTCACCCGACCCGTTCTTCCTGACCGGCTGCGTCCTGGCGCTCGCCCTGTACGGGTACGGCGTGGCGCGGCTTCGGCGGCGCGGGGACGGCTGGCCGGTCAACCGGATCGTCTTCTTCACCGTGGGCGTGCTGAGCATCGCGCTGGTGATGTGCACCAAGCTCAACGACTACGGCATGGTCATGTTCAGCGTGCACATGGTCCAGCACATGGTGATCAGCATGCTGTCGCCGATCCTGCTGCTGCTCGGCGCGCCGGTGACGCTGGCGCTGCGCGCGCTGCCGCCCGCCGGGCGGGGCCGGACCGGGCCGCGTGAGCTGCTCCTGAAGCTGCTGCACAGCCGCTATATGAAGATCATCACGCATCCGGCGTTCACGATCCCGCTCTTCATCGCGAGCCTGTACGCGCTGTACTTCACGCCGGTCTTCGACTTCCTCATGGGCTCCAAGCCCGGCCACATCGGGATGATGGTGCACTTCCTCGCCGTCGGCCTGGTCTTCTTCTGGCCGATCATGGGCGTCGACCCGGGCCCGCACCGGCCGGGCTATGTGATGCGGATGCTGGAGCTGTTCGCCGGGATGCCGTTCCACGCGTTCTTCGGGATCGCGCTGATGATGGCGAGCACGCCGATGGTCAAGACGTACGAGAACCCGCCCGCCTCGCTCGGTATCGACGCGCTGTCCGACCAGAACTGGGCCGGTGGCATCGCCTGGGCGTTCAGCGAGATCCCCTCGGTGCTGGTGCTGATCGCGCTGGTCTACCAGTGGTACCGGTCGGAGCAGCGTACGGCCAAGCGCTCGGACCGGGCCGCCGACCGCGACGGCGACAAGGAGCTGGAGGCGTACAACGCCTATCTCGCGTCATTGCAGGCGCGACAGTAGCGCCGGGAGCGCCATCGGGGTGACCATGGGGTGAACGGCCGCGCGGCCGACGAGGAGGGACGCGCATGTCCGGATCGACGAAAACCATGGGATACCTGACCGTCGGGGCGCTGGTCACGGTGACGGCGTACACGGTGGCGCTCGGGAGCAGTGGCTGGCTCTGGTTCGGCTGGATCGTGCTGGGGCTCTGCACGCTCGGCATGCTGGCCACGCAGGACGGCTGACCGGCACGACGGGTGGCCATGCCTGAGGGGCGCGGTGGCGGGTACGAGCCGGAGGGACGGTTCGCTACGGTCGCACGGTGATGCCGGGGACCTACACTGACGGTCCCCGGCACGACCATGACCTGGAAGTCCGCAGCGACCCGGCGGTACGCGACCCTGACGCCGGCCCGGCAGAGCGAGGTGCACCCACACGGTGTTTTATTACGTCCTGAAATATGTCGTGCTGGGACCGCTGCTGCGGGTGCTGTTCCGTCCTCGTATCGAAGGGCTGGAGAACATTCCGGAGGACGGCGCGGCGATCGTCGCCGGGAACCACCTCTCCTTCTCCGACCACTTCCTCATGCCGGCCATCCTCAAGCGGCGCATCACCTTCCTCGCCAAGGCCGAGTACTTCACCGGCCCGGGCATCAAGGGCAAGCTCACCGCCGCGTTCTTCCACAGCGCGGGCCAGATCCCGGTGGACCGCTCGGGCAAGGACGCCGGGCAGGCGGCGATCCGCGAGGGGCTGGGCGTGCTGAGCAAGGGCGAGCTGCTGGGGATCTATCCGGAGGGCACGCGCTCGCACGACGGCCGGCTCTACAAGGGCAAGGTCGGGGTGGCGGTCATGGCGATCACCGCGCAGGTGCCGGTGATCCCGTGCGCCATGCTCGGCACGTTCGAGATCCAGCCGCCCGGCCAGAAACTCCCGAAGATCAAGGAGGTCGCGATCCGGTTCGGTGAGCCGCTGGACTTCTCGCGGTACGCGGGCATGGAGAACCAGAAGGCCGCGATCCGGGCCGTGACGGACGAGATCATGTACGCGATCCTCGAACTCTCCGGCCAGGAGTACGTGGACGAGTACGCGGCCAAGGTGAAGGCGGCCGAGCAGGAGGCCGCGCCGCCGAGGAAGTTCCCCAAGCTGCGACGCTGACGGCGGATCCGCCCACGGCAGAGCGGGCTGGCCCGGCCGCTCCCGCTGCGCCTAGCGTCGATTCCATGAGCAACGGACATGCATGGGTGCTGGGAGCGACGGGCCAGATCGGGCGGGCGGCGGTGCGTGCGCTCGCCGAGGACGGCTGGGAGGTGACCGCCGTATCGCGCGGCGGCGGCCGGGACGAGCGGTGGGACGACGGAGTGCGGGCGCAGGCGCTGGACCGGGATGAGGAAGGCGCGCTGGAGAAGGCGCTGGGCGACGGCTGTGACGTGCTGGTCGACATGGTCGCGTTCGACGGCGCGCATGCCCGGCAGTTGACCGGCCTGGCCGGCCGGATCGGCTCGGCGGTGGTGATCTCCAGCGGTGCGGTGTACGAGGACGAGCGCGGCCGCAGCTTCGACACCCAGGCCGAGCCCGACGGCTTCCCGCGCTATCCGGTGCCGCTGTCGGAGAGCCAGGCCACGGTGGCTCCAGGAGATGCCACGTACGGAACGCGGAAGGTGCTGCTGGAGCGCGAACTGCTGGCGGGCGACGCGTTGCCCGTGACGCTGCTGCGGGCGGGCGCGGTCCACGGCCCGTACTGCCGGACGCCGCGTGAGCTGTACTTCGTGAAGCGGCTGCTGGACGGACGGCGGCGACGGGTGCTCGCGTACGGCGGCGAGAGCCGCTTCCATCCGGTCCATGTCGCGAACGCGGCCGAGCTGATCCGGCTGGCGGCCCGTCGGCCCGGCTCACGGGTCCTCAACGCGGCGGATCCGCAGGCGCCGACGGTCGCCGAGATCGGAGCGGCGATCGACGCGGTGCTGGGCCGGGAGACGGAGACGGTCCTGGTCGACGGTCCGCCGCCCGAGGAGGGTGTCGGCGATACGCCGTGGAGCGGGGCGCATCCGGTGGTGTACGACATGGCGGCGGCGGAGCGGGAGCTCGGGTACCGGCCGGTGACGGGGTACGTGGAGTCGCTGCCGGAGACGGTCGAGTGGCTGGCCGCGGAGCTGGCGGGACGGGACTGGCGGGAAGCGTTCCGGAAGATGGCGCGGAACTACGGAGAGACGCTCTTCGACTATGCGGCGGAGGACGCGTGGCTGGAGGCGTACGACCGGGGCCGCCGCTGAGCGGCCCCGGTCGCCGGAAGGGTCCTTACGGCTTCGGCGTGGCGTGCGGAGCGCACACCACGTCGCGCCGGTCGGTCTTCCCGGTGAGCAGGTAGGTGTCCACCCGCTCGTTCACGCAGGGGTTGACCAGCCCGGTGACGCCATGGGAGCCGGCGTCCTTCTCGGTGATGAGCCGCGAGCCCTTGAACCGCTGGTGCAGCTCGACGGCGCCTTCGTACGGAGTGGCGGTGTCGCGCTCGGCCTGCACGATGAGGACCGGCGGCAGGCCCTTACCGGTCTTCACGTTCAGCGGGGTCCGCTGCTTGGCCGGCCAGGTGGCGCAGGGCAGGTTCATCCAGGCGTTGGCCCACGTCATGAACGGGTACTTCCGGTGCAGCCGGGTGTTGTCCCGGTCCCAGGTGCGCCAGTCGGTGGGCCACTTGGCGTCCGCGCACTCGACGGCGCTGTAGACGGCGTTGCCGTTCTCGGCCGACGCGTTGCCCGCCAGGTCGCTCAGGTCCGGAGCGGCGGCGTCGATCAGCGCCTGGGTGTCACCGGCCCGGTAGGCGCTCCAGGTCTTGGCGGTGGGTGCCCAGGCGGAGTCGTAGTACGGGGCGCTCTGGAAGAAGCCGATGAGCTCGGCGAGTCCGACGACGCCGCCGATAGGGTTCTTCTTGGCGGCCGCGCGGAGCTTCAGCCACTCCTCCTCGACCTTCTGCGGAGTGTCGCCGATGCCGTAGACGGAGTCGTGCTCGGCGACCCACGCCTTCCAGTCGTCCCAGCGCATTTGGAAGGCGATGTCCTGGTTGAGGTTGGCCCGGTACCAGATGTTCTCCCGCGCCGGGTTGACCACGCTGTCGACGACCATGCGGCGTACGTGGGTCGGGAAGAGCGTGCCGTAGACGGCGCCCAGGTAGGTGCCGTAGGAGACGCCGAGGAAGTTCAGCTTCTTCTCGCCGAGCGCGGCCCGGATGACGTCCAGGTCGCGTGCGGTGTTCGGCGTGGTCATGTGCGGCAGCATCCAGCCGCTGCGCTCGCCGCACCCTTCCGCGTACTCACGGGCCAGCTTCCGCTGCGCACGTTTGTCGGCCTCGCTGTCCGGCACCGGATCGGCCTTCGGCGCCTTCACGAACTCCTGCGGGTCGACACAGGAGATCGGCGCCGACCGGCCCACTCCGCGCGGGTCGAAGCCGACGAAGTCGTACGCCTTGGCGGTCTTCGTCCAGAGCGGGTTCTTGCTGGTGACGCGCGTGGGAAAGCGCGTCCCCGAACCGCCGGGCCCGCCCGGGTTGTAGACCAGGGCGCCTTGGCGCTCGTCCTGCGTGCCGGTGCTGGTGTGCCGGTCGACGGCGAGCTCGATCTTCTTGCCGTACGGCTTCGCGTAGTCGAGCGGTACGGTCACCCAGCCGCACTGGATGGGAGCGGCCAGGCCCCAGTCCTTCGGACAGTCCCGCCAGTCGATCCCGGCCTTCCCCGCCCGCTCGGCGGCGACCTTGACGCCAAGCGCCTCGGAGTCCGCCCGGCCGTGGTGGCGGCCGGCGGCGGATATCGCTTCTGCGGCGGGCGCGGTGATCGCTCCCGCGATGAGCGCGCCCGCCATCAGCGCGCCGGCCGCGCCGAGCCCTGCTGTGCGTCCCACGTGGAACCTCCCCCATCGTCGTCCGAGGCGCCGCCGGTGGCGGCGTGGTCTCCATCGGAGCGTTCCGGGGATCCTTTCGCCTGTGGGGTTCCTGGGGCCAGGGCGTACACCTGTTTCTTTACCGAACCCATAACCGGTGAAGGAAATCCGCTGAGCGGACTTCAGGAGCTGCTGTCCGCCTTCAGCCCGTCCAGCAGCTCGTGCATCGCCTCGTCCAGGATCGCGCGCAGCAGGCGGGCGTCGGGAGCCACGGCGGTCACCAGGACGGCGGGGCCGGCGAGTGGGGTGAGGGCAGCGGTGGGGCCGAGGAGGCGGGCTCGGAGCGGTGTGTCCTCGAAGGACGGGTCGACCACCAGGAGTTGGCCGACCGCACGGTGGCCGCCGAGGACGGCCGGTCCGTCCCAGCCGCCGGACGCGCCTGGTCCGTAGGCGAGTTGCTGGTCCAGGAGCGGACGGCCCGCGCGGCGGACGGTGAGGCGGGTGGCGAGCGAGCCGGTGGGTTCGCCGTGGCGGCCGAGGATCTGTTCCTCGCGGAGCAACAGGCGTGCGGTGGCGGCCAGTTCGACGCGGTTCGTCTGGTGGAGGTCGCTGCCGCGGGCGGAGACGAGCTGTTCGGGGAGCCAGTGCAAGGTGGCCCGCTCCCCCACGGTCAGGTGGATGTCGTACGTGGACGGGCCGGTGGCCGCCCGAGGGCCCGGGAGCGCGACCGTGGCCGCCGCCGCGTCCACGGTGAGGTGTGCGCCGTCGGCGACCTCGGTGTCGATCGCCAGGCGGTCGCCGTTGAGCGGGGCGCTCATGGCGCCGACGACGGTGACCCGGGCGCGTTCCGGCAGCGGCGAGCGGGTGCGGCGGAGCGCGAGAGGGCCGGCGCTCTCCAGGAGGGGCAGGGCCGTCCCGCCTCGGCCGTCGGACTCGGCGCGGAGGCGGGCGGTGGCGTGGAGGCTCATGCGGTCCAGGCGGCGAGCTGCGCCCGCACCCAGTCCGCGACCGGCCCGACACCCTCGGCGGAGGTCAACGACGTGAAGAGCACGGGGAGTTCGCCGCGCTGCTCTTTGGCGTCGCGGGCCATCCGCTGGAGGTCGGAGCCGACGTACGGTGCGAGGTCGGTCTTGTTGATGACCAGGAGGTCGGCGGTGGTGACGCCGGGGCCGCCCTTGCGCGGGATGTCGTCGCCGCCCGCCACGTCGATGACGAAGACCTGGGCGTCGACAAGACCTTTGGAGAAGGTGGCGGTCAGGTTGTCGCCACCGGACTCGACCAGGATCAGGTCGAGCGGGCCCACCGCGTCCTCCAGGTCCTCGACCGCTTCGAGGTTTACGGAGATGTCGTCGCGGATCGCGGTGTGCGGGCAGGCGCCGGTCTCCACGGCCTGGATGCGCTCGGGCGGCAGGACGGCGTTGCGGAGGAGGAAGGCGGCGTCCTCGCGCGTGTAGATGTCGTTGGTGACGACGGCGATGGAGAGCCGGTCGCGCAGTTCGCGGCAGAGGGCGGCGACGGTGGCCGTCTTGCCGGAGCCGACCGGGCCGCCGAGCCCGATGCGCAGGGCGCGCCGGGTGCCATCGGGGCGGGTGGCGTCGGCGCTGACGGCGGCGGGGGCGTCGTGGGTGTGGCCGAGATGCATGGGGACTCCATTCGGGGTGGTCGGGCAGCCGGCTCGGGGGCCGGCCGGCTAGGACGCGAAGAGGCGGACCGGCCAGGCGGCGTGCGCCTCGGCCGTGATGTCGAGGAGCGGGGCCGAGGCGGCGGGCAGGGCGTCGATGCCTTGGCGTGCGGCCTCGGCGGCCTGTGCGGCCACCCGGTCCAGCTCCGGTGCGAGGCGGGCGAGTACGGCGGTGGCCTGGAAAGGGTCGAGGGAGAGCAGCCGGACCACGGCGGTGGCCGGGCCGCTGACCGTCTCGTACGCGACACAGTGCGCGGCGTCCTCGGGATCCAGCCCGGCCGCTCTCGCGGTGAGACCGAGGACGACGGGCTGGTGGGCGCCGCGCGGCCGGGCCGTGGCGAGCGCGTCGAGTTCGGGGCTCGGCCAGGTGGCGCGGGCGGCCCGCATCAGCTGGCGGCCGAGCTTGCGGGCGGTGGCCCGTAGAGCCGGTGAGGGCGTACGGGCGTCGGCGGCCTCGTCCAGCGCGAGCGGGTCGAGGCCGTGGGCGGCGGCCGCGGCGAGAGCGGCGGCGGTGAGCCCGGTGGTGTGCAGGCGGCCCCGGCAGAAGGCGGCGAGGTCGTCGGCGTCACGGATGCGGCCTTGAGTGACGGCCGGTTCGGCGCCGCCGGAGTGGGCGTGGCCACCGGCGGGGAACCGGCCGTCGGCGAGGACGAGCAGAGCTGCGCGTGACATGGCTGGAGGTCCGCCCGGCTCAGAAGAGGAAGTAACGCTGGGCCATGGGCAGTTCCGCCGCCGGTGCGGGCTCGACCGGTTCGCCGTCGATGGTGACGGCGAAGCTGTCGGGGTCGACGTGGACGTGCGGCATCGCGTCGTTCTCCCGCATGTCCGCCTTGGTGACCCCGCGCGTGCTGGTGATCGGCGTGAACTCCTTCTCCAGGCTCAGCCGTTCGGGCAGGCCGTCCGCGATCGCCGTCTCGGTGACGAAGTTGAAGGAGCCACGCGCGGCCGCCCGGCCCAGCGCGCCGAACATCGGCCGTGGGAGGACCGGTTGAGGCGTCGGGATGGAGGCGTTGGCGTCGCCCATCTGCGCGTACGCGATCTGGCCGCCCTTGATGACGGTCTGCGGCTTCACGCCGAAGAACGCCGGGTCCCAGAGCACGAGGTCGGCGAGCTTTCCGCTCTCCACCGAGCCGATCTCGCGGTCCAGGCCCTGCGCGACCGCCGGGTTGATGGTGTATTTGGCGACATAGCGACGGACCCGGCGGTTGTCGGCCCGTCCGTCGCCGGCCAGGGCTCCGCGCCGCTTCTTCATGACGTGGGCGGTCTGCCAGGTCCGCAGGATCACCTCGCCGATCCGGCCCATCGCCTGGGAGTCCGAGGAGATGATCGAGATGGCGCCGAGGTCGTGGAGGATGTCCTCGGCCGCGATGGTGGAGGGCCGGATACGGGACTCCGCGAAGGCGAGGTCCTCGGGGACGGCCGGGTTGAGGTGGTGGCAGACCATCAGCATGTCGAGGTGTTCCTCGATGGTGTTGACGGTGTGCGGCCGGGTCGGATTGGTCGAGCTGGGCAGGACGTACGGCTCCGAGACCACCGTGATGATGTCGGGCGCGTGCCCACCGCCCGCGCCCTCGGTGTGGTACGCGTGGATGGTGCGTCCGGCGATGGCGGCGAGGGTGTCCGCGACGAAGCCGGCCTCGTTGAGCGTGTCGGTGTGGATGGCGAGCTGGGCGCCGGTCTCCTCGCAGACGGTGAGGCAGGCGTCGATGGCGGCCGGAGTGGCGCCCCAGTCCTCGTGGATCTTGAACCCCAGTGCTCCGCCGCGCAGTTGGGAGTACATGGCGTCGCGGGACGTGGTGTTGCCCTTGCCGAGCAGCCCGATGTTGACCGGGAAGGTCTCCAGCGCCTCGAACATCCGGGCCAGGTGCCAGGGACCGGGTGTGATGGTGGTGGCCTTGGTGCCTTCGGCGGGTCCGGTGCCGCCGCCGACGAGCGTGGTGATGCCGCTGGAGAGCGCCTGGTCGATGAGGGTCGGTGAGATGAAGTGGACGTGCGCGTCGACCGCTCCGGCCGTCAGGAACTTGCCGTTGCCCGCGATGATCTCGGTCTCCGGGCCGATCACCAGGTCGGGGTGGACGCCGTCCATGGTGTCCGGGTTGCCGGCCTTGCCGATGCCGGTGATGCGGCCGCCGCGGATGCCGATGTCGGCCTTGACGATGCCCCAGTGGTCGATGACGACCGCGCCGGTGATGACGGTGTCCGGCGCGCCTTCGGCCCGGGTGGTGCGGGCCTGGCCCATGGACTCGCGGATCACCTTGCCGCCACCGAAGACCGCCTCGTCGCCCGCGCGTCCGGGGCCGCCGGAGCGGTCCTCCTCGATCTGGACGAAGAGGTCGGTGTCGGCGAGGCGGATCCGGTCGCCGGTGGTGGGCCCGAAGAGGTCCGCGTACACGGCCCTGTTGAGATCAGGCATCGAGGGCACCTCCGGTCTCGCCGCGCAGGCCGGGGACGATGCGGCGCCCGGCGAGAGGGACGAGCTCGACGTCGACGGGAATGCCGGGCTCGAAGCGGACCGCCGTACCGGCCGCGATGTGGAGCCGCAGTCCGTGCGCGGCCGCCCGGTCGAAGTGCAGCCCGGGGTTGGCCTCGGCGAAGTGGTAGTGGGAGCCGACCTGGACGGGACGGTCGGCGGCGTTGAGGACGGTGAGGCGGGTGACGGGACGCCCCTCGTTGAGGGCGATGCCTCCGTCCCCGTACAGGATCTCTCCGGGAATCATCGGCGCGGCCCCGTCAGACGATCGGGTCGTGGACGGTGACGAGCTTCGTGCCGTCCGGGAAGGTGGCCTCGACCTGGACGTCGTGCAGCATCTCCGGGATGCCCTCCATGACCTCGTCCCGGGTGAGCAGCTTGCGGCCGGACGCCATGAGTTCGGAGACCGTACGGCCGTCCCGGGCGCCTTCCAGCAGGTGGGCGGTGATGAGGGCGACGACCTCGGGGTGGTTGAGCTTCAGCCCACGTGCCCGGCGCTTGTCGGCCACGTCGGCGGCCACATGGATGAGCAGGCGTTCCTGCTCGTGCGGGGTCAGTTGCACGCTTCCACCTCATCGTCTACCGCCCGGTACCGGCCTCCGGGCGCAGCGGGACCCTATCCCCGTTCAACAGTTCGTTGAACGGGGAATCCGGCTCCCGCGACCAGGTATTGCACGTTAGGGCGGAAGTTTTTCCGTTGCGTTAACTGGCCTTTTGCGGGCTCATGGACATCGACCCGCGCAGGCCGCTCTCCAGCACCTCGTGGTGTACGTCTCCGAAGAGCGCCTCCTGCACGATGAAGCCCTGGACTGCGGCGATCATCGTGCGCGCCACGTGGCCGGCCGCCACGTCGCCGCTCAGGATCCCGGCGTGCCGGTAGGCCTCGATCAGTGTGGTCCATGCGACGCGCATCGTGGCGTAAGCGCCGTCCAGCTGTGCGGCGAGTCGCCTGCCGCGCGGCGTCTCGGACCGGAGCTGTACGGCGAGGCGGCGAAGTTCTCCGCGCCTTCGAGGTATGCCGCTTCACCGACGAGGCGGCGGCGCGGGAAGCGGTGAAGGGCCGGGTCGTATACGGAGCGGTTGCCGCCGGACCGGAAGGCCCGTATGCGCTCACCGCGACGGCCACGAGCCCTGTCCTCGCCCAGCCGCCGCGTGAGGCGGTGACGGCGGCGGAGGACGGGTGCCCGTGCGGCTGTCACCGTGCTGGAGCCAAGCCGATCCGACTTCAACCGCCCCGGCCGGGCATCAGGCGCCCGAGCCGCCCTGCCCACGATGCTCGGCGGCGATCCCGAACCGCTGCCGGTCGCTGGAGGCGGGAGCCGAGGCGGCGGAGCCGATCGACGAGACCGAGCTGATCACCTGCTCCTCGACCACGGCCTCCTTCTCTTCGAGCCCTTCGAGCCGTTCCAGGTCGGCGGCGGACACCAGCGCGACGAGCGGTTTGCCGTGGCGCGTCACGACCACCCGCTCACCGCCGTAGACGACGCGGTTGATCAGGTCGGCGAGCTCCGCCCGTGCTTGCGTCACCGGAATCTCGTAAGCCATGGCCCCAGCTTAAGGCGCGCGCACAACTACGACGGGGCCGTGCGGCATCCGTTCAACCCGGTCCCCTGACCATTACCTCCTCGCGCTTTGGTCACAACTCCATCACCAACGGAACATCCTCCTCCTGCGAGTGCGTCCGGCTCACTAGCGTCATTCCTCCACGAACTTCCTTGGGGGGAAGATGAATTGGAACGACCCGCAGCACCCGTCGCGGCAGTCGGACTGGGGACAAGGCGCCAACGTGCCGCCGCCGGGCCCGCCGAGTCCGACGTCCGGGCCGCGCTGGGCCCGTAAGCGTGTCGTCCTTCCCGCCGCCGGTGTGCTGTTCCTGCTCGGCATCGGGATCGGCGCCACCGGCGAGGAGCCGGAGACCGTGCGGACGGCGGCGGTGAAGGCCGAGCCGGGGCCGACGGTGACCGTCACCGTGACGGAGACGGCGAAGGTCACGGTGACGGCGAGCCCGGAACCGGCCCCCACGGTCACGAAGATCAAGAAGGTACGGGTGACCGTCACCGCTCCTCCGCCGGAGCCCGCCGCCGAGGCGCCCGACCCGGTCTACGACGAGGACGACGACTCCGCCGGCGGCTCCACGTACTACAAGAACTGCACGGCCGTCCGTGCCGCGGGGGCCGCGCCCATCAGACAAGGCGACCCCGGGTACGCCTCCCACCTCGACCGCGACGGCGACGGAGTCGGCTGCGAGTAGCAGTCCACCGCCCGCTCCTGGATCCCGCGAACACGGAAGCCCCTCTCCTCCTCTGTACGTCCTGTACATTTTTGACGGAGCGTGAGCGTAGGGCCGCACCTGCGCTGCTCCTTGCGTTCCGTCACGCGCCCAGGAGAGGGGCTCCGCCATGATCCGACCCGACGCCCGTCACGTACTTCCCGAGTTCACCGAGCGCACCGCGACCGGAACCCGCACCCAGGACCCGTACTCCAAGCTCCTGTCCGAGCGGATCGTCCTCCTCGGAAGCCCGATCGACGACACCGCGGCGAGCGATCTGATCGCGCAGCTCATGTACCTGGAGCACGCGGAGCCGGACCGGCCGCTGGCCCTCTACATCAACTGTCCCGGCGGCTCGTTCGCGGCGATGGCGGCGGTCTACGACACGATGCGGTACCTGACGTGCGAGGTGGAGACCTTCTGCCTCGGGCAGGCCGGCTCCTACGCGGCCGCTCTGCTGGCCGCCGGAGCTCCCGGGCGGCGACATGCTCTGCCCGGCGCGCGGGTAGTCATTGAGCGACCCGCACGGGCCGAGCCGCTGCGGGGCCAGCCGTCCGACCTGGAGATCCACGCGCGCGAACTGGTGCGCACCCGCGAGCTGTTCACTCAGATGCTGGTCCGGCACACAGGCCGGACCGCCGAGCGGGTCACCGCCGACGTCGAGCGCGACACCATCCTCGACGCGGAGGCCGCTCGCGCCTACGGGCTGGTGGACCACGTCGTGGAGAACCGCGCGCTCTCCCAGCCGCCGCACGACGTGAGGTGACCCGCCGATGGAGCCGCCAAAGTTCCCGCCGCTGCCCGCACTGACCCGCGCCGAGGGCGAGTTCATCGACTGTTACCTGGCGGTCCTCGACCAGGTGGGACGCATCAACCCGGCGCGCGGCAGCGACACCTACAGCGCACTGCGGGCCGCGCAGGCCCTGGCCTCCGGAGCGGCGGCCCTGCGCGACGCGCTGGCCCTGATGCACGAGCGCGGTGAGCGGCAGATCCACGCGGCGACGCTCGCGCGGGCCCTGCGGGTGCTGGACGGCGAGCGGCGGGCAGGCAGGGTCACCATGCCGCCGGCTCCGAACTGAGCCGCCACGCGCGCCGGGAGCGCATTACGGGAGCGGGCCGGTCGACCTGGCGTGCGACACGCCCGGTTCCGCGACCGATTTTCCTCGCTCGTTCGGCGTAGGCGATCACCCGCGCGAGCGACGTCCCAACTTGCGCTCGACGCACGGGTCGTACTCGAAATCCACCCTTTCGTCGCTGGTACGAGGGTGTGCGCCGGGCTCGCCAGCGGGCGCGAATGCCTCCTGTCCACCTGAATGGATCAGTGGTGAGGAGACTCACAAATCGCCGTTTCAGCTCGGAAATCCGGCACTTCGTGAGTCAAGATCCCTGGGACGACAAGCCCCCGCCACCGCGGCGGGGCGGTCCGGGTGGACGCCGAGTCCTGCCGCCTCCCGGATGACTGGTCGACAAGGAGTGGATCGGCAGGAGTGGAGGACCCGAGCACAACGGGCCGACCGGGAGACCGGTAAGCCCTCGGGGTGAAGCCGCATCGCGCGGCCGGGCAACTTCGCCAGCCCGAACCCGACAGGTCATCCTTCACAGGCGGCTGACGAAGGGTTGCGCATGTCTGCGCAGGTTCATGTCCCGTCTCTGTTCGCCCGGGTCGGTACGGCTTCCGTACTCACCTTCGCCGTGACGTCCGCGATGCTGGCGCCCGGCCTCGTCAACGACGCCGAGGCCGCCACCCATTCGACGAAGGCGCTCAAGATCGCCGCGTCGAAGAAGGGTGCTCCCTACAAGTACGGAGCAGCAGGTCCCAGCCGGTTCGACTGCTCGGGACTGACTCTCTACTCGTTCAAGAAGGCCGGGAAAAAACTTCCCCGCACCGCACAGCAGCAGTACAACAAGACCCGCCATATCTCGAAGTCGCAGCGCAAACTCGGTGACCTGGTCTTCTTCCATTCCGGGCGCAGCGTCTACCACGTGGGCATCTACGCCGGAGGCGGCAAGATCTGGCACTCCCCCAAATCCGGGGACGTGGTCCGCAAGGCGAAAATCTGGTCCAAGAGCGTCTGGTACGGACGGGTCCGCTGACCCACCGACCGGACGCTCTTCCCTTGCGGCCGCACTCTTCTCCTCCGCGGGCGGCACGGGCCCCCTCTGCGCACCTCAGCGCAGGAGGGGCCCGGCCACCAGCGCCAGTCCCAGTCCGGTGAGCGCCACGCCGCTGCCGCCCTCGATCGCCCGGGCGGTACGCGGCCGGCGCAGCCACCGTCCCAGCCGGTCCACGAGCAGGGCGAGGGCCGGGAACCACACCAGGGCGAGAGCGACGACCAGGGCGGCGAGCAGCAGGGTCCTGGGCAGCGGCGGCTGCCCGGCCGGGACGAACTGCGGCAGCAGGCTGAGGAAGAGGACCGGCGCCTTGGGATTGAGCGCGTTGGTCAGGAAGCCCTGCCGCAGCGCGCGCCCGAACCCTTCGCGTACCGGCTGTTCCGGTCCGCCGCCGGACGCCTCGGGCCCCTCAGACGGCACCTGGTCCGGCGTGCGGCTCTCCTCGGCGACCCGGCGCCGGATCGCGTACAGCGCGCTGATCCCGAGGTGGAGCACGTACGCGCCGCCGAGCAGCTGGACCGTGCGGAACAGTACCGGCATCGTCAGCAGCACCGCCGCGAGGCCGGCCACGGCGAGCGCGGTATGGATGAGCAGTCCTCCGGCGATACCGAGCGCGGTGGCCAGACCGGCGGTGCGCGAGGCCAGAGCGTTGCGTACGACGACGGTGAAGTCGGCTCCGGGCAGCGCGACCATCCCGGCGGCGACCCCGGTGAAGGCGATCAGTTGTGCGTCCATGGGTCCAGCGTGGACCGGCGGAGCCTTTAGCGTGTACTTGGAATCTTCTGGGTCTGCCTAAAGGAACGCTTCATGTACGACCCGACGCGGCTCACCGCGCTGGTGGCGGTCGCCGAGACCGGATCGATCACCCGGGCCGCCGCCCACCTGGGCTACACCGCGCCCGCACTCTCCCAGCAGCTGGCCAAACTGGAGCGGGAGGCCGGCGCGACGCTGCTGGTGCGCCACCATCGCGGCGCGCGGCTGACGGCCGCCGGTGAGCTGTTGGCGGGCCGGGCGCGGCGGGTGCTGGACGAGCTGGAACAGGCGCGGCACGAGCTGGCGCAGCTGGCCGGGCTGTCGGGCGGCAGGCTGCGGGTCGGGACGTTCACGACGGCCGGGGTGCATCTGCTGCCGCCGGTCCTGAGCGCGTTCCGGCGGGCCCATCCGGATGTGGAGCTGGCCGTCACCGAGTGCGAGCCGCCGGACGGCGTCGCGGCGGTCACCGCCGGCGAGGTGGACCTGGCGCTGACCCACACGTACGAGCCGGCGGTGGCCGACCCGCCGCCCGTCGGGGTCACCGTCGAGCCGCTGCTGGTCGAGGAGCTGGTACTGGCGACGGCGGTCGGCCACCGGCTCTCCGAAGGCACCGGGCGGCTGCCGGTCGCCGAGCTGGCGGGCCGGCCGCTGATCAGCAGCGCTCCGGCCCATCCGCCCCGGCGCGGGGTGGAGAGCGCGCTGGCGGCGGCGGGCGCCGCACCGGCGGTGGTGTGCGAGTCGCCCGGCTACGCGCTGGTGTGCGCGCTGGTCAGTGCGGGGCTCGGGGTGGCGGTGGTGCCGGAGATGGTGGCGTCGCTGTCGGCCACGCCGCTGGCGGTCCGGCGGCTGGAGCCCGCGGAGTTCCGCCGGACCATCTCCGTGGTGCACCGCGGCGACCGGGCGACCGCGGCGGCGGCGACGCTGCTGGCCCTGCTGCGCAGCGGGTTCGGCCGGGCGGCGGCCTGAACTCCGCCGTCCCGCCCGCGCCCGGCTCTCAGCCCTGGACCGGTACCGCCCACGGCAGCGCGATCCAGACTGTCTTGCCGCCCTCGGCCGTCGGGACGACCGTCAGCCGGCCGCCGTACTCCTTGGCCAGTGCCCGGATGATCACCATGCCGCGCCCGTTGTCCTGCCGTACGGCGGCGGGCAGCCGCTGAGGCCACCGAGGGTGACTGTCCGTCACGCCGAGGCGTAGTTCCTCGTCGCGTTCGAGGCGCAGATCCACGGTGAAGGTGGGCGACTGGCCGAACGTGTGCTGGACCGCGTTGGTCGTCAGTTCGGAGATGATCAGCCGGACGGTGTCGGCCAGCTCCGTCTCCTCCGAGAGGCCCCATTCGGCCAACGTCCTGGCCACATATCTACGAGCCGAGGAGACCGAGACCGGATCGCTCGGCAGGGTGACGGTTGCTTCCTGATGGTCTGCCATGGCGACGCCGTCCCTTTCGCGCCCCGGCCGACCCGCGGTCGGCCGGGATTGTGCTTCGCGCCAGACTGCCACTGTTGAAGCTCGCTGTAACGACGTTCGACCAAGATATGCATATATCTGTCGCTCGAAGCGGTGAATTCGGGTCCCGCACCACCCGGACGACGGGCACACTGACCCCCTTGCGGGGCCGGACCGTGCGATGCGTGACGGTTCCGTTCCGTTCCGCACAGCGCGAGGAGACCCGGATGCAGCACGGCCCCGTCGTCCGACGACGGAAGCTCGGCGAGGAGTTACGGAACCTGCGCCACGGCTCCGGACTGACCAGCCGGGACGCGGCGCACCTGCTCGGCTGGCACCAGTCGAAGGTGAGCCGTATCGAGACCGGCGCGAGCGGGGTCACGCCCGGCGATGTGACGCGCCTGCTCGACCTCTACGCGGTGCGCGACGCGCAGTTGCGCGCGCTGCTCGAAGTGCTGGCGGGTTCGGCGGGCGGCGGAGGCGCGGGGTGGTGGCACGCGTACCGCGGGCTGATCCCGCCGCAGTACCGCGACTTCATCAGCCTGGAGTCCCAGGCCGATACGGTGCGGACCCTGGAGACCTCGGTGGTGCCGGGCCTCCTTCAGACGGCCGGCTACGCGCGGGCGGTGACCCGGGCCTCGCTCGACGGCCTGCCGGCGGACGATCTCGACTCGCTGGTCGAGGTGCGGCTGACCCGTCAGCGCGTGCTGCGCGCGAAGCCGCCGCTGCGCTTCACCGCCGTACTGGACGAGGCGGTGCTGCACCGGGAGGTGGGCGGGCCCGAGGTGATGCGGGACCAGCTGGACCATCTGGCACAGGTGGCTCAACTCCCCCACGTACAGCTCCAGTTGCTGCCGTTCTCGGTCGGCGGGTACGTCGGGCTCACTTCGCCTTTCGTCATCTTCTCCTTTCCGAACATTTCTGATCTGGATGTGGTTGTTCTCGACCACTTGACGAGTAGCCTCTATCTGGAGCGGAAAGAAGACCTCGACGCGTACAGCTCGGCCTTCCGCACCTTGCAGACACACGCACTGCCGCCGGACCACTCGCTGGAGCTCATCGCCGCGATCCGCCGCGGCTTTCGCCGGCACGCTGATCCGGCGATCCGCTGACCCGACAGGACGTCCGACTCTGCCCGAGGGGGGCACCATGTCCGACCGTCTCGTACCTCACACGGAGCCGCTCAGGTGGCGCCGCAGCAGCCGCTCCACCGGAATGAACAACTGCGTGGAGACCGCGCGGCTGTACGGCCCCGAGCCCGGCGGCGCGCTCCTCGCCGTACGCGACTCCAAGGACGTGGAGCGGCCGCCACTGCGCTTCTCCGCGACGGTCTGGACCACCTTCGTGGCCGGGCTGGAGCCGGGCCTCCTCAGTTGAGCGGAACGCCGGCCTCCCGAGGAGCGGTGGCGACGACCGTGGCCACCGCGGCGCCGATCTGCTCCTCGGTCAGGTCGGCCCGCGCGGTGAGGCGCAGCCGCGAGATGCCGTCCGGCACGGACGGCGGCCGGAAGCATCCGACCGCCACGCCGGCCGCACGGCAGTCGGCGGCCCACCGCACCGCCGCGTCGGCGGAAGGTGCCCGTACGGAGACGACCGCCGCGTCCGGGCGGACCGCCGTCAGCCCGGCGGCGGTGAGCCGCCCGTACAGCGCGGCCGCCACCTCCCGGGCCCTGGCCGCGCGTTCCGGTTCCCGGCGCAGCAGCCGCAGCGCGCCGAGCGCGCCGCCCGCCGCCGCCGGGGCGAGGCCGGTGTCGAAGATGAACGTACGGGCCGTGTTGACCAGGTGGTCGATGACCCGGGCCGGTCCGAGGACCGCGCCGCCCTGGCTGCCAAGCGACTTGGAGAGGGTCAGCGTGGCGACGGTGCCCGCGCCGCCCGCCAGGCCGGCGGCGGCGAGTGCGCCGCGTCCGCCGTCGCCGAGGACGCCGAGGCCGTGCGCGTCGTCCACGACGAGGGCCGCGTTGGCGGCGCGGCAGACCTCGGCCAGCGCGGCGAGCGGTGCCGCGTCTCCGTCCACCGAGAAGACCGAGTCGGTGACCGCGAGCGCCCGTCCGTCGTGAGCCTGGAGCGCCTTGGCGACGGCGTCCGGATCGGCGTGCGGGACGACGGCGGTCTCCGCGCGGGAGAGTCGGCAGCCGTCGACGATGGAGGCGTGGTTACCGGCGTCGGAGACGATCAGCGAACCGCGCCCGCTCAGCGCGGTCAGCGCCGCCAGGTTGGCCGCGTAGCCGGAGGAGAGGACGAGGGCCGCCTCGAAGCCGCAGAAGTCGGCGAGTTCCCGTTCGAGTTCGGTGTGCAGTGCGGTGGTGCCGGTGACCAGCCGGGAACCCGTCGCGCCCGCGCCCCAGCGGTGCGCGGCACCGGCCGCCGCGGCGGTGACCTCGGGGTGGCGGGTGAGGCCCAGGTAGTCGTTGCTCGCGAGGTCGAGGAGCTCGGCCTCCGCACTCCTCGGGCGCAGGGCCCGGACGAGTCCGGCGGCGGCCCGGCGGCGGGCCTCGTCGTCGATCCAGTCGAATGGGGAGGAGGGCGGAGCGAAGGACATGAGGTGGTCCCTTTTGTAGGCAGCTCACAGACCCTAGCGGGGTGCGCAGCAGGTCAGGGTGTGGCAATACACACACCCTCCCCCGCGTCTCCTGTCTGGTTCCTCCTTGGCTGGAGGCGGTGCGGTACGCCAGGATCATCTTTCATGGACCTGCTGAACACGCTGGTGGACAAGGGGCTGCGGCGCGAACTGCCGACCCGCGAAGAAGCGCTCGCCGTGCTGGCGACCTCCGACGACGACCTGCTCGACGTGGTGGCCGCCGCCGGCAAGGTACGCCGCCAGTGGTTCGGGCGGCGCGTCAAACTCAACTACCTGGTCAACCTGAAGTCCGGGCTCTGCCCCGAGGACTGCTCGTACTGCTCGCAGCGGCTCGGCTCCAAGGCCGGGATCCTCAAGTACACCTGGCTGAAGCCGGACGAGGCGTCGAAGGCGGCCGCCGCCGGAGTGGCGGGCGGGGCCAAGCGGGTCTGCCTGGTGGCGAGCGGACGCGGGCCGACCGACCGGGACGTCGACCGGGTCACCAAGACCATCGAGGCGATCAAGGAGCAGAACGACGGCGTGGAGGTCTGCGCCTGTCTCGGTCTGCTCTCCGACGGACAGGCCGACCGGCTGCGTTCGGCGGGCGCCGACGCGTACAACCACAACCTCAACACGTCCGAGGAGACGTACGGGGCGATCACGACCACCCACACGTACGCGGACCGGGTGGAGACCGTCCAGCAGGCCCAGGCGGCCGGGCTCTCGGCGTGTTCCGGGCTGATCGCCGGGATGGGCGAGAGCGACAAGGACCTGGTCGACGTCGTCTTCGCGCTGCGCGACCTGGACCCGGACTCGGTGCCGGTCAACTTCCTGATCCCGTTCGAAGGCACGCCGCTCGCCAAGGAGTGGAACCTGACCCCGCAGCGCTGCCTGCGGATCCTCGCCATGGTCCGCTTCGTCTGCCCGGACGTGGAGGTCCGGCTCGCGGGCGGGCGTGAGGTGCATCTGCGCTCGATGCAGCCGCTGGCGCTGCACCTGGTGAACTCGATCTTCCTCGGCGACTACCTGACCAGCGAGGGCCAGGCGGGCCAGGCCGACCTGGACATGATCGCGGACGCCGGTTTCGAGGTGGAGGGCCAGGGCACGACGACGCTGCCGCGCCACCGGGCCGACGCGCTCGCCGGCGGGTGCGGTTCGCATGAGACGTCCGGTGCCGCCGGTTGTGGTTCGCATGAAGGGTCCGGTGGCGGCTGCGGGCCGTGCGGTGGTCATGCGGCCGTCGGAGGCGGCGAGGAGAGCACTTTGGCCGCGGAGACAACCGGCGCGCGTACGGATCTGGTGGCGGTCCGCCGCCGCGGTGCGGGGACGGATCTCGCGCCCAATGCCTGAGCCGTACGACCCCGGACTCCGCCGGCCCGCCGAGCCGAAACCGTACGCTCCCGACGAGCTGCGGGCACTGGACCGCGCGCACGTCTGGCACCCCTACGGTCCGATGCCGGGCCGGCAGGAGCCGCTGGTCGTGGAGTCGGCCTCCGGTGTACGGCTCCGTCTCGCCGAACCCGTCGACGGGCAGCGCGAGTTGGTGGACGGCATGTCGTCCTGGTGGTCGGCGGTGCACGGCTACAACCACCCGGTCCTCAACGAGGCCGCGCGCGGCCAGCTGGACCGGATGAGCCATGTGATGTTCGGCGGGCTCACCCATGAGCCCGCCGTCCGGCTGGCGACCCGGCTGGTGGAGATCACGCCGGAGCCGCTCCAGCACGTGTTCCTCGCCGACTCGGGGTCCGTGTCGGTCGAGGTCGCGGTCAAGATGTGCCTGCAGTACTGGCGTTCGGCCGGCCGTCCGGAGAAGCGGCGGCTGCTGACCTGGCGCGGCGGCTACCACGGTGACACCTGGCAGCCGATGTCGGTGTGCGACCCGGACGGCGGGATGCACGAGCTGTGGTCGGGCGCCCTGCCCCGCCAGGTCTTCGCCGACGCCCCGCCGGACGGTTTCGACGCGGAGCCGGACCCCGCCTACGTGACCCATCTGCGGGAGCTGATCGCCGCGCACGCCCACGAGTTGGCGGCCGTCATCGTGGAACCGGTGGTGCAAGGGGCCGGCGGGATGCGGTTCCACTCGCCCGCCTATCTGCGGGTGCTGCGCGAGGCGTGCGACGAGCTGGACGTGCTGCTGGTGTTCGACGAGATCGCGACCGGCTTCGGGCGGACCGGCAAACTGTTCGCCGCCGCGCATGCCGGTGTCTCGCCGGATGTCATGTGCGTCGGCAAGGCGCTGACCGGCGGTTATCTCACAATGGCGGCGACGCTCTGCACCTCGCGGGTGGCCGAAGGGATCTCGCGCGGCGAGGTGCCGGTGCTGGCGCACGGCCCGACGTTCATGGGCAACCCGCTGGCCGCCGCGATCGCCTCGGCCTCGGTGGACCTGCTGCTCGGGCAGGACTGGGAGGGCGAGGTAACGCGGATCGGCGCGGGGCTGCGCTCCGGTCTGGCGGCCGCGTCGGAGATCCCCGGCGTCGTGGACGTACGCGTCCTCGGGGCGATCGGCGTCGTCCAGCTCGACCACGAGGTGGACATGGCGGCGGCGACCCGGGCGGCCGTGCGCGAGGGCGTGTGGCTGCGGCCGTTCCGCGATCTCGTGTACACGATGCCGTCGTACGTCACCGGGGACGACGACGTACGACGGATCTGCCGAGCCGTGTGCGCCGCGGCACGGGAGGGCTGACATGGCGACGATCCTTGTGGTGACCGGCACGGGCACCGAGATCGGCAAGACCGTGGTGACCGCCGCGGTGGCGGCCGCCGCGCGTGGGCGCCGGGTCGCGGTGCTGAAGCCCGCGCAGACCGGGCTCGCGCCCGGGGAGCCGGGAGACGCGGCGGAGGTGGCGCGGCTGGCCGGCGGCCATGTGACCGCGGTCGAACTGGCCCGATTCCCCGAGCCGTTGGCACCGGCGACGGCCGCTCGGCGGGCCGGGCTCGCGCCGGTGCGGCCGCACGAGGTGGCCGAGGCGGCGGAGAAGCTGGCCACCGAGCATGACCTGGTGCTGGTGGAGGGAGCCGGCGGGCTGCTCGTCCGGTTCGACGACGAGGGCGCCACGCTGGCGGACGCGGCACGGCTGCTGTCCGCACCGGTGCTGGTGGTGGCGCCGGCGGGGCTGGGCACGTTGAACGCCACCGCTCTGACGGCCGAGGCGCTGCGGGCCCGTGGGCTGGAGTGCCGGGGCGTGGTGGTCGGCAGCATGCCGGAGCGGCCGGACCTGGCCTCCCGGTGCAACATCGAGGACCTCCCGGTGGTGGCGGGCGCACCGCTGCTGGGAGCCGTGCCGGCCGGTGCGGGAGCGCTGTCGGGCGGCGACTTCGCGGCGCGGGCGGGCGGTTGGCTGGCGCCGGAGCTCGGCGGGACATGGACCGTGCCGTCGCTGTGAGGCGGAGGTGCCGTACGGACATGCCTGGACCCGTCCGTACGGGGGAGAATCGATGAGGAGAGCCGCCTCGTCCTCTCCCTCACGCTCACGGAGGTCCGTCATGCAGCTGCGCAACGGGAAGCTCCCGCGCGACGCCGTGCACCACCCGGTCTTCGCCCGCTTCTACGCCCGGATGAGCGTGACGGCCGACCTCAAGGGCGGCGTCGCCGCGTACCGCGAGGAGCTGCTGGCGGGGCTCTCCGGCCGGGTCATCGAGATCGGTGCGGGGAACGGGCTGAACTTCGCGCACTATCCGGGAGCCGTCTCGGAGGTCGTGGCGCTGGAGCCGGAGCGCTCGCTGCGGCAGCTCGCCGTCCGCGCCGGGCTGCGCGCCGAGGTGCCGGTGGACGTCGTACCGGGAGCGGCCGAGGCGCTGCCGGCCAAGAGCGAGGCGTTCGACGCGGCGGTGGCCTCACTGGTCCTGTGCACCGTACGGGATCTGCCGAAGGCGCTCGCCGAGATCCGGCGGGTCCTTCGCCCGGGCGGCGAGCTGCGGTTCTTCGAACACGGACTGGCACCGGGCAGGGCGCTGGCGGCCGCACAGCGCACGGCGGACCGGACGGTGTGGCCGCTCCTCTTCGGCGGCTGTCATACGGCCCGGGAGCCGCTGGCCGCGATCGAGGCGGCGGGCTTCGAGCTGGGGACGTACAGAAGGCTGCGGATCCCGGAGAAGGGTGTGCGGTTCCCGTCGTCGCCGTGTGTGCTGGGCGTGGCCCGTAAGCCGTTCACAGTGGAGTGACCGCGCCGCGTCTCATACGCTCCACCGGCGCAGCTCGTCCGCGATGGCCCGCACGTCCGCCTTGCCCTGCTTGACCAGGAGGGCCAGATCGCGGACCTGCTCGGGTGAGGTGATGACCTTCAGGCCGGAGGCGACGAGATAGCCGTACGCGACGGCCGAGGCGAACATCGCGTTGGAGCGTTCCAGGGCGGGCACGTGGAGCAGCAGCTGCAACAGGGCCGCCGCGCGCGTGTGCGGGTCGCTGTAGACGGCGCTGCCGAAGATCTCCGCCTCGTGGCGGGCGACCGCGGCGACGAGCGCGCCCCAGTCGACGACCTGCGGGTCACCGGGCGTCTTGTGCTCGGCGACCATGAGCAGCCAGGAGAGGTCGATGCGCAGGTTCAACGGGTGCCTTCGTGCTGAGTGCCTTCGCGCCGAGGACCTTCGCCCTCCGGGCCGAACTCCTCGGCGAAGACCGACTCGTACTGCTTCATGAAGTCGGCGGCGGCCTCGACGAAGGTGTGTCCCACCTCGCCGGCGTCCTGTTTGACCAGCTCCTCTATATAGCGGTTCACGCTCATCCCCCTCTGGAGCGCGCGCTGCCGCGCGGCCTCGGCGGTGGCCTCGTCCACTCGGACGTTCAGCTGAGTCTTGGGCACCCTTCCAAGCTAGCGCGGGTGCGCTAGCACCGGCAAGAGGAGGTCCGGGAAAGCGGTCGACTTCCCGGGCCGGCGGGTGGTGGGATGGCCGCCATGGACGATCTTTCGCTCCGGCCGGCGACCTCGGCCGATCTGGACCAGGTCCTCGCGTTCTGGAAGGTGGCCGCGGAGGGCACCAGCATCAGCGACGACGGGGACGGGGTCGCACGCCTGGTGGAACGGGACCCTGAGGCGTTGATCCTCGCGGAGCGGGACGGAACGCTGGTGGGCACGGTGATCGCGGGCTTCGACGGCTGGCGCTGCCATCTCTACCGGCTCGCGGTCCATCCGGAGCAGCGGCGTGCAGGTGTGGGCGGCGCGCTTCTCGCGGCGGCGGAGGAACGGTTCGCCGCGCTCGGCGGACGGCGCGCCGACGCCATGGTGCTGGACCGCAACGAGCCGGCACACCACGCCTGGCGCGCGGCCGGGTACGGGCATCAGCCGCAGTGGAGCCGCTGGGTGAAGCCACTCGCGGACTGACCCGGTAGGACACGGCACCGGTGGGCAGACGCCTACGATGACATGCCCCTCCCGTCACCTCCTGCCGAAAGGTGTGAGAGTCCGTCCATGGGCGAGCCTCCCGGTAGCCGCATCCGCCGACATCGCGCGATCCCGCCGACCCTGCCCGATCATGGGACGGAGGTGAACCGATGATCGAAGTGCTTCTGCTGTTCGTCGCCCTGCTGCTCTGTGTCGCGTGCGGTGCCTTCGTCGCGGCGGAGTTCTCGCTGACCACGGTGGAGCGCGGGGAGCTGGAACGGGCCGCCGAGCGCGGTGACCGTGGTGCCGGGAGCGCTCTGAAGGCCGTACGGAGCCTGACCTTCCAGCTCTCCGGCGCGCAGCTCGGGATCACCGTCACCAACCTGGTGATCGGCATGCTCTCCGAGCCGTCGATCGCCAAGCTTATCCGCAGCCCGGTGGAGGCCGCCGGGATGCCGCCCGCCGCGGCGTCCACGCTGGCGCTCGTCATCGGTACGGCCCTGTCCACGGTGGTGCTGATGGTGGTCGGCGAGCTGGTGCCGAAGAACTGGGCGATCTCCTCGCCGCTCTCCGTGGCCAAGGCGGTCGCCACACCGCAGCGGATGTTCACCGCCGTGTTCCGGCCCTTCATCAGCCACCTCAACAACACGGCCAACCGGATCGTGCGCCGCTTCGGCCTGGAGCCGACCGAGGAGCTGGCCTCAGCCCGCAGTCCGCAGGAGCTGGTCGCGCTGGCGCGGCACTCCGCGAAGGAGGGCGCGCTGGAGGCGGACACCGCCGAACTCTTCGTACGGACCCTGAATCTGGCGCAGCTGACCGCGGAGAACGTGATGACGCCTCGAGTCCAGGTGACCGCGCTGGAGATGCGGGCGACGGCCGAGGACGTGGCCAACGCTACCCGCGCCACCGGCCTCTCCCGCTTCCCGGTCTACCGCGGCAGCCTGGACACGGTGGTCGGCGTCGCCCACATCAAGGACGTGCTGGCGGTCCCGGCCGACGAGCGTCCCCGCAAACGGGTGTCGGAGATGCTGCGTGAGCCTCTTCTCGTACCGGAGACGCTCACCGTCGACCGGCTGCTGGACCAGCTGTCCGGCAAGCTCGCGATGGCGGTGGTGATCGATGAGTACGGCGGTACGGCCGGGGTCGTGACGCTGGAGGACATCGTGGAGGAGGTCGTCGGCGAGGTCCGCGACGAGCACGATCCGCATGAGACGCCCGATCTGGCGGCCGCCGGTGAGGACGCCGACGGCCGCACGCTGTGGTCGGCCGACGGCGCGGCCCGCACCGACCAGCTGAGCCGGATCGGGCTGCGGGTGCCGGACGGGCCGTACGAGACGCTGGCCGGGCTGATCGCCGCCGAGCTCGGACGGATCCCGACGGTGGACGACACCGTCGAGCTGTCGGGGTGGCGGATCGACGTGGTGGACGCCACGGGCCGGCGGGCCGCGCGGGCGCTGCTGCACGCGCCGCTGCCCGGTGCCGAGGAGCAGGCGGAGGAGGGCCGGTGATCGTTCTTCAGCTCTTCATCGGTCTGCTGACCCTGGTGGTCAACGCCTTCTTCGTGGGCGCCGAGTTCGCCCTGATCTCCGTACGCCGCAGCCAGATCGAGCCGCAGGCCGAGGCCGGCGACCGGCGGGCCCGCAGCGTCATCTGGGGTCTTGAGCATGTGTCGGCGCTGCTGGCCGCCGCCCAGCTCGGCATCACGCTCTGCACCCTGGTGCTGGGCATCGTGGCCGAGCCCGCCATCGCCCATCTGCTGGAGCCGGTCTTCGACGCGGTGGGGGTGCCGCACGGGCTGGTGCACCCGCTCTCCTTCGTGATCGCGCTGAGCGTGGCGACCTATCTGCACATGCTACTGGGCGAGATGGTGCCGAAGAACATCGCGCTGGCCGAACCGGCGCGCAGCGCGCTGCTCCTGGGGCCGCCGCTGGTCGCGGTGGCCCGGGCGCTGCGTCCGGTGATCTTCGCGATCAACGCCTTCGCCAACGCCCTGCTCAAGCTCCTGCGGGTGGAGACGAAGGACGAGGTCTCCGCGACGTTCTCGGACGACGAACTGGCTCGGCTGGTGAAGGACGCCGGGGACGCGGGGCTGGTCGACGACCGCTCCGCGGAGCGGCTGCGGCACGCCCTGGAGCTGGGGCGGCGTCCGGTACGGGATGTGGTCATGCCGGTGGACCGGGTGCTGTACGCCCGGGTCGGCACCACGCCCGAGGAGCTGGAGCGGCTCTCGCACGTGTCCGGCTTCTCGCGGTTCCCGGTGATGGACAGCGAGGGCCGCATCCTGGGCTACCTCCATGTGAAGGACGCCCTGGACGCGACGCCTCGGAACGCGCCGTTCCCGGTCACGGCTCTGCGGCCGATCGCCCGGGTCCGCGCGGCGACCCCGCTGGACGACGTACTGACCGCGCTGCGGCGCAGCCGGACGCATCTCGCGGCGGTGCTCGACGAGGGCGACCGGCTGGTCGGCATGGTCACGATGGAGGACGTGCTGCGTGAGCTGGTGGGCAGGGCTCAGTCCCGCTGAACGCCAGGCGCGATGGCTCTCCGTACCGCCCGGACGGTACGGAGAGTCGCCACGGTAGAATCGGCGGGCCATGGAATTGAATGCCTCCTACACCAGTCTCGTCGCGGTCGGCGACTCCTTCACCGAGGGCATGTCGGATCTGCTCCCCGACGGCACGTACCGGGGCTGGGCCGATGTCCTCGCCTCCCGGCTCGCGTCCCGCTCCCCCGGATTCCGGTACGCCAACCTCGCGGTGCGCGGCAAGCTCATCAGCCAGATCGTCGACGAGCAGGTGGGCGCGGCGGCGGCGATGCAGGCCGATGTGGTGACGCTCGTCGGCGGGCTGAACGACACGCTCCGCCCGAAGTGCGACATGGGCATGGTCAGGGGCCGGCTGGAAGAGGCCGTGGAGCGGCTCGCTCCGTCCTGCAAGCAGCTGGTGCTGATGCGCAGCCCGGGCCGCAGCGGGCCGGTGTTCGACCGGTTCCGGCCTCGGATGGAGGCGCTGTTCGCTCTGATCGACGACCTCGCGGCCCGGCACGGTGCCTCGGTGGTCGATCTCTACTCCGCGCCCTCGCTCAGCGACCCGCGCATGTGGGACGCCGACCGGCTGCACCTCGCCGCCGAAGGGCACCGGCGGGTGGCGGAGGCGGTCTGGCAGACGCTGGGCCTGCCGCCGGAGCTCGACTGGCAGGCGCCGGCCCCCGCCTCTCTGCCGCCGCGTTGGGCGAACCGGCGCGCCGACGACATCCGCTTCGCCCGCCGCCACCTCGGGCCGTGGATCGGCCGCCGGCTCACGGGCCGGTCCTCGGGAGACGGCCGCTGGGGCGCGCAGTTCGACGCCGGGACGGCCTCGGCCTTCTGGATCACGCCCGCGGACGGCGAGACCCCGGGCCCGGTGGCGGGCTGGCGCAGGTTCTCCTCCGAGGAGGGCCCGGCCTCCGCCTCTTCGTAGCAAGCCACAAAGAGGCCCGCGGCGCTGGCCTGCAGAAACCGACAGTAGAATCCCTTTACGTGACTGCTGTGTCTGCGAAGCCTCGCATCCCCAATGTCCTGGCCGGCCGCTACGCCTCCACGGAGCTGGCCGTCCTCTGGTCCCCCGAGCAGAAGGTGAAGCTGGAGCGTCAGCTGTGGCTGGCGGTGCTGCGCGCTCAGAAGGACCTCGGGATCGAGGTGCCGGACGGAGCACTGGCCGATTACGAGCGGGTGCTCGACCAGGTCGACCTGGCGTCGATCGCCGAGCGCGAGAAGATCACCCGGCATGACGTGAAGGCCCGGATCGAGGAGTTCAACGACCTCGCGGGTCATGAGCAGGTCCACAAGGGCATGACCTCCCGGGACCTCACGGAGAACGTCGAGCAGCTGCAGATCCGCCTCTCGCTGGAGCTGATGCGCGACCGTACCGTGGCCGTGCTGGCCCGGCTCGGCAAGCTCGCTGCGGAGTACGGCGAGCTGGTCATCGCCGGTCGCTCGCACAACGTGGCCGCGCAGGCGACGACGCTCGGCAAGCGGTTCGCGACCGCGGCCGACGAGCTGCTGGTGGCCTACGGCCGGCTGGAGGACCTCCTCTCCCGCTACCCGCTGCGCGGGATCAAGGGCCCGGTCGGTACGGCGCAGGACATGCTGGACCTGCTGGGCGGTGACGCGGCCAAGCTCGGCGACCTGGAACAGCGCATCGCCGCACACCTCGGCTTCGCCGAGGCGTTCACCTCGGTCGGCCAGGTCTACCCGCGCTCTCTCGACTACGACGTGGTGACCGCTCTGGTCCAGCTCGCCGCGGCGCCCTCGTCGGTGGCGAAGACGATCCGGCTGATGGCCGGACACGAGCTGGTGACCGAGGGCTTCAAGCCGGGTCAGGTCGGCTCGTCCGCGATGCCGCACAAGATGAACACGCGCTCCTGCGAGCGGGTCAACGGTCTGATGGTGATCCTGCGGGGCTATGCCTCGATGACCGGTGAGCTGGCGGGCGACCAGTGGAACGAGGGCGATGTGTCCTGTTCCGTGGTCCGCCGGGTGGCGCTGCCGGACGCGTTCTTCGCGTTCGACGGTCTGCTGGAGACCTTCCTGACGGTGCTGGACGAGTTCGGCGCCTTCCCCGCCGTCGTGGCGCGTGAGCTGGACCGTTACCTGCCGTTCCTGGCGACCACCAAGGTCCTCATGGGCGCGGTACGGGCCGGGGTCGGCCGCGAGCTGGCCCACGAGGCGATCAAGGAGAACGCGGTCGCCTCCGCACTGGCGATGCGGGAGCGGGGTGCTGAGCGCAACGAGCTGCTCGACAAGCTGGCCGCCGACGAGCGCATCCCGCTCGACCGTGCGCAGCTGGACGCGCTGATGGCCGACAAGCTCTCGTTCACAGGGGCGGCGGGCGACCAGGTGGCGGCGCTGGTGTCCCGGATCGAGGAGATCACCAAGCAGCACCCGCAGGCCGCTGCGTACACTCCCGGCTCGATCCTCTGACCGGCACCGCGTCCACGGCATGACCCGCAGGTTCACCGCATGACGCCGGAAGAGCTGAGCGCCGCCCGCGACCGCATCGTCCCCGATGTGGCCGCGGGCGGTCTGCGCGTGCTCTTCTGCGGGATCAATCCGAGCCTGATGACCGCGACCACGGGCCACCACTTCGCGCATCCCGGCAACCGGTTCTGGCCGGTCCTCCACCGCTCGGGCTTCACGCCTCGTCAGTTCCTGCCCGCGGAACAGGCGGAGCTGCTGCCTCTCGGCCTCGGCATCACCAATGTGGTCGCCCGGGCGACGGCTCGCGCGGACGAACTCGGCGCGGACGAGTTCCGGAAAGGCGGAGCGGCTCTGACCGAGCGGGTCGAGCGGCTGGCGCCGGCGTGGCTCGCGGTCGTCGGCATCACCGCCTACCGCACGGCCTTCGGCGAGCCCCGCGCGCGGATCGGCCGCCAGGAGCGCACGATCGGCGGTGCCCAGGTGTGGGCGCTGCCCAACCCCAGTGGCCTCAACGCGCATTGGACGGTCGACACGATGGCCGAGGAGTACGCCCGTCTGCGCGAAGCCGTACGTGCGCCGGACCTCTCCGGCTGATCCCTGACCGTACGCCGGTTCCGGACGTCCAGGTCAAGGCGGGTCGACGACCGTCACCAGCACCGTCAGCTCGCAGCCCGGGCCGCCGTCCTCCAGGACCAGCCCGATCGCGACCCACCGCTCCTCGACCTGCCACAGCCGGACGAACTCGCATCCGGCCACCGGGTCCGCCCAGGGTTCCGGTATCACCTCGCCCGCCAGCATCCGCTCCTGCGCGCTCCACAGGCTCACCAGCTGCGGTTCGCCCCAGCGGGCGGTGAGGAGCGTGAGCAGCGCGTCGTGCTCCGCCAGGCACTGGGCCCGGTGCTCCGGGCCGACTTGCTCGTCGTCATCCCACGGTTCGTGGTCGGTGCGCAGGAATGTCGTGTGGTAGCCGGGTCCGCTGACTCCCGAGCCCGACGGCGTACGCGCCCGGGGGAACTCCCTGGTGCGCATCCCGTCGATGAGGCGGAGATGGTGTGCGGTCGTCATACCGTCAGTAAACCGTCCGCCACCGACAGCCGTTGCCCTGCCCCCGGCATCGCGCAGGCCCTTGCGGAGACCGTGCGAGCCGTGCGCCTGCTCCGGTTGGTGGCCCGAAGTCTGTCGTACGCGGAGGTCGTCGCCGGGCCGTCCGCCGGCGCCGGGAAGGCGAAGCCCTATGTCAGTTCGATTCTTACGGAGTTGGGTACGCCGGACCGTACGCACGCGGTCGTCGCGGCGTACGCCTCCGGTTCCGCGGCTCCGAGCCGACGCAGGTTGCGGCTCGATACCGGCTTGCGGAGCCGCTCGCAGCCCCTGCGAGCAGCGAGTACGATCCGGCAGACATGCGCACGAGCTGGGAGGACACACCGTGAGCCGGCTGACCGGGGGAGATCCGTCGCTGCTGCGGCGGATCAATTCAGCGGTGGTACTGCACGCCCTCAGAGGGGCCGGTTCGCCGACGCTCACGGATCTGACCCGGATCACGGGTCTCTCCCGGCCGACGGTCGAAGGCGTCGTCGAGGGCCTGTTCGAGGCCGGCCTGGTGGTCGAGGCGCTGCCCGACGAGAGTGAGGCGCGGCGCCAGGGACGGCCGGCGCGCCGGTTCCGCTTCCGGGCCGAGGCCGGGCACCTGCTGGGTGTCGAGATCGGGCCGCACCGGGTTTCGGCCCTTCTGTCCGGGCTCGACGGCCGGGTGAGCGGAGCGGGCTCCCGCATGGTGTCGGAGACGGCCGGTGCGGACGAGCGGCTCGACCAGGTGCGGGCCGTGATCGCGGACCTGCTGCGCCGCACCGGCGTGGCCCGGAGCAGTCTGCGGGCCGTCGGCGTCGGCAGTCCGGGCATCGTGGAGGCGGACGGGACCGTGCGGCTGGGCACGGCGTTGCCGGGGTGGACGGGGCTGGCTCTCGGAGAGCGGCTGCGGCGTTCGTTCCGCTGCCCGGTCCTCGTGGAGAACGACGCCAACGCCGCCGCGGTGGCCGAGCACTGGAAGGGTGCGGCGACCGAGTCCGACGACATCGTCTTCGTCCTGGCCGGGCTGAGCCCGGGGGCCGGTTCGCTGATCGGCGGGCGGCTGCACCGGGGGTTCGGCGGGGCGGCCGGGGAGATCGGGGCGCTGCACCTGCTGGGCCGGGACGTGACGCCGGAGCATCTGCTGTCGACCACGGGGACGCCGCTGGAGCCGCTGGACGAGCAGGCGGTGGCCGCGGTGTTCGCCAAGGCCCGGCAGGGTGACGCGGAGGCGCAGGCGGCGGTCGAGCGGTTCCTCCAGCGGCTGGTGCACGATGTGGCGGCCCTGGTGCTGGCGCTCGATCCGGAGCTGGTGGTGGTCGGTGGCTGGGCCGCCGGTCTGGACGGTGTGCTGGAGCCGCTGCGCGAGGAGCTGGCCCGCTACTGTCTGCGTCCGCCGCGCGTGACGTTGTCGTTGCTCGGTGAGGCCGCTGTCGCGACCGGGGCGCTGCGGCTGGCGCTGGACCATGTCGAGGAGCAGCTGTTCGCCGTGGAGGGCGCGGTGACGGCCCGCCGCTGATCGCGGAGCCGCGACCGGGAGATACGCCGATGGCGGCCCGGCCGGTCTCCCGGTGGGCCGCCATGAGGTGGCGCTGTTCTCGCAGGTGCCGACACAAAGGGCGTACGGCGTCGTCAGGACGCCTGGCGCTCCTGCTGCTCGTCGTGGCTGATCTCCAGCGCGCCGGAGTCCCCGAAGGTGAGCCGGCAGGTGTCGGCCCGGTAGGTGGCGATGGAGACGGCAGCCGTGCCGCCTGCCGCGAAGTACCGGGTGGTGACGACGAGGACGGGTGCGCCGGGGAGCCGGTCGAGCTCCTTGGCGTCGTCCGCGCGCGCCGAGCCGAGCTCCACGGAACGGTCCTGGCCCTCCAGGCCCAGCCGGTGCAGCTCGCGCAGCACGGCCCGGGCGCGCACGGTGCCAGACGGTGCGTCGATCGCGGAGAGGTCCGGGACCGAGGAGGCGGGTACGTAGAGAAGCTCGGCCGCCACCGCCTGGCCGTGGGTGTCGCGGATGCGGCGCACCACGTGCACGGGCTCGGTGCCGGTACCGAGGATGGCGGCCACGGCGGTCGGGGCTGCCTCGTCGGCGCAGTCGACCGGCTGCCACGCCTCACCGGCCACACCGCCCGTCCACTCGTGCTGCGCGGTGGAGACGGCCACACCGACGCGCGGCGGCGCGACGGTCGTACCGACGCCTCGGCGGCGCTGCAGTCTGCCTTCGAGTTCGAGCTGCTCCAGAGCCTGTCGGAGCGTGGCGCGCGCGACTCCGAACCGTGCCGCGAGGTCCCGTTCGTTCGGCAGGATCTCACCCACCGCAAAGTCCGAGTCGAGTGCCTCACTGAGCACGGTCTTGAGGTGCCAGTACTTCGGCTCCTGCACCGATTCCAGCTGCGTGGTCCCCACCAAGTCCTCCGCAATCGCCCAGCGGCTTTTCCGCGACGCTATTTATTAAAGGTTCCTGTCTTAAGGTGACCTTAGGATGACGCTCCCCCTTGGTCAAGACCAATCCTTATTCCGTAACGGAACGAAACGGGACTTTGGCGCAGAGCGTTCACAAGACGTTCGTGGTGCCGTGAGCCGTGCGCAGCATGAAGCCCCACCACCGGGACGGTGGCGGGGCTTCGGCGGGGCGGTCGCGGAAGGAGATCATCCGGATGCACGTTGGCCGGAAAGCGCGGGCGGCTACACGGCGGACAGTTCTGCGAGCTTGTCCGGATTACGAACGATATAGATGCATTGAATGGCGCCGTCCCGGATCTCGATCTGGAAGAAGGTATCCGCCTTTCCTCCGACAAAGCACGCCACGGCGGGTCCACCGTTGAACTCAGCGATGCGCATGTTCCAGTCCGGCCCGACCTCCTGGCCGACCGCGGCGAGGAACCGCCCGACCTTGTCGGCGCTCTCGATGGCCCGCAGCGCCGCCTTCGCCTTGCCGCCGGCGTCGCTCACGAGCCGGACGTCCGGCGCCAGCAGAGCCATCAGCTGCTCGATGGAGCCGCCGGACGCGGCGGCCAGGAACCGCTCGGTGAGGTCGCGGCGCTCGGCCTGATCGACGTCGTAGCGCGGCTTGCGCTCGTCCACATGGCGTCTGGCCCGCCCGGCGAGCTGCCGGACGGCCGCCTCGGTGCGGTCCAGGACGGCGGCGATCTCGGCGTACGGGAAACCGAAGGCCTCCCGGAGCACGAACACGGCACGCTCCAGCGGTGAGAGCGATTCGAGGACGACCAGGACGGCGAAGGATACGGAGTCGGCGAGGACGGCACGCTCGGCCGCGTCGGGCACGGTCGGCCCGAAGTCGGTGACCACCGGTTCGGGCAGCCACGGACCGACGTACGCCTCCCGGCGCGACTTCAGGTGGCGCAGCCGGTCGATGGCCAGCCGGGTGGTGATCCGCACCAGAAAGGCTCGCGGCTCGCGGATGCCTTCCTGAGCCGTGGCCGACCATCGCAGCCAGGCCTCCTGCACCACGTCCTCGGCGTCGGCGACGCGGCCGAGCATGCGGTAGGCGACGCCGGTGAGCACCGGCCGGTGCTCCTCGAAGACTTCGGCGGCGGGGTCGGCTGTCACCGGCCCATCCCAGCCGACCCGCCGGATGCTGTCCAGCGGGAATCGCCGGAGCCCTTGAACTCCGGGCTACCGGACGGTAATTGTTGTTGACGCGATGTCTACCACTCCCGGGGAGCGGCTCCATGACCACCACGGTCTCCTTCACCGTCGATGCGGCGCACGGCCCCCGTCCGGTCTCGGTGGCGTACGAACGGACCGGTACGGGAGAGCCGTTGGTCCTGCTCCACGGCATCGGCCACCACCACCAGGCATGGGAGCCGGTGACGCGGATCCTGGCCGCCGAGCGTGAGGTGATAGCCGTCGACCTGCCCGGCTTCGGCGTATCCCCGGGGCTGCCGGACGGAGTTCCGTACACCTTGGAGGCGGTCGTTCCGGTCCTCGGGTCCCTCTTCGGGGCGCTCGGCCTGGACCGTCCGCATGTGGCCGGGAACTCTCTCGGCGGCCTGTTCGCGCTGGAGCTGGGGCGCATGGAGCTGGTCCGCTCGGTGACCGCGCTGTCGCCCGCGGGCTTCTGGAACGAGCCGGAGCGCCGCTACGCCTTCACGACCTTGCGGGCGATGCGCCGCGCCGCGCTGGCGCTCCCGGTGCCGGCGATCGAGCGGCTCTCCCGCAGCGCCGCCGGGCGTACGGCGCTGACCAGCAGCATCTACGCCCGGCCCGGACGGCGTTCACCCGAGGCGGTCGTCGCCGAGACTCTGGCGCTGCGGGAAGCGACCGGCTTCCACCAGACGCTGGCCGCCGGCGGGAGCGTCACCTTCGCCGAGGACGTGAAGGGCCTTCCCGTCACCGTCGCCTGGGGCACTCGCGACCGCATCCTGTTGCGGAGGCAGGGAATCCGCGCCAAGCGCGTCATCCCGGAGGCCCGGCTCGTGCGGCTGCCGGGCTGCGGGCACGTCCCGATGAACGACGACCCGGCCCTGGTGGCGCGCGTCATCCTCGACACCAGCCGCTGACCGGGCGCGGCGCGCCAGGACTCCCGAGCCGAACGCCACCCCGGCGCCGACCAGGAGGCTTCCGGCGCCCTGTACCATGCCGTACGTCCCGGCTCCGACGAGCGGTGCCGTCAGCGCGGCGGAGACCGGGATGAGGCCGGAGAAGAGGGTGGCTCGTTCGGCGCCGATGCGCCGCATGCCCATGTACCAGCAGACGAAGCCGATCACGGTGACGACGACAGCCTGCCAGAGCAGCGCCGTCGTCTCGGCCGGTGTCGGCATCCGCAGGAACGCGGGCCCGTCCATCACCAGGCCGAGCAGCGCGGACTGTACGGCGGCGATCGCGCACACCGTGGCCGCGAGGAGCTTCGGGCCGAGCGGTCGCAGCACCGGTACGGCCAGGACCGCGAAGCCGACCTCGCCGGCGAGCGCGCCGACCGACCAGCCGATGCCCGCCAGGTCGGTGCGGCCCCAGCCCTGGACCGTGAACGCTCCGACGGCGACGAGCCCGGCCGCGTACAAGGTGGTACGGGACGGGCGGCGGCGCTCCAGCAGCGGGACCAGGACGCCGACGACGATGGGCGCGCAGCCGACGAAGACGCCTGGAACTGCTGGTTCCGCCGTCCGTTCCGCTGCCAGGACCGACAGGTTGAAGCCGACCATGCCGATCGCGGCGAGCAGACCGAGCCGCAGCCACCGGCGTGCGGAGAGGCTTCCCAGCGGAACGGCGACGGGGTCGGGGCCGCGCCGCAGCAGAGCGGCCAGCAGGAGGGCGGCGAGGCCGTAGCGGAGCGCCTGGCCGCCCGCGTACGGGTAGTCGCCGAGGACGCTGTTGGCGGTGAAGGAGGCCCCCACCAGGACACAGGCGAAGGCCGCCAGAAGGGCTCCGCGCAAGGAGTTCGCGTTCATGACGGTGACGCTAGGTTTCGGAGCGGACCGGTTTAAGGTCCACTTCCATGACGTCTTCGGGGACCAATTCGAGCGGTGAGACCGACCGCGGCGGCTCCAGCGGTCTTGATTCGACCTCTCCTGCCTGGGAGTTGCTGCTGCCCGCCGCCGCCGCACCGGCGCGCGGTCGTGGGCGCGCGCTCCGGTCCGCGCTGCGGGAGGCCGTGCGCTCGGGTCGGCTGGCCGCGGGCACGAGGCTTCCGTCCAGCCGGGAGCTCGCCGCCGATCTCGGGGTGTCGCGCGGGCTGGTCACCGAGGCGTACGAGCAGTTGACCGCCGAGAGCTATCTGCGCAGCGGGCAGGGCGCGGGGACCTGGGTGAGTGACGGAGTGCGCGCGGCGGCGCATTCCGTACGGGATCTGGCGCCGCGTGCGCCGGGCGCGCGGGTGGACTTCCGGCCCGGCGTGCCCGACCTCTCACTCTTCCCGCGCGCCGCATGGTCCGCCACCCAGCGGACCGTGCTCGGCCGGCTGCCGCACGCGGCGCTCGGGTATCCCGATCCGCGCGGGCTGCCGGAGCTGCGGGAGGCGCTGGCCGGGCTGCTGGCGCGGCGGCGCGGTGCGGTGGCCGATCCCGAGCGGCTGGTGGTCTGTTCGGGGGTGGCGCAGGCGACGACGCTGCTCGGCTTCGTCCTCCGCGAGCAGGGCCTGGCCTCGGTCGGCGTGGAGGATCCGGGAAGCCCGGAACACGCGTCGCTGTTCGCGGCGACCGGTCTGGGCGCGACACCGCTGCCCCTCGACGCGGAAGGAGTGACGCTCGGTCCGCTGCGGCGCTCCGGCGTGCGCGCTGTGGTGACCACGCCGGCGCACCAGTTCCCTACCGGAATCGCCTACTCCGCCGAGCGGCGCCGTCAGTTGCTCGACTGGGCGCGCGAGGCGGACGCCGTGATCATGGAGGACGACTACGACGGCGATTTCCGTTACGACAGGGCTCCGGTGGGCGCTCTGCAGGGACTCGACCCGGAGCGTGTCGTGTACACCGGGTCGGTGAGCAAGTCCCTGGCTCCGGGCCTGCGGCTCGGCTGGCTGATCGCTCCCGCCGCGCTGACCGACCGGATCGTCGCCCGTAAACGGACCATGGACCTCGGCAATCCCGCAATCGACCAGGCGGTGCTGGCGGACTTCATCGTGCGCGGCGCCTACGACCGGCAGCTGCGCCGCTGTCAGCGCGCCTACCGGGAGCGCCGCGACGCCATGGTGGCCGCGCTCGCCGAGCACTTTCCCGGCACGGTGGTCAGCGGTATCGCGGCAGGCCTGCACATCATCGCGCGGCTGCCGGAACGGTACGGCCCCGAGGGCGCGCTCCTGGCCCGCGCGGCCGAGGCCGGCATCGCGCTGCGGCCGCTGAGCGACTACGGGGACGCGGGGCCCGAGGACGGCACGGTGGCGCTCGTCCTCGGCTACGCACATCTGGGCGTCGGTGAGATCTCACGGGGCGTCGCGCTGCTCGCGGCCGCTTGAGGGCCGGGCGGTCGTGTCTGACGGCGCCTTGGACCGGACCCGTTCACCCGGTGTTCGAACGGCGGCCTCCGCGGACCACTAGGCATGGAGGCGGAGACCGGCACCGGCCCGACGGAGCGCTGCGCGGCCTCCGCCCGCCCGTTCCGCCCACCGCCTGGAGGCGCCCCGATGCCGCACCGCCCGCGTATCCCCTCGCCCCGCCGCCGTACCGTCCTGCGGGGCTCGCTGCTCGTCCCGGCCGCCGCCCTGCCCACGGCCGCCACCGCGGCTCCCGCCCTCGCGCTGGCGGGCCGTCCGGAGGCGACGTGGGGCGTGCAGGTGGGGAGCGTCACCGCCTCGTCGGCGCTGGTGTGGGTGCGCTCCGACCGGCCGGCCCGGATGCTGGTGGAGACCTCGGCGACCGAGTCCTTCCGCCGCTCCCGGAGCTGGTACGGACCGCTGATCGGCCCGGGAAGCGACTTCACCGGCACCACGCCGCTGTACGGCCTTCCGGCGGGCGAGCAGGTGCACTACCGCGTCACGCTGGCCGACCCGCGCGATCCGCGCCGTACCGGAAAACCGGTGTACGGAACCTTCCGCACCGCTCCGGCCAGGCGCCGGGACGGCGTGCGCTTCCTGTGGTCCGGGGACATCGCGGGACAGGGCTGGGGCATCAACCCCGACATCGGCGGCTACCGGGTGTACGAGGAGATGCGCCGCCTCGACCCGGACTTCTTCCTGTGCAGCGGCGACACCGTGTACGCGGACGGGCCGCTCCAGCCGAGCGTGACGCTGCCCGACGGCCGGATCTGGCGCAACGTCATGACCGAGGAGAAGGCCAAGGTCGCCGAGACGCTGGACGAGTACCGCGGGAACTTCCGTTACAACCTGCTGGACGGCAACGTACGGCGCTTCAACGCGCAGGTCCCGTCCGTGGTCCAGTGGGACGACCACGAGGTGCGCAACAACTGGTATCCCGGCCAGATCCTCGACGACGCCCGCTACACCGAGAAGAACGTCGACATCCTCGCGGCCCGTTCCGCGCGCGCCTTCCACGAGTACTTCCCGGTGTCGACACCGCACGGCTCGTACGGCTCGTCCTCGCGCCGCTCGCGCATGTACCGCACCGTCCACCACGGTCCGCTGCTCGACGTCTTCGTGCTCGACATGCGCACGTACCGGAACCGGAACTCTCCCAACCGGCAGGCCGACGACACGACCGGCATCCTCGGCGCCGAGCAGCTGAGTTGGCTGAAACGCTCCCTCGCTCAGTCCCGCGCGGTATGGAAGGTGATCGCAGCCGACATGCCGCTCGGCCTGGTGGTCCCGGACGGGGCGACGGACTTCGAGGCGGTGGCCCAGGGCGATCCGGGCGCTCCGCTCGGGCGGGAGCTGCAGATCGCGGAGCTGCTGCGGTTCATCAAGTACCACAAGGTCACCGGCACGCTGTGGCTGACGGCCGATGTGCACTACACCTCGGCGCAGCACTACGCGCCCGAGCGGGCGGCGTTCAAGGACTTCGCGCCGTTCTGGGAGTTCGTCTCGGGGCCGCTGGCCGCAGGAGGATTTCCGGCCAATGCGCTGGACGGCACGTTCGGGCCGGACCGGGTCTTCGTCCGGGCGCCGGACCGGGCCAATGTCTCGCCGATGGAGTCGCCGCAGTTCTTCGGAGAGGTCGAGATCGACGGCGACAGCGCGGAGCTGACGGTACGTCTGCGGGCCGAAGGTGGCGCGGTGCTGTTCAGCAAGGTGCTGGGCCCGGGGCGCGTGGGCCAGTGAGGGAGCGCCGCTGACCTGGGCGGACGGCTGTACCAAGGCCGGCTGCGACCCTGGTCCGGGGTCCGTTGTCAGTGGTGGGTCCTACCGTTTTCCTCATGACCCGATCCGTTCATGCCTTGGCCTACGCACGCCCGTCCGCCCTGGAGTCCTCGCAGGTGGGAGCCTCTCTCGGCCTGGAAACGGCGGGCGGCCTCACCCCGCGCGGGGCGGAGGCGCATCCGCGGTTCTTCGCCGGATTCCTCTCCGCCCCGCGCATCGCCGCCCGAGGCCTGCTGGCGGTGGCCGACGTGGCCGCCGCCCGCTACTACCAGCGCACCTTGGCAGCCTCCTTGGACCCGGTGGTGACGGGGAACGGGGACCGGCTGCGCTTCGAGTCGTTCTCGGGCTGCTGCGGGGTGTACGCGCGCCTGGATGTGCTGCGGGAGGGCCTGGACGGGGAGCGGACGGGCCATGGTACGACCAATGTGGACGTCAACAATCCGCTGCGGGAGGCCCTTTCCCGGATAACGGCGGACGACCCGCTCCATCTGCGGGTGGGCCCGGAGGAGTTGGCGGTCACCACGCTGGACGGGCCGGTGGTGGAGAAGAAGGTGCCGCTGCCGGACCGGTGGCTGCGGGGTTTCGCCGAGGCGCAGGTGGCCTCGGCCGGGTTCGATCTGCGGGCCGAGCTGCCGGCGGCGCGGGCGGTGGCGTTCCTGCGCTCGCTGCCGCGCGGCTCCGGCAACGCGGCACGGGGCGCGCAGTGGGTGGTGGCGTCCGGCTCCGCTCTGCGGCCGACGACCCGGCCGGTGCCGGGCGCGGTGTGCCTGCCGGGACCCGAGCGGCTGGTGGCTCTGCAACGGGTGCTGCGTCACGCCACGGCATTGCGCGTGTACGGGCCTCCGGTGGTGGACGGTGCGCCGGTGGCGAGCGCATGGGAGGTGGTGCTGCCGGGCATGCGGCTCACGCTGACGCTGTCGCCGGACGCCTCGCGCGGGTTCTCGGGCGAGGGCGGCGTGCTGGAGGCGCTGGCCACCGATGAGGCGGCGGCCGACGCCGAGCTGGTCTCCGTCCTGCTCGCCTGGGAGCCCACGATCGAACCGGCCACGCTGGCCGAGGAGTCGGGGCTGAGCGTCGAGCGCGTACGGGCCGCGCTCACCCGGCTCGGCACAGCGGGCCGGGTCGGCTACGACCTGGCCGACGCGGCCTACTTCCACCGCGAACTGCCGTACGACGCGGACCGGGCCGAACGCCACAACCCGCGGCTGGTCGCCGCCCGCGAACTGGCAGGTGCGGGAGCGGTGTCGCTGGACGGCGCGCTGGCGTCCGTGGCCTCCGGCGACCGGCGCTACCAGGTGCGCGACAGCGACGGCAGGCTCACCTGCACCTGCCAGTGGTGGGCGGACTACCGAGGCAAGCGGGGCCCGTGCAAACACGCCTTGGCCGTGACGATGGTCCGGCGCGGGGCGACGGTCGCCGGAGGCGTGCGATGAGCGACGACCTGATCACCGCCGTACGCAACGGACACCACCGGGCCGTACCGCCGCTGGTGCTCAAGCTGGACCGGGCCGGCCGCCGAGCGGCGCTGGCCGAGCTGAAGGAGCTGCGCAAGGAGGCCAGAGGCTGGGACTGGCAGCGCCAGGACAAGATCCGCAAGGCCCTCCATGTGGCCGGAGCCGGATGCCACACCGGAGCGGCGGGCTGTGCCGGCTGGATCGCCGGCCGCGACCTGCGCAGCTGGTCCCGGTCTCCGTATCCGCTGATCCTCGTGGCGCTGGGAGACCGCGATCCGGCCTGGCTCGGCGATCTCGCGCACCGGCTGGCGGCGAAGTCGCTGAACTCCGAGGCGGAGTACACGTTCATCAGCGAGCTGGCACGGATGGCCGCGTGCCCGATCCCCACGACGGACAGTGTCGTCGAGGGCTGGTCGGAGCGGATCAGCACCGCGCGGTGGCACGGCCGGTCCGGCCGGGTGGAGCTGGTCGAGATCCTGCGCTCCGACCCGCACGTCGCCGTGCTCGCACCCCGGCTCTTCGAGATGCGGGAGCTTCCGGCGCAGGTCGGCTGGTACGAGACACCGGATACGACCGACCACTGGCCGGCCGCGCTCCGCGCGCTGGCGGCGGACGGTGTGCTCGACCGGTCGCAGCTGGTCGAACGGTGTGTGACGCGCCTGGTGCGCGGCGGCAAGACCGGTGACCAGCGGTTCTTCCTCACCGTGCTCCAGCAGCTGAGCCTCACCGAGGACGAGGAGAGAGCTCACCTCCGCGACTGGACGGGAATGGCGGCGGACGCCATCTCGGTGGTCGCCTCGCACGCTCAGGACGTGCTCGCGCGGCTGGACACACGAGGCGAGCTGTCCACGCGGGAGCTGGCGGAGGTGTCGGGCTCGGTCCTCTTCCGCCGGGAGAAGAAGCTGGTGCGCGGTCAGTTGATCCTGCTCGGGAAGGTGCTGAACCGGGACGGATCGACGGCCGGTGAGCTGCTTCCGGTGGTCGCCGAGGCGTTCGGGAACGAGGACGTGGCGCTCCAGGAGCGGGCGTTGAAGCTGGTCGCGCGCCATCTTCCGGCCGAGGACGCGGCGTTGCGGGAGGAGCTGTCCTTCGCGGCGGCGCAGTTGGGGCCGATCCACCGGGAGGCGGTCACCGCGCTGTTCGGTGAGGTGGACGAGGACGGTGCGGTGGAGGGTCCGTACGAGGAGTTGCTGCCGCCTGTGCCGGAGCTCATCCGGCTCGACCCGGCGCCCGGGAGCGTGGCGGAGCTGGTCGAGGAGGTGGCGGCCCAGCTCAAGTCCCGTTCCTGGCAGGGTTCCACGCCGGGAGCCCTGGCCGCCGCGTCCGGGAGCTCCGCCTTCGAGCGCACGCTGGACGGGCTGGTCCGCCTGGCCCGCGCCGACCGGGCCGGGCTGACGGAGGCGTTGTGGGAGGCCCTGGCCGGGACGTGGTTCATGGAGCACGGAATCGACCAGCAGCCGGAGCCGTCGTACGTGACGACGAGCGAGGCGCTGTCGCTGGTGGTGGGCTCGCTCCTGGGCCGGGTCTCGTACCAGGCTGTCGTCGAGGGGAAGAGCCGGTGGACCGGCGCCGGGACGTGTGCCCATGCGGCGCTGAACGGCGTGCTGCTCGCCCGGGCGTGGGAGGCTGCCGGTGATGTGGCGACCGACCGCGTGCCCTTCCTGCTCGCCACGCCGACCTGGCACACCGGTGCACTGGACGCGGCGGAGCTGGTCGAGCGACTGCGGACGTACCAGCGCCTCGGTATCGCCCCAGGGCCCGCCGACTTCTCGCAGGCGCTGCTGCGCGTGCGCCGGAAGGAAGCGTCGGTGGCCGCCGAGGCAGCGGCCGCACTCGGTACGGCACAGGGCGACCGGCTGGCCGCGTGGATACGGGCCGATGAGCCGGTGGCGCCCGTCCTGCGGCACGGGCTGACCAGCGACCGGCCCTCGGCCGGCAACTGGTGGCAGCGGTCGGCGTCCGGCGTCCGGCATGTGCTGCTCGCCACCAAGGAACGGCCGGTGATCCAGCAGGAGTTCCCACGCTCCTTCCACTGGCTGGGCCGGCCGCACGTGCCCGACTCCCGGTCCTGCTACCACTGGGGCGCCGAGCAGTGTCCGCACTGGTTGGCCACGCTGCCCGAGGACGGCGACACGCTGGCCGCCTGGCTGATGACGGATCTGCTCAACACCGCCGACGAGGGGCCGCGTGGCGGGGCCTGGTTCCTCCCGCCGCTCGTGGAGACCGGCGGCGAGGCGGGTGTCGCCCTGCATCTCGCGCTGGCGTACGGGCTGGGCGCACGCCATCCCGAGGACCGGATATCCGCCGTGGACGCGCTCCTCGTGCTGGCCGCTCAGCGGCGGCTGGACAGCGCGCTGCTCGGGCGCGAGCTGGCGGTCCTCGTCGACCACGACCTGGTCAAGGTCAACCGCCTGGCCGACGCCGTCCGCACGGCAGCGGCCACCGGTGCGTACCGGACCGTTCTGGGCGTGCTGGCCGGGGCGCTGCCCACGCTGCTGGCGTACGAGAAGGCGCCCCGGGGCGTCGGGGACCTGCTGGCCGTGGCGGCGGAGTGCGCCGAGCGCTGCGGTACGGAGGGGATCGAGCCGATCGCCGGGCTGGCCGCGACGGCCGGGCGGAAGGGGGCCTCGCAGACCGTCCGGCAGGCGGCGCGCCTGCTGAAGACCTTCACGGAGTGAAGAATACGGCCGAAAAACGACGATAGGCGATCGGATCCACACTTAACCCATCAGTCACAAGGTGTTCGTGATGAGGCAACACCGGACGTCCACAGTAAGGATATGACTGATGTGACAGATCCGATCGCCCATGTGCTCGGGCAGCGTTCCGAGGTGACCTACCTGCTCATCGCGTCCGCCGTGGCTCTGGTGGCCACGGCGGCGTTCGCCGCCTGGTGGGCCAAGCGCCACAGCAACGATCCTCCGCCGGAGCCGGAAGAAGCGGGCACCTCCGATACGGGACCGGAGACGGCCACCGGCTCGATCGACGGAGCAGGTGCCGGCGAGACGGTCCTGTGGCGGTTGCGGACGACCGTGCGGGACGCGCCGGGCAGTCTGGCCGCGCTGTGCCTGATGCTCGCCCGGCTCCGTATCGACATCCTGACCCTCCAGACCCACCCGCTGACGGACGGCACGGTCGACGAGTTCCTGCTGCGTGCGCCCGCCGTGCTCCCGGCGCAGGAGCTGACCCGGCAGATCGAGGCCGCCGGCGGCACCGCCACCTGGATCGAGCGCGCGGACACCCACGATCTGGTCGACACCCCGACCCGGGTACTCTCGCTGGCCACCCGCACGGCGCTGGACGCCGCCGAACTTCCGCTCGCGCTCCGCCAGTTGCTCGGCCGGTGCACCATCCACTCGCTGCCCGCCGTCTCCATCACCGGCCGCCCGACCGGACAGAGCGCCCCGGTCGAAGGCGTGCTGGAGGAGACGGTGATGCGGCTGCGCGATCCGTCCGGCGGCGTCATCTCCGTCGAGCGGCCCTATCTGCCGTTCACTCCGACCGAGTTCGCCCGGGCCCGCGCCTTGGTGGAGCTGGACGCCCGGCTCGGCCCGCGGGTGCCCCGTAGCGAGGACATCCTCACGCTGCCCGAAGGCAACGAGATCACCGTGCGCCGCGCGGACCGCAGCGACCTCGCCACCGCCCGCGCGATGCACGACCGCTGCTCTCCGCGCACGCTGGGCCTGCGCTACCACGGCCCCGTCGGTGACGCGGACCGCTATCTGGACCACCTGCTGAGCCCGCGGTTCGGCCGGACGCTGGCCGTCCAGACCGTCTCCGGCAAGCTGGTCGCGCTCGGCCACCTCCTCTGGGACGGCGACGAGACCGAGGTGGCCCTCCTCGTCGAGGACGCCTGGCAGCGCCGGGGCATCGGCGCGGAGCTGCTCCGCCGGCTGGTGCAGCTCGCGGAGGAGGCGGGCTGCGACAGCGTGTACGCCGTCACCCAGTCCCGTAACACCGGCATGGTCGCGGCGATGCGCGCCCTGGAGCTGCCTCTCGACTACCAGATCGAGGAAGGCACTCTGGTCATCACCGCGCGGCTGACGAGTGCGGCACAGCCGGCGACCGCGACGGACCGGACGAGTACGACGGATGCGACGGATGCGACGGATGCGACGGAACCGGCTACCGCACCGCAGCTGACGACCGCGCCGGACGGGCGGACGGCTCAGCCGACGGACGGGCGTCCCGCTCAGCGGTCCGAGCCCGCGGAACGGGCCCGTCGCTGAGCGCCTGGCACAGGTCGGCCCAGAGGTCCTCGACGTCCTCGAGCCCGACCGACATACGCAGCAGCCGGTCGCCGACCCCGGCCGCCTGCCGGTCGCCCTCCTCCACGATGCGGTGGCTGATGGAGGCCGGGTGCTGGATCAGCGAGTCCACGCTGCCCAGGCTGACGGCGGGCGTGATGAGCCGGACGCCGGCGATCACGGCGTGCGGGTCCCCGTACACCTCGAAGGAGACCATCGCCCCGCCGATCTCCGGGTAGTGCACCCGGGCGATCCGCGGGTCGGCGGTCAGCCTGCGCGAGAGCTCGGCGGCGCTCGCCGACGCGGCGCGTACGCGGACCGGAAGCGTGGAGAGCCCGCGCAGGAGCAGGTAGCCGGCCAGCGGGTGCAGCACTCCGCCGGTGGCGAACCGCACCTGGCGCAGCGTGGCGGCGAACTCCTCGTCGCAGGCGACGACCCCGCCCATCACATCGCCGTGGCCGCCGAGGTACTTGGTGGCGCTGTGCAGGACGATCCGGGCGCCGTGTTCGACGGGCCGCTGGAGCACCGGGGTGGCGAAGGTGTTGTCGACGAGCAGCGGCACCGAGCCGCAGGAGTGGGCGACGGCCCGGATGTCGATCTCGGCGAGGGTCGGGTTGGCCGGGGTCTCGACCATGACCAGGCCGGTGTCCGGCCGGATCGCGTCGGCGATGCCCGCCGGGTCGGTCCAGGTCACTTCGGTGCCGAGCAGTCCGGCGCTCAGCAGGTGGTCGCTGCAGCCGTAGAGGGGCCGGACCGCGACGACATGGCGCAGCCCGATGCTCGCGCGGGCCAGCAGGACCGCCGTGAGGGCCGCCATGCCGCTGGCGAACGCGACAGCGCTGTCGGTGCCCTCCAGCCGGGCGAGCGCGGTCTCGAAGCGGGCGGTGGTCGGGTTGTCCAGCCGCGCGTAGACGGGCGGGCCGTCCGGCCGGGCGCCGGTGGTGGCGAAGGCGTCGATCCGCTCGGCCTCGCCGCGCGAGTCGTAGGACGGATAGGTGGTGGACAGGTCGAGCGGCGGGGCGTGCAGGCCGAGGGAGGCGAGGTCGTCGCGTCCGGCGTGCACGGCTTCGGTGGCCAGCGCCCTGGACGGGGTGGGGGCAGGGGGCGTCATCGAGACTTCGTTGTCCATGACAACAGTCTGAACAGTTACCGGCTCGTAGCGGCAAAAGACCGTGCTACGTTCGCCGCATGGCTGATTCTGTCGCTCTGGATCCGGTGGATCTGCACATTCTGCGGCTGTTGCAGAACGACGCACGGACCACCTACCGGGAGCTGGCGGCCGAGGTCGGCGTGGCGGCCTCGACCTGTCTGGACCGGGTGACCCGGCTGCGCCGCTCCGGGGTCATCCTCGGCGATCAGCTCCGGCTGGATCCGGCGAAGCTCGGCCGGGGCCTTCAGGCGCTGCTGCTGGTGCAGGTCCGGCCGCACCGCCGCGAGCTCATCGGTCCGTTCGTCGACCGGATCCGGGCCCTGCCGGAGTCCCGCGCGCTCTTCCACCTCACCGGCCCCGACGACTATCTCGTGCAGGTGGCGGTGGCCGATGCGGCGGATCTCCAGCGGCTGGTCCTGGACGAGTTCACCTCACGCCGGGAGGTGGCCCGGGTGGATACGCGGCTGATCTTCCAGCAGTGGGAGTGCGGTCCGCTGCTGCCGCTCGGCGAACCGGCCCGCGGCTGACGACCGTCGAGCGGCCCGCCCATGATCGCCTTTCGGACGCGGGCCGTTGAACGGTGGTGACGAAGAGGGGCCCGCCGTTGGAGGATGTCCGCATGTCAGACACTTCGAGCAGCGCGCTGCCTCGCCAGGTCGCCGACGCCTACGTCGACGCAATCATCGAACTCGACCCCATCACGGGCACCTACATGGGTGTCCGCGAAAGCTCGCACCGCCTGCCCGACTTCTCACCGGCCGGTCAGGAGGCGGTCGCCGACCTCATCCGCGCCACCCTGCTGAAGCTGGACGACGCGGAGCGGCTGCCGGGCGCCGACAGCGACGAGGAACGCCGGTGCGGACGCCTCCTGCGCGAGCGGCTGACGGCGGAACTCGCCGTGCACGACGCCGAGGAGGGGCTGCGCACCGTCTCCAACCTGCACTCCCCCGTCCACAGCCTCGTCGAGGTCTTCACCGTCACGCCCACCGACACGGAGGAGGACTGGGCCGCGATCGCCGAACGGCTGCGCGCGGTCCCGGCCGCCGTCGAGGGCTACCGGGCCTCGCTCGGGCTCGGTCTGGAGCGCAAGCTGCACGGTGGCCCGCGCCCGACGGCCACCTTCGTCGGGCAGCTCACGGAGTGGAGCGGCGGCGGCGCGAGCACGGCGTTCTTCTCGGAGTTCGTAGCGCCGGCGCCGGATCCGCTCCGCGAGGAGCTGACCGAGGCCGCCAGGCTCGCCTCCGCCGCTCTCACCGCTCTGCGGGACTGGGTGCGTGACGTCTACGCGCCGGCGATCGAGGGCGCGCCGGACACGGTGGGCCGGGAGCGTTACGCGCGCTGGTCGCGGTACTACAACGGTACGGACCTGGATCTCGACGAGGCGTACGCGTACGGCTGGTCCGAATACCACCGTCTGCTGGCCGAGATGAAGACCGAGGCCGCGAAGATCCTTCCCGGCGCAGGCCCGTGGGAGGCGCTCGCCCATCTCGACGTGCACGGCAAGCACATCGAAGGCGTCGAGGAGGTACGCGAGTGGCTCCAGGGCCTGATGGACGAGGCCATCGAAGCGCTGGACGGCACGCACTTCGACCTGGCCGAGCGGGTCCGGAAGGTGGAGTCGCGCATCGCTCCGCCCGGCGGCGCGGCGGCCCCGTACTACACCGGCCCCTCCGAGGACTTCTCGCGCCCGGGCCGCACGTGGCTGCCGACCATGGGCGAGACCCGCTTCCCGGTGTACGACCTGGTGTCGACCTGGTACCACGAGGGTGTTCCCGGCCATCATCTGCAGATCGCGCAGTGGAAGCATGTCGCCGACAGCCTCTCCCGCTACCAGACCTCGCTCGGCCAGGTCAGCGCCAATGCCGAGGGATGGGCGCTGTACGCGGAGCGGCTGATGGACGAACTGGGCTTCCTGCCCGACGCGGAGCGGCGGCTCGGCTATCTGGACGCGCAGATGATGCGCGCCTGCCGGGTGATCGTGGACATCGGCATGCACCTGGAGCTGGAGATTCCGGCGGACTCGCCGTTCCATCCCGGCGAGCGCTGGACGCCCGCGCTGGCGCAGGAGTTCTTCGGCAGCCACAGCGGCCGGCCGGCCGACTTCGTGGAGAGTGAGCTGACCCGCTACCTCTCGATGGCGGGCCAGGCCATCGGCTACAAGCTCGGCGAGCGGGCCTGGCTGCTCGGCCGGGAGAACGCGCGCGCGGCGCACGGTGACGCGTTCGACCTGAAGGCCTGGCACATGGCGGCGCTCTCGCAGGGTTCGCTGGGCCTGGACGATCTGGTGGACGAGCTCTCCAGGCTCTGAGCGGCCCTCCTCCGGCCGCCTCGGACCGGTGCCCGTCGCCGCTCACGGTGACGGGCACCGCCCACCGGCCGTCAGCGGCCGCAGTCGGCGTCGTCGGCCGGAGCGGTGAGCGGGTCGGCGGCGCGCCGCTCACCGCCCTCCCAGGTCTCGAAGGCGAAGCCCTCGCGCGCCCAGTACTCGAAGCCGCCGAGCATCTCCTTGACCTGGTAGCCGAGTTCGGCGAGGGCCAGGGCGGCACGGGTGGCGCCGTTGCATCCCGGACCCCAGCAGTACGTGACCACCGGGACGGCCGGGTCCAGCAGCCGTGCCGCCTGCTCGGGTATCAGGGCGGTGGGCAGGTGGACCGCGCCGGGGATGTGGCCCTGGTCCCAGGAGGCGGTGGAGCGGGAGTCCACGACGACGAATCCGGGATCGTCGGCGGCGGCGAGCGCCGAGGCGACGTCGGAGACATCGGCGTGGAAGGCGAGCGAGGCGCCGAAGTAGGCGGCCGCCGCGGCCGGAGCGGCGGGCGGGACGCGGAGGACGGGGTTGGCGACGGAGGCTGCAGGGGCTGTGGTCCGAGAGATCATGACCATGAATCTATGGCCGTCCAACCAAGCCAGGAAGACAGGTTCTTCGGCGCTCCTCTTGATTCCACCGGGGATTTCCCTGTTGTCTTCCGCCATGACCGAGTATTCCCCGGACGCCACCGACTGGCGCATTCTCGACGTCCTCCAACGCGACGGCCGCGTCTCCTTCGCCGAACTGGCCCGTGCGGTGGCCATGTCCCCGAGCGCCGTGACGGAGAGAGTGCGGCGTCTGGAGGAGACCGGGGTGATCAGCGCTTACGCGGCGGTGGTCGACGCCGAACGGCTCGGACTGCCGATCCTCGCACTCGTACGGCTGCGCTATCCGCACGGGAACTACAAGCCGTTCCACGACCTCCTGGAGACCACACCGGAGATCGTGGAGGCCCACCATGTCACCGGCGACGACTGCTTCGTCCTCAAGGTGACGTCCCGCTCGATGCGGCACCTGGAAGAGGTGACCGGCCGGATCAGCACCCTCGGCTCCGTCACCACGAGCGTCGTCTACTCCTCACCGCTCCCGCGCCGGGCGATCGGCCGGTCGGTGTCGTAGCGTGCTCGGTTCGGTCTCTCCCCCGGCCAAGGTGGATCAATGAGACAGAGAATGAGCCGCTTCGCGGTGCTGTGTTCCGTCCTGTTGACCGGGATGGCGCTGTCCACGGTGCCGTCGCATGCGGACCACTATCCGATCATGGCGCGCTTCCGCCTCTGAGCCCGTCCGGAGCAAGGCCCGTGGCCGCCGTGGCAGCGGCGGCCACGGGCCCGGCCCGCACCGGACACGCTCTCCCGGTGTACAGGCCGCACGCGGCTCACAGCCGGTGGTGCACCGTCGATCCGTGCCGGTCCTTGGCCACTTCGAGCCGGGCCGGGATGCGGCGGCGCAGGTCGGCCACGTGACTGACGATCCCGACGCTGCGGTCCCGCTCCCGCAGCGAATCCAGCACGTCGAGCACCTCGTCGAGCGTCTGGTCGTCCAGGCTGCCGAAGCCCTCGTCGATGAAGAGCGTGTCCAGGCGTACGCCGCCGGCCTCCTCGGTGACGACATCGGCGAGGCCGAGCGCCAGTGCCAGGGAGGCGAAGAACGTCTCGCCGCCGGAGAGCGTCGAGGTGTCCCGTTCGCTGCCGGTCCAGGCGTCCACGACATGGAGGCCGAGCCCGGCCCGGCGGCCGCCCGTGCGGGCGTCGGAGTGGACGAGCGTGTAGCGGCCGGAGGACATCCGCTGCAACCGGGCGGTGGCCGCGGCCGCCACCTGTTCGAGGCGGGCGGCGAGAACGTACGCCTCCAGGCGCATCTTCCGTTCGTTGTCGGCGGACGTGCCCGCGGTGAGGCCGGCGAGCCGCGCGACCCGCTCGTACTCCTGGCGCACCGGTCCCAGCCGCCGGACCTCCTCGGCCGCCTGTCCGGAGAGCCGGTCGAGTTCGGCGCACCGGTCGCGGGCGGCCGCGAGGGCCGAGGAGGCTTCGCGCAGCAGCCATTCCGCCGTGTCGTGGACGCTCTCGGCCGCCTCGGGGCGCGCGGCCGGACGCTCGGCGGCGGCGCGCGCGTCCTGTTCGGTGCGCCGGTCGGCGACCGCCGCCGCCTCCGCCTGCCAGGCGTCGACGCGGCGCTGGAGCTCGCGCTGCGCGGCGGCGTCGAGGAGCGTGGCGGCGGCCGCCTGCGGCGTGTCGAACCCGGCCCTGAAGGCCGCGTCGGAGAGCCGGTCGTCGGCCTCCTTCCGGCGCTGCGCCGCGTCCTGTTCGGCGCGTACGGCCTCGGCGGCGTCGGCGAGGAGCGCTACGCGGCGGGTCAGCCGGTCCGCGTGCGCCGCGACGGACGCCGACTCGCCGCGCGCGGCGGCGATCTGCTGCTCCAGGCGGGCCTGGTCGCGGTCGAGCGCCTCACGCGCGGCGGTACGGGCGGAGGTCCTGCCGTGCGCCTCCTGCCGCTGCTCCAGCCGCTCGGCGTGCTCGCGCTCGGCGGCGGTGAGCGCCTCACGTGCGGGGTTCGTCGCGGCGGCGAGGCGGTGGGCCTCGGTGTGCTCGGCGGTCAACCGGTCGACGAGGGAACTCAGTTCGGCCACGGTGGAGGTTACGGAAGCGTCGTCCCCGCGGGCCTCCGTCTCCGCCGTCGTATGCCGTTCGCGTACGAGTCCGAGCTGCTGCTCCGCACGGGCGCGGGCCTCCTCGGCGGACCGCTGAGCGGCGAGGGCCTTCTCCTCCGTGGCCCGGTCGACATGACCGTCGCCGGGGCTGGCCGGGTCCGGGTGCTCGGCCGATCCGCAGACCGTGCAGGCCTCGCCCGTGACGAGTTCTGCGGCCAGCTCCGCCGCGATGCCGCGCAGTCGGCGCTCACGCAGGTCGAGCGAGAACTTCCGTGCGTCCAGCTCCTGTTCCGTTGCGGCGGTGAGCTGCTTCTCGGCCTGCTCCACGTCGGTGGCGAGCGCGTCCCGGCGGTGTGCCGCGTCCAGGCGGCGGCGGGCCGGGGCCAGTTGTCCGGCGAGCTGCTCGGCGCGGGTGGCGGCCTCCTGCGAGGCGTCGATGCGCTCCTTGAGCCTCGTACGGGTGGTGTCCCAGTCGGCGAGCCACGCGTCCGCCTCGCGAATCAGGTCGTCGTCGGCCTGGGCCTCCCGGTTCAACCGGACGCGCTCCTCATCGATCCGCGCGCTGCGCTCCTCGGCCTCGCGCGCCGCGTCGAGCGCGTACAGCTCCTGCTGGAACTTCCGCTCCAGCTGGGCCAGTTGGTCGGCACCCGCACCGGTCAGCTCGTCCGGCAGCCGGCTCCTGGTCCGGTCGAGAGCGTCGCTGGCCGCGCGGTAGGCCCGCTCGGCCTCCTCACGCAGCTCCAGCGCCGGCGCGACCCGGTCCGCCTTGCGTGCGCGCTCCAACTGCTCCTGGCAGCGGTCGTGTTCGGGACGCCGCTCCTCCAAGGCTTCGGCCCGGCGCAGGGTTTCCGCGTACCGCTGCTGGAGCCGGTCCCGTTCGCGTTCGGCCTCCAGGGCCCGGGCGGCGGCCAGTTGACGGCCTTCGGCGGCCGCGACCACCGCACCGGCGATGTCGAGGCGTTCACGAGCGGTGCTGCGGGCGATGGCGGTCCACTCCAGAACGGCTTCCGCCAGGGCCGGTTCGCCTGCCCGTACGGTGGGCTGCGGGGCCTCGGTGGCCGCCGGTCCACCTGCCTGGGCGATGCGCTGGGCGAGGGCGAGGATCTGCTCGTCGCCGGACTTCACGCGGGTCTCGGCTCCCCGGCGCAGTTCGGCGAGGCGCTCCTCGACGGCGGCGAAGCGCCGGGTGTCGAAGAGCTTGCCGAGGAGCTTTCCGCGGGCCTCGGCGTCGGAGCGCAGGAAGCGGGCGAAGTCGCCTTGCGGCAACAGTACGACCTGGCAGAACTGGTCCCGGCTCATACCGATCAGCTGGGACAGCTCCTCGCCGATCTCCTGGTGCGACTTGCTGAGGGCCTGCCAGGCTCCCTCGGGGCCACGCTCGCGCAGTCGGCTCTGGGCCTTCTCCTGGGTGAACCCGCCGCCGCGCTTCTTGGGGCGCGGCTGAGCGGGGCTGCGGCTGACTTCGAGGCGGCGGCCGCCGACCGTCAGCTCCAGCTGGACCTCGGTCGGCAGGTCGACGGCTGCGTGGTCGCTGCGGAGAGTGGCACCGGGGCTCTGGCGGGCGCCGGGGACGGCTCCGTACAGCGCGTAGCAGACGGCGTCCAGGACGGAGGTCTTGCCGGCGCCGGTCGGGCCGTGGAGGAGGAAGAGGCCGGCGGAGGAGAGCGCGTCGAAGTCGACTTCCTGGGTGGTGCCGAACGGGCCGAAGGCGGTGAGGGTGAGGCGGTGCAGTCTCATCGGGACACCTCGCGCACGCTCTCGTCGACCCGTACGTCGTCGAACGCGGCCCGCAGCACGGTGCGTTCGGGTTCGCTGGGTCCGCTGCCACCGCGCACATGGGCCACGAAGTCCTCCGCGATCTGGTGGTCGTCGCGGCCCTTGAGGCGCTGGGCGTAGGAGGCGAGCGGGTCCTCGGGAGGCCGCTCGGGGTCGAAGACGAGGCTGAGAGTGTGCGGGAAGCGGGCGGCGAGGCGGGCCATGGGGTCGGCGGGGCGGACGGGGTCGGTGAGGGTGGCCTCGATCCAGGCGTGCTCGTGGCGGTCGAGCGCCGGGTCCTCCAGCAGGGTGTCCAGGCGGCCGCGGAGGCGGGCGAGAGGCCGCTCGACCGGGCAGTCGATCCGCTCCTCGGCGGCGATGGCGCCGCTGCCGTCGAGCTCGATCAGCCACATGGTCTTGCGGTGGCCGGCCTCGGAGAAGGAGTAGGCGAGCGGCGAGCCGGAGTAGCGGACGCGGCTCGTGACGCGCTGGGAACCGTGAAGATGGCCGAGGGCCACGTAGTCGACGCCGTCGAAGACTCCGGCAGGAACGGCCGCGATCCCGCCGACGGTGATGTCGCGCTCGCTGTCGCTCGGCTCGCCGCCTGCCACGAAGGCGTGCGCGAGGACGACGGAGCGGGTTGTGGCGGGACGGGCGGCGAGGTCGGCGCGGACCCGGTCCATGGCGGCGGTGAGGACCGCCTCGTGGCCGGCCTTGGCGGCGCGGAGGGTGTCCTTGACGAGGGCCGGTTCCAGGTACGGGAGGCCGTACAGAGCGACGTCGCCGTGGTCGTCGGTGAGGACGACAGGCGTGGCGCAGCCTTCGGGGTCGGTACGGAGGTGGATCCCGGAGCGTTCGAAGAGGCCGGAGCCGACGCCGAGCCGGCGGGCCGAGTCGTGGTTGCCGGAGATCATGACGGTCGGGACGCCGGCGGCGGCGAGCCGGTGCAGCGCGCGGTCGAACAGCTCGACGGCGGTGAGCGGCGGGACGGCCCGGTCGTAGACGTCACCGGAGACGAGGACCACGTCCACCTCCCGCTCGCGGACGGTGGCCACCAGGTGGTCGAGGAAGGCGGCCTGGGCGTCGAACAGAGGGACGCGGTGGAAGGACCGGCCCAGGTGCCAGTCCGAGGTGTGCAGCATCCTCACGCGATCGCTCCACCGCTGGTGCCGGTTGTGCGCTGCATGTACGTCGTCCTCCACCCCGTGGGCCGCGCCGGGCGGCCCGTGATCCCGCGACCGGCACGGACCACGCTAACGCCGCCGGACCGCCGATCCCGCATCGATCAAGAATTCGCCGCCCGTGGGACCGGTCCCACTCCATGGCGAGCCGCTCACACGTCCCCGTACGCCTCGCCGCCCAGCTCCAGCGTGGCGGTCCCGGCGGTCGCGTCGGCCAGCCAGGCGGTGAAGGCGGCGACCTCGGCGTCCGGCAGCCCGATCTCGATGGTCACCGCCTCCGCGTACCGCACCTCGCGCACGTCCCGGCCGGTGGCCCGCAGGTCGTTCTCCAGCTTGCCCGCCCGCTGGTGGTCGACGCGGACGGTGGCCAGCCGGAAGCGCTGCCGGGTGATCGTGCCGAGTGCGTCGAGAGCCTCGCCGACCACTCCTCCGTACGCACGGATCAGCCCGCCGGCGCCGAGCTTGACGCCGCCGTAGTAGCGGGTGACGACCGCCGCGACGTACCGCACCTCGCGGCGCATCAGCATCTGGAGCATCGGCACGCCGGCGGTGCCACCGGGCTCACCGTCATCACTGGCCTTCTGTACGGAGGCGTCGGCGCCGATCACGTACGCGAAGCAGTTGTGGGAGGCGGCCGGATGCTCCTTGCGGACGCGTGCGACGAAGTCCTGCGCCTCCTGTTCGGTGGCGGCGGGGGCGAGGGAGCAGAGGAAACGCGATCGGTTGATCTCGCTCTCGTGCACACCCGCGCGGGCGACGGCCCGGTACTGCTCCTGCATCCGTCCACCCTATGCGCCGCGGCGGCAGCGGGTTCCGGCGGGAATGACGGGGCCGGGATCAGCGGTTGTCCCGGCATGGACAACGAGACAGAGACGATCCGGCGGATTCTTCAGGACACGGGCGACACCTGGGCGGTGGTGGGCCTCTCCGACAACCGCTCCCGTGCTGCCTACGGCGTGGCGCAGGTCCTTCAGCGCTTCGGCAAGCGCGTGGTGCCGGTGCATCCGAAGGCCGAGACGGTCCACGGCGAGCAGGGGTACGCCTCACTGGCGGAGATCCCGTTCCCGGTGGACGTGGTGGACGTGTTCGTCAACAGCGAGCTGGCGGGCGGGGTCGCGGACGAGGCGGTGGCGGTCGGGGCGAAGGCGGTGTGGTTCCAGCTCGACGTGGTGGACGCGGAAGCGTACGAGCGGACGCGGGCGGCGGGTCTGGACATGGTGATGGACCGGTGCCCGGCGATCGAGATTCCGCAGCTGGGTTAAGGGTGTGCGGGCCGCCCGGCGTGGGGAGGGATTCCGGCCGTGAGCGATCCTCTCGACGGCGAACGGCCGGCCGCCGCACTGAACGCGCTCGGCGTGCGCTCCGGCGACGTCCTGCTGGTGCATGCCTCGCTGCGGTCAATGGGGCCCGTGGCCGGCGGGCCCGAGGCCGTGCTGGCGGCTCTGCGCCGGGCGGTGGGACGGGAGGGGGCCGTGATGGTGCCCTCGTTCACTCCGGAGAACTCGGACACCTCGCCCCATTTCCGCGCCCGGGTCCACGGCCTGGACGCCGACGCGCGCGAGGCGGTCCGCTCGTCCATGGAGCCGTTCGACCCGGCGCTCACGCCCGCACCGTCGATGGGCGCTCTGGCCGAGACCGTACGGACGGCGGCGGGAGCCGAGCGCAGCGGCCATCCGCAGACCTCCTTCTCCGCGATCGGCCCGGCGGCCGGAAAGCTGCTCGCCGGGCACCGGCCGGACTGCCACCTCGGCGAGGACTCTCCGCTCGCCCGGCTGTACGAGGCCGACGCCAGGATCCTCCTGCTCGGCACCGGCTACGCCACCTGCACCGCCTTCCACCTGGGCGAGTACCGCCGACCCGGGCCTCCACGCCGCCGCTACCGGTGTGTGGTGGCCCCGCAGGGCGTGCGGCAGTGGTGGGAGTACGAGGATGTCGCCCTGGACGACAGCGACTTCGGGGCCTTGGGCGCCGCCTTCGAGGAGGCCGCCGGGCCCGGTGACGTACGTACGGCCCTGCTCGGATCCGCACCGTGCAGGCTGCTGCGGCTGCGGGCCGCTGTCGACTTCGCCACCGGGTGGCTCACCGACCACCGGTAGGCGCCCTTCAGACCCCCAGGCCCTCCACGACCACCGCGCCCGGCAGGGCCGCGAGCGCCTTGCCCGGGACGATGAGCTTGCCCCGGCGGCTGCCGCTGCCGATCAGGACCCACTCCTCGTCCACCACGGCCGGATCCACCAGGAGGGCCCAGTGGGCGGGGAGGCCGATCGGGGTGATGCCGCCGTACTCCATGCCGCTCTCGCCGACCGCCGTGTCCATCGACGCGAAGGACACCTTGCGGGCGCCGAGCTGCTTGCGCGCGGCGCCGTTGACGTCGACCCGGGTGCGGGAGAGCACCACGCAGGCGGCGAGCGTGACCTCTCCGCCGCGCTTGCCGGCCAGGACGACGCAGTTGGCCGAGGTGTCCAGGAGGTCGGATCCGTGGTGCTCGACGAAGACCGCCGTGTCCGCGACGGCCGGGTCCGTGTCGACGTGGACGATCCGCTCCGCGGTGATGTCACCCCATCCGGCGGCCAGGGCCGCCGCGACGGGGGCGGGGAGCAGGTCGAGCCGTCGGGAGGCGGGAGAGGCGTCCTCGAAGGTGCCGATCGGTGCGCGCATGCGGCCCACATTAACGGCGACGCGCCTTGCCTCAGCAGGGCGTGGGGCCTTGGAGCACCGTCAGCGGGCGTCCGGCTCCTGCTCCAGCTTCAGCTCGGCCAGCGCGAGCAGCTGCTCCGGCGTGACGCCCTTCGGGATCGGCACGGGCGCCGGCGTCCGCAGAGGCGGCTGCCAGCCCTTCTCCGGGTCCCAGCTCCGTACGACACGGGCCGGAGCACCCGCGACCACCGCGTGATCAGGCACCTCACCGCGTACGACCGCGCCCGCCGCGACCACCACATTGCGGCCGAGCCGGGCTCCGGGCAGGATCACCGCGCCGGTGCCGATCCAGCAGCCGGGGCCGATCTCCACCGGCTCCATCCGGGGCCACTGCTTGCCCACGGGCTCGTGCGGGTCGTCGTAGCTGTGGTTGGTCGAGGTGATGTAGACGTACGGACCGCAGTACGTGTCCGGGCCGATGGTCACCGTCGTGTCGGCGATCACATGGCTGCCGCGTCCCAGCACCACGCCGTCGCCGAGCGTGAGGATCGGGTCGGGCCCCAGATCCAGGTCCGGCATCATCCCGGCCGTCAGGGTCACCTGCTCGCCGATGACGCAGTGGCCGCCGAGCGCGATCCACCGCTCTCCGAAGACCGTGCCCTGCGGAAAGGCGAGCCGCGTCCCCTCACCGATCGCGCCGAAGCGCAGCCGGCCCGGATGCCGGGCCGTGACGGCGCCCGCCTCCCGCGCCCACTCCCAGCCGCGGTGGACCAGCCAGGAGGCGGCGCGGCGGCGCCGGCGGGCGAGGAAGGAGAACGTGTTTCGGTTCTTCGGCACGGGCTCACGGTAGTCGGCGCGGCGGGCGGCGATCCGCGCGGTGACCTGTGATGTTCGCCCTACCCACGCGCACGTGCCGGGAGCCGTCGCCTACCGTGTCTGACGGCCCGATCCCGATCGAAGGCCCCAGGAGCACCACCCCCGAGCAGCACCGGACCACCGAGGAGCAGGCCATGGCGGAGCAGGCGTTGATCACGGGCATGGGCGGCAAGGAGCCGGACATCGACGCGGACGCGTTCGTGGCGCCGACCTCCGTGGTGATCGGAGAGGTGACACTGGCCGCCGGTTCCAGCGTCTGGTACCAGGCGGTCCTGCGCGCCGACTGCGGCCCGATCACGCTCGGCCCGGACAGCAACATCCAGGACAACTGCAGCGTCCACACCGATCCCGGCTTCCCGCTCACCGTCGGCGCGCGGGTCTCGGTCGGCCACAACGCGGTCCTGCACGGCTGTGTCATCGAGGACGACGTCCTGGTGGGGATGGGTGCCACGGTGCTCAACGGCGCGCACATCGGCGCCGGGTCGCTGGTCGCCGCGCAGGCACTCGTACCGCAGGGGATGCGGGTTCCGCCGGGGTCGCTGGTCGCGGGCGTGCCCGCCAAGGTGAAGCGGCCGCTGACGGTGGAGGAGCTGGAGGGCATCCGGTTCAACGCGGCCGGTTACGTGGAGCTGGCCAAGGCCCACCGCGCGGCGCACGAGGCCTGAGCCCCCGGCCGGACGCATACATGCCGAAGCCGCCGCCCCCTCCCCGACCGGAGGGGCGGCGGCCCCGGGACCGTACGCCCGGAGGCGTCAGCTGTTGGGGCGCAGGGTCCAGACGACGGTCATCTCGCCGGTGACCGCGCCGTCCGCGCGCTGGATCTCGATGGCGACCGGGAACTCCGGGCGCTCACCGGCGTCGAGCTGCGCCACGACGTCGGCGATCGGGCGGCCGAGGGTGGCGGTAGCGGTGACCTCGCCCATGGCGAGCTTCTTGTAGCCGATCTCGGCCTTGACGGCGAGCGGTACGGCCCGGTTCATCTGGTCGCCGAAGGCGGCGATGACGATGGCGCCGCTGGCGGACTCGGCGAGCGTGAACATCGCTCCGGCGTGCGGCCCGCCGACGTGGTTGTGAAACTCCGCCTGGTCCGGCAGCCGGACGACGGCGCGCTCGGGGGTCGTCTCCAGGAATTCGAGGTTGAGGGTCCGGGCCATCGGAACCGTCGCGACGAGCATCTCGCCGACGGTCATCTGTTCAGCGCTCATGGACCGAAGGTTACTCATGAGTAGCCATGTTTGACCATCCCCTGCGTCCGGTCCGGACATCCTTCTGTTCCCGGTCCGGACATCCTCCTGTTACGGCACCGGGACAGCACTGGGACAGGGGTGGCCGTAGCAGTGCACACGACACCCATCTATGGTTACTGGCCATGTGGCCAGGACAGCAGCCGCCCGGGGGCGAGCAGAACCCGCAGGACCCGAATCAGAACCCGTACCAGCAGCCGGGGTACCAGCAGCCGAATCCCTATCAGCAACCGGGATATCCGCAGCAGGACCAGCAGCCGGGCCAGTCCGGCGCGCCCGGATACCCGCCGGGCCAGCCCGGTCAGCAGAGCCAGCCCGGACAGCCCGGCTACGGTCAGCCGGGCTACGGACAGCAGCCCGGGTACGGACAGCCGGGCTACGGGCAGCCCAATCCCTACCAGCAGCCGACCGTCCCGCAGTACGCGGTGCCGGGTCCGCCCGGCGGGCCCAAGCCGGACGGTGACAAGAAGAAGACGACCGTCATCGCCATCGTGGCGGCGACCGCCGTCGTCGTGGCCGCCGTCGTCACCGGCGTCGTCCTGCTGAACGACGGTGACGACAACGGCTCCACCGTCGCCGACGACCAGAAGTCCGCCTCACCGAGCGCGAAGCCGAGCGCCTCAAAGGACACGAGCTCCGCGCCGGTGGAGAACCCGCGCGGCTCCGAGGGCGACCCCGAGCCCCTCATCCCGGGCTGGAAGGTCGTCACCAACCCCAAGTGGGGCACGCAGTTCGACGTACCCGGTGACTGGGAGGTCTCCAGCTCGGGTACGTTCGCCGGCTTCGAGGACGCCAAGAACCCGACCGGCAAGCCCGTCGCCGGCTTCTCGGCACCCGCGTACTACAAGAGCAAGTGGTGCGTCGACGACTCCGACAAGGACGGCCGCGACGAGGAGACGGAGCTGGCCGGCGTCGGCACGAAGGGCGCGCGCGGAGCGAAGAACTCCGACGAGGCGGCACGCGCCGAGGCGGGCACCTGGGTGTGGGCGGCCTACGGGCAGACCGACTCGAAGGACAAGGTCAAGATCGCCCCGGCCAAGCCGTTCACCACGAAGTCGGGTCTCTCCGGCAGTGTCGTGACCGCCACGGCGACCGGGCTGGCCAAGAAGGAGAAGTGCGACACCGACGGCAAGTCGATCGCCTTCTCGTTCAGGAACGGCAACGACGAGTTCTCGACGTGGGTCCTCTACGGTCCCAAGGGCGTCGAGGGCGAGCTGCCGGAGACCACCATCCAGCAGATCCTGAGCACGGTCCGCCTCTCCGCCGAGAAGCCGACCGGCTGACGCGACGGCACGGCTGACATCCGCCCTCCGGTCCGGGAACGCTGTCCCCCGGGCCGGAGGGCACCGTACTGCTCAGCCGATGCTGAACGCTCCGTCCGGCGGTTCCGGCGAGGCGACGGCGTCCGCGTCCGCCACCGGGTGCGCGCCGCCGATCAGCCGGACCAGCGCCGAGCCGTCGGTGACCCGGGCCGGAAAGGCGTCGGCGGCGCAGCGGCGGGTGAGCGGTGCCGTGTCGATCGGGGTGTGCGAGGCGAGCAGCACGACGTTGCCGAAGCGCCGACCGCGCAGCACCGCCGGTTCGCCGATCAGCGCGAGCTCCGCGAAGACCGCCGAGAAGTTGGCCAGTTGCGTGCGGAGGAACGCGAACGGCGCGCTGTCCGCCAGGTTGGCGGCGTAGATCCCGTCCCGCCGCAGCACCCGCGCGGCGGCCCGCGCGTACTCCACCGACGTGAGGTGGGCCGGGACGCGCGATCCGCCGAAGACGTCCGCGACGACGACATCGGCGGACGCGGGCGGTGCGGCCTCCAGGCGGGCGCGGGCGTCCGCCGCGTGGACGGTGATGCCACTGCCGTCGGGCAGCGGCAGGTGCTCCCGGACCATCCGCAGCAGCTCCCGGTCCGCCTCGACCACATCCTGCCGCGAGCCGGGCCGGGTGGCGGCGACATACCGGGGCAGGGTCAGCGCGCCGCCGCCGAGGTGCAGGACCTCCAGCGGCGCGTCTTCGGGCGCCGCGCAGTCCAGGACGTGCGCGAGGCGCCGTACGTACTCGAACTCCAGGTACGTCGGGTCGTCCAGGTCCACGTAGGACTGCGGCGCCTCGTCGACCGTGAGCAGCCAGGCCCGGTCGCGGTCCACATCGGGCAGCAGCCGGGCGGTGCCGCAGTCGACGTCGCGGATGACGGGTATCTGCTCGTTCACCTCTCCATTGTCGCGCGGCCCGCCACCCCTGAGGTCCAGGGATGGGGGGCCGCGGCAGCCTTCAGAGCAGGCCGGTCACCGTGCCGGCGCCGACCGTGCGGCCGCCTTCGCGGATCGCGAAGCCGAGGCCGGACTCCAGCGGGACGTCACGGCCCAGCTCCACGGTCATGGTGACCGTGTCGCCGGGACGCGCGACGGCGATCTCGCCGAGGTCGACATCGCCGACGACGTCCGCCGTACGGACGTAGAACTGCGGCCGGTAGCCGGTGGCGACAGGCGTCGACCGGCCGCCCTCCTTCGTCGACAGCACGTACACCTGCGCGGTGAACCGGCGGCTGGGCACCACGCTTCCTGGCGCGGCCACGACATGGCCGCGGCGGACGCGGTCGCGCTCCACGCCGCGCAGCAGCAGCGCCACGTTGTCGCCGGCCTCGGCGGACTCCATCGGCTTGCCGAAGGTCTCCAGACCGGTGACGACCGTCTCGATCTCCGCGCCGAGCACCGCGACCTTGTCGCCGACGCGGACGGTGCCGCGCTCGACGGCACCGGTGACGACCGTGCCGCGGCCGGTGATGGTCAGGACGTTCTCGACGGAGAGCAGGAACGGCGCGTCGGTGTAACGCACCGGCATCGGTACGTACGTGTCCACGGCGTCCAGCAGCCCCTCGATCGCCGCCGTCCACCGCGGGTCGCCCTCCAGCGCCTTGAGCCCGGAGACCCGGACCACGGGGACGGTGTCGCCGCCGTACCCGTGCGCGGAGAGCAGCTCGCGGACCTCCAGCTCGACCAGGTCGGTCAGCTCGGGGTCGCCCGCGTCGGCCTTGTTGAGCGCGACGACGATGTGGTCGACGCCGACCTGACGGGCCAGCAGGACGTGCTCGGCGGTCTGCGGCATGATCCCGTCGAGCGCGGAGACGACGAGGATCGCACCGTCGAGCTGCGCCGCGCCCGTCACCATGTTCTTGATGTAGTCCGCGTGGCCCGGCATGTCGACGTGGGCGTAGTGGCGGGTGTCGGTCTCGTACTCGACGTGCGCGATGTTGATGGTGATGCCGCGCTGGGCCTCCTCGGGCGCCCGGTCGATCCGGTCGAAGGAGACGTAGGACGTGGAGCTGCCACCGCGCTCGCTGAGGACCTTGGTGATGGCGGCGGTGAGCGTGGTCTTGCCGTGGTCGACGTGGCCCATGGTGCCGATGTTGAGGTGCGGCTTGGTGCGCACGTAAGCCGTCTTGGACATGGCTCGTTCCTTAGGAAGAACTCGAAGCTGAGAGGAGAGAAGACCCCAGGGCCCCGCCGACCCTCCCCTTACGGGGTCCGCCGGACTGTCGGGGGAGGGTCAGCTTCGGGCGCCGCCGATGGGCGCTGCGGCAGCGGTGAAGGCTGCGGTGGTGGCTGCGGCCATGTCGTTCACGGCAGCCCTCGGCGCGTCCGCGACTGCGGACGGCGCTGCGAGGAAGGCGTACCGGAACATGCCTCTGATCATCGCGGGGCGCGGCGGTCGCGTCGAATGGTTTTCCGTGCGCCTCTCAGAGGTTCTTGAGCGCCTCGCGCACGGACAGCGGTGACAGCTGGTCCCGGGCGCCGTCGACGAAGTCGCGTACGACGGTGGGATCGGTCTTCGCGTACTCCCGGAGCGCCCAGCCGATCGCCTTGCGGATGAAGAAGTCCGGGTGGTCCGCGCGGCGCAGGCAGTAGCCGAAGAGCCGGTCGGTGTCGGTGGCGTCCTTGTAGCGGAGTTGGTGAAGCAGGGCGGTCCGCGCGGTCCAGAGGTTCTCGTCGTCGATCCACCGGTCCATCGCTCGGGCGAGCGCCGGGTCGGCGGCGACCAGCGGCCCGGCGACATGCGCGGCGAGCAGGTCGACCGTGTCCCACCAGGCGGTGGTGGTGACGAGGTGGTGCAGGACGGGCAGGAAGCCGGAGGAGCAGGAGGAGACGTACCTACGGAGGTGGTCGACGGCGAAGTACTGGTACTCGCGCTCCGGCAGCCGCCAGCAGCGCAGCGCGATGGCCGTGCAGTCCCGCTCGTCCGGCCGCCCGGTGCCCGCCAGTACGGCCTTGGACAGCGCCCGGCGGCGCGGGGTCGGAATCCCGAGGAACGGAGCGATGTGCTTCATGTACCCGGCGGCGCCTTCGGCCCGTTCCGGGTCGGCGGCCGGGGCGTAGAGCTCGGTCAGCCGGGCGAGGACGGTGTCGGCGAGCGGGCTGTCCGGTACGGCGGGAGCGGAGGCTGCTGCGGGGTCCACGCGACGCACATTACGGCGATCCGACACCGTTTTCGGTTACTCTCCCCGAATGTTCGACCCTGTCCGCACCACCCGGCCCTCCGGCGCCACGGCCCTTCGCCGTTCGAAGGCGATGCTCTCGCCCTGGTCCCGGTTCTCGCTGCTCGTCGCGGTGCTGCTGGCCGCCGCTTCGACGATGCTGCTGCTCGAACCGCAGAGACTGCTGGCCTCGGGCTGGCCGGAGCAGCTGACCGGCGGCGGTGCGGCGATGCTGTTCGGGCTCGCGTACGGCGCGCTGACCGTGGCGTTCGTGCCGCGCCCGCTCCTCAACTTGGCGGCCGGGGCGCTGTTCGGCGCGCAGTTGGGCCTCGCGGCGGCCCTGGCGGGGACGGTGCTCGGTGCGGGCGTCTCGTTCCTGCTGGGCCGGGTGCTGGGCCAGGACGCGCTGCGCACGCTGCTGCGCGGCAAGGTGCTCACCGCCGCCGACGGCGTGCTGAGCCGGCACGGCTTCCGCTCGGTGCTGGCGCTCCGCCTCTTCCCCGGCATCCCGTTCGCCGCCGCCAACTACTGCGCGGCCACCTCCCGCATGGGTTACCCGCCCTTCCTCCTGGCCACCGGCCTCGGCTCCATCCCGAACACGGCGGCGTACGTCATAGCGGGCAGCGAGGCCGCCTCGCCGACCTCGCCGCTCTTCCTGGCGGCGATGGGGTTCATCGTGTTGTCCGGTCTCGGCGGCGCGCTGGTGGCCTGGCGCAAGCGCCACCGGCTCGGCCGGGACACGCCGGACAACTGAACGTACTGCGGCACGTGGAGGACCACTGCGGTCATCCTGGCGTTCACCTACAGGCGATACGCTTCCCGCGACCTCGATGTCCGCGATGTCCGCGACCGCACTCCGTACGCCGCACTCTGCCGATGGGCCCAGTCGTCCCTGGCCGATGCACGATCATTTCCGGGATGGCCAAAGCCCCATGAGCTGGTTCGAATCATTCGTCCTGGGACTCGTTCAGGGACTGACCGAGTTCCTGCCGATCTCCTCCAGCGCCCATCTGCGGCTGACCGCCGCGTTCGCAGGCTGGCACGACCCGGGGGCGGCCTTCACGGCGATCAGTCAGATCGGCACGGAGGCGGCGGTGCTGATCTACTTCCGCAAGGACATCGCACGGATCGTGTCGGCCTGGTTCCGCTCGCTGACGGACAAGGAGATGCGCGCCGACCACGACGCCCAGATGGGCTGGCTGGTCATCGTGGGCTCGATCCCCATCGGCGTGCTCGGTATCACGCTCAAGGACCAGATCGAGGGCCCCTTCCGCGACCTGCGGCTGATCGCGACGACACTGATCGTCATGGGCATCGTCCTCGGCATCGCCGACCGGCTGGCCGCACGCGACGAGGACGGCGGCAAGCACCGCGCGGTGAAGGAGCGCAAGACGCTCAAGGACCTCGGCATCCGCGACGGCCTGATCTACGGCTTCTGCCAGGCGATGGCGCTGATCCCGGGCGTATCCCGCTCGGGCGCGACCATCAGCGGTGGTCTGCTGATGGGCTACACCCGCGAGTCGGCCGCCCGCTACTCCTTCCTGCTGGCCATCCCGGCCGTACTCGCCTCGGGCGCCTACGAGCTGAAGGACGTCGGTGAGGGCCATGTGTCCTGGGGGCCGACGATCTTCGCGACCGTGGTGGCGTTCTTCGTCGGATATGCCGTGATCGCGTGGTTCATGAAGTTCATCACGACCAAGAGCTTCATGCCGTTCGTCTACTACCGGGTGGCGCTCGGTATCCTCATCTTCATCCTCGTCTCCACCGGTGCGCTGAGCCCGCACGCGGGTGAGTCCGCGGGCTGACGGTCTCGGTTGTGCGGCCCTGCCCGGGAGCAGCCGGGCAGGGCCGATCCAGCAGCGCAGCAGCCAGCAGCGCGGATAGATGTCACCACCGTAGAGCGAGGGTCTGACAACGCCGGTCAGCGGTCCGTGAGCCCTGTCGCCGCGAGGACCGCGTCCACGGTCTGCTCGACCGTCAGGCTCGCGTTGTCGATCCAGACGCCGTCGCCGGCCAGTTCGGCGCGCATCGCCGCATCCAGGAACGACCAGTCCGTCGTGAGCCTCTTGTCCCGGGCGCGATTGCGCTCGCCGGCCTTCGCCGCTCCCGGTGCGAGCACCACGCAGTGCAGCGGTCCGGCGGCGATCCGGCGCCGGTAGAAGTCGAGATGGGCCCGGCGCACGACCACGTCGTCGATGACCGGCAGAAAGCCCGCGGTGACGAAACTGTCCGCCAGCAGGCAGGCGTTGCGGGCGCGCAGGAAGATCTGCCGGTCCGCCTCCACGTCCGGCTCAGGTGAGGGCCGGCGCCCGCCGGTGACGATGAGTTCCTGGAGCGCGTCCACCTCGATGTGGGCCGAGGCCGTGAACCGCGCGGCGAGCGCGGCGGCCACGGTGGACTTGCCGCTGCCCGGGATACCGCTCAGCAGCACGGCTCCCGCCGCCGGTCCGGTGTCCACCGGCACCTCGGTCCAGCTCATCGTCCTCGGCTCCCTCCGCGTGCGGTCCGGCCCGCCTCCGCCCGGTGATCGTAGGACATTTCTCGGCCGGGAACTTCCCGGCCCGGACCGCCGACTACTGGAGAACGAGGCCCGGCGAACAGCCGCGGCGGCACGGCGGCCCCACGAGGGCCGGGAGGAGGCCGACAGGCATGCATTGGTACGAGGACGACGCGCTCTGGTCCGATTTCGCCTCGACGATGTTCCCGCCCGCGCGGGCCGAGTCCGCCGCCGTTCTCGTCGCCTCCTCGCCTCTGCTGGACTTCCCACCGGGTTCACGGGTGCTGGACCTGTGCTGCGGTCCGGGCCTCTTCGTGGTGCCGCTGGCGGCGCGCGGGTACGCGGTGACGGGCGTCGACCTCTCGCCGTCGATGCTGGAGCGGGCCCGGAACATCTGCGACGCGGCGGGCGCCGAGGTCCGGCTGGAGCGGGCCGACATGCTCACGTACGCGGAGCCGGGCGCCTTCGACGTCGTGCTCAACGTCTTCACCTCGTTCGGCTACTTCGCGGACGCCGAGGACAACCTCCAGGTGCTCCGCAACGCCTACGAGAGCCTCGCACCCGGCGGGCAGCTGCTGGTCGACGTGATGGGCAAGGAGGTGCTGGCGGGCTGGATCGGGCGGCCGAAGGTGGTGGAACTGCCGGACGGTGCGTACGTCGTCCAGCGCGACACCGTCCTCGACAGCTGGCGACGGCTGCGCACCGACTGGACGCTGGTGCAAGGGAGTTCGGCCCGTACGGCCTCCATCCACTCCTGGCTCTACTCCGCCGCCGAGCTGCACGCGCTTTTCGATGGGGCGGGCTTCACCGACGTGGAGTGCTTCGGCGGCTTCGACGGTTCGGGTTACGACCAGCACTCCGACCGGCTCATCGTCCGAGGACGGCGCAAGTGAGGTCCCACGCGCGGCAGTCCGCCGCCACCGCGACCGTTCACGAGCACATCACCGACGCCGTGAAGACGCCGGATCTGATCCGGCTGGACGGCGAGGTGGTGCTCGCGCGGTTTGAGACGATGAAGGTGTACGCGGCGCTCGGCGCGGTCCGTTCGCTGCTGCGCCGGGGCCGGGTGGTGCCGGGCCAGACGCTGGTGGACAGCTCCAGCGGTATCTACGCGGTGGCGCTCGCCATGGCGTGTCACCGCTACGGGCTGCGCTGCCACATCGTGGCCTCCACCACCGTCGACGCCACGATGCTGGCCCAGTTGGAGATCCTCGGCGCGACCGTGGACAAGATGCCGACGTCGCAGAGTCTGCGGCTGGACCAGGAGCTGCGCGTCCGCCATGTGCGCCAACTCCTGGCCGAACGGCCGGACTTCCACTGGATGCGGCAGTACCACGACGCCGTGCACCACGAGGGGTACCGGGAGTTCGCCGAACTGCTCACCGCCTCACTGCCAAAAGGCCCGCTGACCGTGGTGGGTGCGGTGGGCACGGGTGCGTCGACCGGTGGACTGGCCCGCGCGCTACGGGAGTCGGGGCGGGCGGTCCGGCTGGTGGGGATCCAGCCGTTCGGCAGCGTCACCTTCGGCAGCGAGCAGTTCAGCGACCCGGAGGCGATCATCGCGGGCATCGGCAGCTCGATCCCGTTCGGGAACGTCCACCACGAGCTCTACGACACCGTGCACTGGCTGGACTTCCGTCACGCCATGGCCGGTGCGGTCGGACTGCTGCGCCGACACGCGGTGTTCGCCGGTCTGTCCACCGGTGCGGCCCACCTGGCGGCCTCCTGGGAGGCGGCGCGCGATCCGGGCCGACTGCATGTGGTGCTGGGCGCGGACACCGGACACCGTTATGCCGAGCGGGTGTTCTCCCGCCACACCGAGGCGCTGGACCCGGCCGCACTGCGTCCCCGGCCCATCGAGTCGCTCGACGCGCTGCGGCCGCCGTGGTCGGTGATGGAGTGGGGCCGGCGGGCCGCACCGAAGGCCGCCCGCCTGCCCGAACAGGCCTCGTCCTCCTCCGTACCGACCGTGGAGATGCTGCCGTGACGATCGCCGCTCTGGAGTCCCTGTCCTTCGGGCTCGGCCGGATGGCCGAGGCCGCCGAGGAGACCGGCCACCGGCTCTGCCTGCTGACCGGCGACCGCTCGGTGTACCGCCACGAGCTGGCCGTCCTGCCGCCCGACGCGCTGGACGTGGTGGACGTGGACACCGACGACCCGGAGGCGGTCCGCCGCGCGCTGGCCTCCGTGTCCTCGCTCGCCGGCCTGATCAACACCACCGACACCTGGAGCGTCCCGGCCGCCGACCTCGCCGCCGAACTGGGGCTCCCGGGACCGGACCCGGAGGCGGTCCGGCTGCTGCGGGACAAGCGCCGGGTCCGCGAGGCGCTGTACGCGCAGGGGCTGAGCCGGTCGACGGCCGTGGCTGTGGCGCCCGGCCCGGAGGGCGCGGAGGCGGTCCTGCGTACGGTCGGTCTGCCCGCAGTCCTGAAGGACTCGGCGGGCACCTCCTCGCGCGGAGTGTGGATCGTGCACGATGAGGAGGAGCTGCACCGGGCGCTGGCGGAGTCCGCTCAACAGAGCCTGAAAGGTGCGCTGTTCGCGGAGGCGTTCCTCGCCGGTCCGCTGTACAGCGCGGAGACCTTGAGCTGGGAGGGGACCACACGGCTGCTCGGCTTGCTGAGCCGTCAGACGTCCCGGACGGCGGTGGTACGGGAGGAGGTCGCGGCCTTTCCGGTGGCACTGCCGGGCGAGATGCGGGCCGCGATCGAGGAGTGGGTCGGCCGGGTCCTCGAAGCCGCCGGGCACCGGGGAGGGTTCGCTCATGTGGAGTTCATCCTGACCTCGGAGGGGCCGGAGTTGGTGGAGATCAACCGGCGGATCGGCGGTGCGCTGGTCGGTGAGGTGCTCTGCCGGACGCTGAACACCAATGTGTACACGGCGATGATGGACGAGGCGCTCGGCCGCCGGCCGGGACTGCTCGACGCCGAACTCGACGGCCGGGGACCCGCGTACGGTTTCGTTCTCGTCTACGCGGACCGGGCCGGTGTCCTGAAGGGCTGGCACGGTCTCGGTGAACTCGCCGCCTTTCCGGGGTCCGTGGAGTGGTTTCCCGTACGCGAACCGGGCGAGCACCTGCCGCACGTGGGCGATCAGCGCGGGTGCACCGGCATGGTGCTGGCCGAGGCGGCGACAGCAGAGCTGGCGCAGCACCGGGCGTGGAGCGCGGCGGTCCGGGTGCGGCCGGTGATGGCGGACACGCCGTGAGGACCGGGTGAACGCGGAACGGACAAGGAAGCAAGGGCGGTTCACCAGACCACAACTCTTCCTCCTGGCCGGCTCCTTCCTCATCACGCTCGGCAGCTTCGCCGTGCTGCCGTACATGTCGGTGCTGCTGCACCAGCGGCTCGGCCTCGGGCTCGGCACGGTCGGCTTCGTGCTGGCGGTGGCCTCGCTGATCCAGTTCGCCGGCGGCGTGGTCGCGGGGCCGGTCGCCGCGCGGATCGGTCTGCGGCGGTCGATGCTGCTGGCGCTGGCGCTGCGGACGGCCGGATTCGCTTCCTTCGTACCGGGGTTGACCAGTCCCGTCCTGGCGATCGGCGCGCTGCTGCTGGTGTCGGCCGGCGCCGCGCTCTACCTGCCCGCCAACAAGGCGTACCTGGTGGCCGGTTCGCCCGACGAGGACCGGCCGAGGCTGTTGTCGGCGAGCAGTTCGGCGTTCAACGCGGGAATGGCGCTCGGCCCTCCGGCCGCCGCGCCGCTGGTGATGGGCTCGCCCGGCGTCCTCTTCACCTGTGTCGCCGGGTTGTTCGCTCTGGTCGGGGTGGGGCAGGCGTTCCTGCCGCGTGATGAGGTGCGTCCGGAGGCGGTCGCGTCCCAGGAGCCTCCGTCCGGCGAACAGCGGTCCGGTCTCTCGCCGTTCCTGGTCACGGTGGTGAGCGTCTACGCGTTCATGTTCTTCCAGCACTACCTGGCGTTGTACGCGGTCCCCCGGACGTCGGCCGGCTTCTACGGCGTGGTGCTCATGGCGTACGCGGCCCTCCTCGTCGTCGCGCAGCCGCTGCTGGCGGCGTGGGTCGCCGCTCTGAGCTATCCGGCGGCGCTGCGGTGGGGTTTCGGCGCCATGACGGCGGGGATGGCGGCGATCGCCGGAGGCGGGCACGTGGGCATCGCGGTGGGCGGGGCGCTGCTCTGCGTCGGCGAGATCGTGCTCTTCCTGAAGAACGACCTGGAGGCGCTGGCCCGCGTCTCCGCTCCTCCGGCCACCGTGTTCGGACGGCAGCGGCTGGCGGCGGGGATCGGTGCGTTCGCCAGCGGTGTGGTGGGCGGTCAGCTGTACGCGGCGGCGGAGTCGGCCGGTTCGGCGCGGGCGTTCTGGGTGGTGGCCAGCCTCCAGTGCCTGCTGCTGCCGGTGCTGCTGATGTACGGCGGCCGCCGTACCGCCCGGGGCCGGCCGAAGCCCCGGGCGGAGACGGCCTCCGAGCTAGGGGGTGTCTGAACCGGCGGCCACCGTCACCCGCTCCCCCGGTTCCGTACGCCACTGTCCGGCCAGTTCGCGGCGGGCGCGGGCCACGCGGGAGCGCACCGTACCGACCGGGCAGCCGGCCGCGTCCGCCGCCTCCTCGTAGGAGAGTCCCAGCACCTGGGTCAGCACGAAGGCCTGGCGGCGGGCCGGGTCCAGGTGGGCCAGGGCGTCGAAGACCGCGACCGACTCGTCGAAGCCGGGAAGGTGGCGCGGCTGGGCCCGTTCCGCCGCGACCTGCCAGTCGGCGGTGTCGGCGGTCCTCGGGCGTACGGCGGCCGTGCGGTGGCGGTCGATGACGACGCGCCGGGCTATGGAGAGGAGCCAGGTGCGGGCGCAGGAGCGTCCGGCGAAGCGGGCCAGTCCGCTCATCGCCCGCAGGTAGGTCTCCTGCGCGAGGTCGTCGGCGCCGGGGACATCGGCGCTGAGGTAGGCGACGAACCGGCGGACGTCCTCGTAGGTCGCCCGGACGAAGCGGTCGGCGGCCTCCCGGTCACCGCAGCCGGCGGCCAGCGCCCAGTCGGTGATCTGTACGTCGTTCTGGCGGGTGGCGTACACGCGATGCCGGGGCGCCGGAGTGGTCGGCGGCCGGGCGGGGAGGGAGGGGGTGGCAGTAAGGGTCACAGCGGTCCTTCGCGTCCTGGCGGAGCCGTGGCGCGGTGGTCGGCGCGCGGCTCCGCGTGGCCGGCCGCGCGGACGGGCCCTGGGGACGGGTCCGGCGGTACCGGCATGCCTGTCACGGGTGTGGGCGCGAGCGCACACCCGTACCGCCACCGGGTCACACGGAACCGGGTGGACGGCTGGAGGTCACAGGGAGAGGACGGGAAGCGGTGGACCGCGCCGGGAGATGGCGTGCAGGGCCAGGAGGTCCTGAGGGCGGCGGCCGGGCCTGCGGCGGGTGCGCGGCCGGGCCGGCGAGACCTCGTCGAGCGGTGTCGCCGACCAGAGGCGCCAGGCCGTCCGGAGCGGGGCCCGTACGGAGAGAGCCAGGCAGCGGCCCAGTCGGGCGAGCGCCACCTCGCCGCGCCACAGCCACCAGCCGCAGACCAGACCGGCCACCGCGTGGGCGGCGGCCATGCCGGTGGTGAACACCGAGGCGTCGAAGGCCGCCAGCAGCTCCATCCGGTGCGAGACGTCGCCGGCCGGGCCGGTGTGGGAGGCGTGGGGCATCGAACCGTGCGCGTGGTGCGCGCCTCCGGTGGCGGAGGCGGCGAAGTGGGCGTGCAGCGCCAACTGGCCGAGCACATGGGCCGATACGGTGACCGCGGCGTTCCGCTCGCGGCCGGCGAGCCACCAGCCTGCGGCGGCGACCGGTACGAGGACGGCGAGCAGCGACGGCAGCGGCAGCGGACCGCCGGACATCAGGGCATGGCCGAGCCCGGACACGGCGACGCACACGACCGCGAACAGCGCGGTGCGGGCGAGGCGGAGTGCGGTTCCGGCTCCCATGGCAGCCATCGTGCCAGCAGCACCCGCCTCGCGGAGAAGACCAGCAGATGCGGAAACAACGGGAGTTCACCCCGTTTGCCCCGGCCACCACCGCTGTGATTCATGTCACACAACCTTCGGCGGAACTTTCGCCTCTCCTCCACCGACTGCTCCAACAACGCGTCCGCACACGCCTCGTGGCCCGGGGCCGACGCGTCCGCCCCGCCAGCCGACGCCCCCGAAGAGGCCGCATGACGAACCAGCCCCCCGCATCCGAACCGGCAGCGGCCGCCGAAGTCCCCGTGGAATCAACCGAGATCACGTCGCCGGACGCTCAACTCCCCGGCCCTCGCGCGCCCCGACCGACCCAGCGCACCACTCTCCGCTCCGACCTGCGCGCCTCCTGGCCCGACGGCCTGGTCGCGCTCCTGGTGACGGCGGCCGTCTTCGTCCTCCTCTACGTACGCATCCGCGACAAGACCTCCTCCACGGTCTCCGTGATGCCGTTCATGGCCGACGCGGGCGGCTTCTGGATGTACTTCCTCAGCCAGGCGTTCGGCTGGTCCGCGCTGCTCTGGGCCTGGGGCACCGTCATCCTCGGCCTCCTGCTCTCCGGCCGCCGCCCGTCACGCCTGCCGCTCTCGGGCCCGCGCCTGGAGCGTCTGCACCGCACCACGAGCCTCAACACCATCGCGCTGATCACGGCCCACGCGCTGCTGTTCGGCGCCGAGTTGGTGCGCCACTCCACGGCCTCCTGGAACTCCGCGCTGACGACCGCCTTCATCGAGACGTTCGTCCCGGGCGGCTACACCTCCGGCACCGGCCAGATCGCCATCCCGATCGGCCAGGCTGCGCTGTACCTCGCCATACCGCTCGGCCTGCTCTTCTACGTACGCCACCGCATCGGCCCGAAGACCTGGCGGGTCCTGCACCGGTTCGTGATCGTGGTCTACGTGCTGAGCGTCTGGCACACGCTGCTGTACGGGACGAACGTCTGGTACGACGGCTGGTTCCGCACCAGCGTCTGGCTGCTCCAGCTGCCGATCGCCGCACTGCTGCTCGTCCGCCTCCTCCGCCCGGCCCGCCGCTCCGAGAAGCTGCCGCTCTCTCCCGGCGCCACCGTCTCGCGGACCGGCTGGGCGCTGCGCCTCGGCGGCCGGCTCGCGGTGGTCGGGGTCATGGTGGCGCTGGTCGTGGTGGTGGTCAGCGGCAACGACGGCGGTCGGAGCGTGCCGCCGGACGACACCTCCTCCACCCACAACCACGACTGACCGGCGCCCTCGCCGGGCACGTGGGCCCGGCGACGTACGCTCGGGTCCATGACCACTCATGATCTTCCCGTGATCGCCGCCGTCGACGGCTCCACCCACAGCAGGCAGGCGCTCGACTGGGCCGCACGGGAGGCCGTGCGGCGCCGCCTGCCGCTGCTGATCGTCCACGTCATGCCCCTCACCCGGAACGTCGACGAGGAGACCCGGCAGCGCGAGGCGGACGAGCTCCTCGCCGCGTCCGTACGCCGGAGCGAGCTGATCGCTCCGGCGCTGCGTCCGGCGACCCTGGCGCCGCTGGACTTCCCGGCCGCCGCCCTGGTCTCGCTCGCCCGGGACGCGTCGCTGGTCGTGGTCGGCTCGCGCGGGCTCGGCGGCTTCCGGTCGCTGATGATCGGATCCAACAGCCTGGCGACCGCCTCCATGGCGAGCTGTCCCGTCGTCATCGTGCAGGACAGCGTCTCGGACGAGGACGACCGGCCGCAGGACGACGGGTCGGCCTACACGGACATCGTGGCGGGCGTCGCAGCCGACGAGAGCAGCGAGGCCGTCCTGGAGTTCGCCTTCGCCACCGCTGCCGCCCGGCCGGGCGCGCGGCTGCGGATCGTGCACGGCTGGACGATGTTCTCCTCGATGCTCGCGGGCGGACCCGTCTTCGACCGGGAGAGCGCGGCGGGCTCGGCCGAGCGGGGCCTCGCGGAGGTGACCGCCGGCTGGGAGGAGCGGTATCCGCAGGTGGAGGTGGTACGGGAGCCGGTCAACGGGTCCGCCTCGCGGACCCTGGTCACCGCCTCCGCGACGGCGGCACTGACGGTGATCGGCCGCCGCAAGGGCGGGGAGTCGCTCGGTCTCGGCCTCTCGCCGGTGGCACAGACGACGGTCACGCACGCGCTGGGTCCGGTCGCGGTGGTGCCCTGCTGACGGGCCGGGTTCGGGGTGCCTTCCGGCGGGTTCCGAGCGGTCACCTTGTCGACTTTCCAATAGCGCAAGGCCCTTGGCGTGGCGGGCGGCTTGACCGAGACTTGACCGATGACACAGCGTGTGGCACTCGCGACCGTGATGGACCGGCTCGCCATCGATGATGTGATCACCGGATACGCGGTGACCGTGGACGACGGCGACTGGCCCGCGTACGAGGCCCTGTTCACGCCGGACGGCCGCGCGGACTACACGGGCGCGGGCGGGGTGGAGGGCCCGGCGGACGAGATGGCGCGGTGGCTCACCGGGACGATGCGCCTCTTCCCGATCCGCCAGCACCTGATCGTCAACCGGCGCATCGACGTGGAGGACCTCGGCGGCTACCCGGGCGACCGGGCGCAGGTGCGGGCCGACTACCTCAACCCGATGCGCCTGGCGCGCGAGGACGAGGCCTCCGGCTCCGGTGACACCGCGCCGGACTTCGTCTCCGGCGGGCGGTACACCTTCGAGCTGCACCGTACGGAGCCCGGCTGGCGGATCCGTACGGTCACCGTCCACGAGAAGTGGCGCCGCACACCCGGCCCCGCCTGAACCGTCCCTTCCGGCGGGGGCCCGGCCGCGTCCTGTGTCCGGTGGGGATCACCTCCCCCACACTGGGTACACAAGGCTGACCTTGCAGATCACGCGGCAGATCACGCGGCTGCTCACCCGCGCGGGACGAGGAGGGCACGGCATGCGGATGCGGGGCGGAAGGGGTCCGGCGTCCGAGGGTCGGCGGCCGGTCGGGGGTCCGGCGTCCGACGGGCAGCCACCGGACGGAGACCTGGCATCCGGCGGAGAGTCGCCGACCGAGGGCCCAGCGCTCGACGGAAAGCAGTCCGGTCGGTGGTCGCTTCCCGCCTCCGGCTGGCTCCGGTCAGTTGCCGCGCTGCTCGCCGGAGCGCTGCCCGCGCTCGCGTTTCCCGCGCCCTCGCTCTGGTGGCTGGCCTACGTCGCGCTCGTTCCCTGGCTGTTGCTGATCCGCTCGGCAGCGACGACACGGCGGGCGGCGCTGGACGGCTGGACCGGTGGCATCGGGTTCGTCATCGCCGTGCACCACTGGCTCATGCCGAGCCTGCACGTCTTCATCGTGCTGCTGGCCGCGCTGCTCGGTCTGCTGTGGGCTCCGTGGGGCGTACTGGCCGGGCGGCTGCTCGGCGGCGCGCCGTCTCTGCTGCGGGCCGCCGCCGCGGTGGTGGCCGTGCCCTCGGGATGGCTGGTGATCGAGCTGGTCCGCTCCTGGGAAGGGCTCGGCGGGCCGTGGGGGCTGCTCGGGGCGAGTCAGTGGGAGGTGGGGCCGGCGCTGCGGGTGGCGTCGGTGGGCGGGGTGTGGCTGGTGAGCCTGTTGGTGGTGGCGGTCAACACGGCGCTCGTGCTGCTGGTGACCGCGCGGACCGCAGCCCGGACGACGGCCGGAGTGCTGCTGGTCCTCTGCGCGCCGGCCGTGATCGGAGCATGGGCCTGGGCTCCGCAGCCCGCCACCACGGGGACGGCCAGGATCGCCGTCGTACAACCGGGTGTCATCGCCGGCCCGAACAGCGTCGAGCGGCGCCTGGCCCGTGGCGAGGAGCTGACTCGTACGGTCGCGGGCCGGGACGTCGACCTCGTCGTCTGGGGCGAGAGCAGCATCGGCGCCGGCGCCTGGAAGGACCCGGAGACCACGCGGCGGCTCGCGGCGCTGTCCCGGGAGACCGGGGCCGATCTGCTGGTCAACGTGGATGCCCGGCAGACGGACGGGTCGGGCCGGAGCGGGATCTTCAAGTCGGCGGTGCTGGTGGGACCGGACGGTCCGACCGGCGACCGGTACGACAAGATGCGCCTGGTGCCGTTCGGTGAGTACGTCCCGGCGCGCTCGCTGCTCGGCTGGGCCACCTCGGTCGGCAAGGCGGCGGGCGAGGACCGGCTGCGCGGCGACCGGCAGGTGGTGATGGCCCTGCCCGACGGCGACCGACGGCTGCGGATCGGTCCGCTCGTCTGCTTCGAGTCGGCGTTTGCGGACATGAGCCGGCGGCTGACGCGCGACGGCGCTCAGGTGCTCGTCGCGCAGTCCGCCACCTCGACCTTCCAGGAGAGCTGGGCCCCGGCCCAGCACGCCTCGCTCGGGGCGCTGCGGGCCGCCGAGAGCGGCCGGCCCATGGTCCACGCGACGCTCACCGGGATCAGTGCCGTCCACGGGCCGCGCGGCGAGCGGATTGGTGAGCCGCTCGGTACGGACGAGAGCGCGGCGGCCGTGTACGACGTACCGCTGACCCGCGGCACCACGCTCTACACCCGCTTCGGCGACTGGGCGGTGTACGGGGCGCTGGCGGCGCTGGCCGCCTTGTGCGCCGCCGAAGGGATGCGGGCGCTCAGGAGGAGGCCTGCTCCAGGGAGTCCCGGACGATCCGCTCGCACAGCTCATGGGTCGCCAGAGCGTCCTGAGCACTGAGCACCTCGCCCGCGCGGACCGCGTCCAGGAAGGCGTGGACGCACGCCTCGATGCCACGCTGCCGCGCCACCGGCACCCAGTCACCGCGCCGGCGCACGCTGGGCCGGCCCTTGTGGTCGACGATGTCGGCGAGGTTGAGGACCTGCCGCTTGGTGTCCCGGCCGGAGACCTCCAGGATCTCCTCGGTGGATCCGTTCAGCCGGTTCATCATCCCGATCGCGGTGAAGCCGTCACCGGAGAGCTGGAGCACCACGTGGTGCATCAGCCCGTCGACGATCCGGGCGCGCACGGTGGTGTGGTCGACGGGTCCGGGAACCAGGAAGCGCAGGGTGTCGACGACATGGATGAAGTCGTCGAGCACCAGGGTGCGGGGATCCTCGGGCAGGCCGACGCGGTTCTTCTGCATCAGGACCAGCTCGCGCGGGTGCTCGGCGCACTGGGAGTAGCTCGGCGCGAAGCGGCGGTTGAAGCCGACGGCCAGGCTGACGGCCCGCTCCTCGGCGAGGTTCACCAGCCGCTCGGACTCGGCGTACTCGTACGCGATCGGCTTGTCGACATAGGTGGCGACCCCGGCGCCGAGGAGCCGCTCGACGATCTCCGGGTGGACGGCGGTCGGCGCGTGCACGAAGGCCGCGTCGAGCCCTTCGGCGAGCAGCGAGTCCAGGGTCGTGTGGCGGGCGCCGACCGGGATGCGGTGCGTGTCGCCGACCGCGTCGAGCGTGGCGGGCGTACGGGTCTGGAGGTGCAGCTCGACCCCCGGGACAGCGCTCAGCACCGGCAGGTACGCCTTCTGCGCGATGTCGCCGAGCCCGATGCAACCGACCTTCACAGGGGTCTCCCTCTCGCCGTGCCGACGTTCCGAAAGTTCCGTTGCCCGGCAGCATACGGGGCCGCCGCCGCGCCGCTTCCGGCGGCCGGTCGGCGAAGAAATGCCTGGCCAGGATCGTGATCACGGTCCAGGATGACCGGATGACTTCCGCAGAACGATCCGAACCCGCCCTCGACGCAGCCGAACGCCCCATGCTGGAGGGCTGGCTGGACTACCACCGCGAGACGCTCGCCATGAAGTGCGAGGGCCTCACGGACGCGCAGCTGCGCGAGGCGTCCGTGCCGCCCTCCGCGCTCACCCTGCTCGGCCTCGTACAGCACCTGGCCGAGGTGGAGCGCTTCTGGTTCCGCGAGATCCTGGCGGGCGAGGAGCTGTCGGACCTCTACTCCACCGAGGAGGACCCGGACGCAGACTTCAAGGTGACGGAGTCCACCACCTGGGCCGGGACGGAGTCCGTGTGGCGGGCGGAGATAGCGGCGGCCCGGAAGAGCGCCGCCGGCTACGGCCTGGACGAATTCTCGCAGGGCGTCGGCTCGGCGGGCGAGCCGTTCAGCCTGCGCTGGATCTACACGCACATGATCGAGGAGTACGCCCGCCACAACGGCCACGCCGACCTGGTGCGGGAACGCATCGACGGCGCGACGGGCGACTAGCCGTTCCGGCCGGCCGCGCTTTCCGACGCCGGCCGCGCCTGGTGAAGCCGGGCCGTGGCGCTGTGCTGACCGGGTCACTCGTGCGGGCCATTCCTCGCGCACGGGCTGCCGTAGGGGCCGCGCGCACCGCAGAGTTACCGCGTGCAGCGAACCAGATTCACCACGAAACTCCTGGTCGGCGTGGCCGTGACCGCCGTCTCCGGGTGCGTGACGGTCGCCCCGCAGGTGGACCCGCACCGGCCTGTGAAGGCGGAGCGCGGCGGACCGGCCCAGGACGTGTTCCCGCAGGTCGTGCAGCCGCCCGGCCGCGAGGCGCTGGAGGCCATCGCGGAGCCGAGCCCGTCACCGGGCCGGCTCGCCTCTCCCGCGCCTCCGTCCGCCGCTCCTCCGCAGAACCGGCGGGCGGCGGAACCCGCGCCGGCGCCCCGGTCACCGGAGCGGACCACGCCACCACCGCGCCGGACACCGCCTCAGCAACTCCCCGGCGTCCCGCGCGGTGTGCTGCCTGCGCTGCCGCAGGCCCGGGGCGTCGGCCCGCACGATGTGTGCGCGCTAGGCCGTGGGTACGGCGGCTGGCCGGCGGGCAGCAGAGAGGCCCGGATCTGCGAGGACACGTACGGCCGCTGAGAGCCGACGGAACCGGGACGGCAAGCCTCCGGGCCGCCCGGGCATCCCCCGGCCGCACTTCCCGCCCGGCCTCCCTCGGCCTCACATCCGCCCCCGGCCTCACGTCCCCCGCATCCGCAGCTCCAGCCGCTCGATGGCCGCCCGCACTCCCCCGTCGTAACCGCTGTACGCGCCCTGCGCGCCGCCACCGCCGTCCTTCAGCCGGTCCGCCGCGTCGCGGGCCTGGCGCAGGTGGATGCGGGCCGCGTCGGGGCGCTGGAGCTTGAGGTAGTCCGCCGCCAGATTGAGGTGGAGCGAGGGATAGAGCGCCTGGACCGCCAAGGAGTCCCGGTGGCCGTCGGGCCGGTCACCGCTCAGCCCTTCGGCGGCCGTCAGCGCCCGCAGGTCCCACGCCAGCTCGTCGCCCGGGTCGTCCTGGGTGTCGGCCATGTAGTGCGCGAGGGTGCAGCGGTGGAGAGCGTCGCCGTTGGCGCCGAGCTCCGACCAGAGGAGGCCGAAGCGGTTGCGGGCCTCCTCCCGGTCACCGCCGTGGAGCAGCATGACCGCCTGGCCGATCCTAGTCATGACGGCGCCCTCGGACGCCTCCTGCTGCTCCACCACTGCGGTCTCCTCTGGCCCGTCCCGGCCGGTCGCGGTCCCGGTCCTTCCCGACGCTAGCGCCGGTCCCGGGCAATACCGCTCAGGCACGGGCTCCACGGCCCGGTCGGTCCTCAGGCGAGGTTCGGGATGCGCCAGTCGATCGGCTGGTGGCCCTGGGCGGCGACGGCCTCGTTGATCTGCGTGAAGGGCTGCGAGCCGAAGAACTTCTTCGCGGAGAGCGGCGAAGGGTGGGCGCCCTTCACCACGACATGGCGCTCCTCGTCGATCAGAGGCAGCTTCTTCTGCGCGTAGTTGCCCCAGAGGACGAAGACGGCCGGGTCGGGCCGGTCGGCGACGGCGCGGATCACCGCGTCGGTGATCTTCTCCCAGCCCTTGCCCTTGTGCGAGTTGGCCTCGCCGGCGCGCACGGTGAGCACCGCGTTCAGCAGGAGGACGCCCTGCTCGGCCCACGGCATCAGATAGCCGTTGTCCGGGATGGGCAGACCGAGCTCCTGCTGCATCTCCTTGTAGATGTTGCGCAGGGAGGGTGGCGTCTTCACGCCGGGCCGCACGGAGAAGCAGAGCCCGTGTCCCTGGCCCTCGCCGTGGTACGGATCCTGGCCGAGGACGAGGACCTTGACCTTCTCGTATGGCGTGGCGTCCAGGGCGGCGAAGACCTGCTCGCGCGGCGGATAGACGGGACCCTTGGCCCGCTCCTCCTCGACGAAGTCCGCCAGCTCCTTGACGTACGGCTTCTGCAGTTCTTCGCCGAGGACGCCGCGCCAGGACTCGGGCAGCAGGTCGATATCGGTCACGTCCACAACCTCCGGTGAGCAACAGGTTCTTGATCCCAGAACCTACCGCCCGCCACTGACAACGGGCCCGGAGAGGCGAACTCCCCGGGCCCGTACGACTGCTACCAGCTGGCCTTGCGGTACAGCTCCCACATCTGCATGACGGTCTGCGGGTCCAGCGCGCGCTCGCCGCCGCCGATGTCCTCGCCGGAGGCCACGTACAGCTTGCCCTGCCAGAGCGGCAGCAGCCGGACGTCCTCGACGAGGATCTGCTGGGCCCGTTCGAACTGCTTGCTGACCGCGCCCCGGTCGCTCTCCTGCCGCGTGGCGGGGATCAGCTGCTGGGTGATCTCCTTGTTGCGGTAGGGAGTTCCGGTGACGCTCTCCTCGCCGACGAACGGGGCGATGAAGTTGTCCGGGTCCGGGAAGTCCGGGAACCAGCCACGGCCGAAGACCGGGTACTCGCCCTGCGTGAAGCCTTCCTGGAAGGTCTTCCAGGGCGCGCTCTCCAGCGTGATGTCGAAGAGGTCCGACTTCTCCAGCTGCCGCTCCAGCTCCTCGAACTCGGGCTGCGTGGAGGAGCCGTACCGGTCGGAGGTGTACCAGAAGGTCATCTTCACCGGCTCGGTGATCCCGGCCTCGGTGAGGATCTTCTTCGCCTTCTTCACATCCGGGTCGCCGAAGGTGTCGAAGAAGCTGGTGGTGTGCCCGGAGATGCCCTTGGGGATCATCGAGTAGAGAGGCTCCGCGGTGCCCCGGTAGACCTTGGCGACCAGCGCGTCGCGGTCCACGATGTGCGCGATGGCCTTGCGGACGGCGGGCTTGGCGGAGGCCGGGTCCTTCGGGTTGAAGACCAGGAAGCGGATGTCGGCGCCGGTGGTCTCGATGATCTGGAGGCCGTCGTTGCCTTCCTTCTTGTCCTCCAGGCCGACGACCTCCTCGGCGGTCAGACCGCGGTAGGTGGCGTCGATCTCCTTGGCCTTGAGCGCGTCCACCATCTCGTTGGACTTCTCGAAGTACCTGATGGTGACCGCGTTGTTCTTCCGGTTGGCGAAGCCCTTGTAGTCGGGGTTCTTCGTCAGCTCGGCGGAGACACCGGCCTCGTAGGAGTCCAGGAGGTAGGGGCCGGAGCCGGTGATCTTGCCGTCGTCGCGGATCTTGTCCTTGGGGTAGTCGCCGGGGGCGACCAGGGACATGGCGGGCGTGGCCAGGATGAACGGGAAGGTGGCGTCGGACTTGTTCAGGTGGAAGATGACGGTGTCGTCACCCTTGGTCTCGATCCGGTCGAGCGAGCCGAGCATGCCGGCCGGGCCGCCCTTGAAGTGGATGTCCACGACCCGGTCGATGGAGTGCTTCACGGCCTGGGCGTCGAGCTTCTCGCCGTTGGAGAACTTGAGGTTCTTCTTGAGCGTGCACCGGTAGGCCATGCTCGTGGCGTCGGTGAACGTGCAGGTGTCGGCCGCGTCCGGTTCGGGGCTCGTACTGCCGGTGGGGAAGCTCACCAGGGTCTGGTAGATGTTCCGCATCAGCTCCCAGGAGCCGTCCCAGGCCGCAGCGGGGTCCAGCGTGGACGGGGAGCTCGTCGTCCCGACGGTTATCTTCTGGTTCTCTTCCGACCCGCTGTCGGAAAGAAGACCGCAGCCTGCCAGCAGAGAAAGGGATGCTAGGGCTGCAGCGGCCTGCAGACTGGCCCGGTAGAACACGTGCACGCTCCTCGATCAGCCATGGGTCGGCAGACCATACCGCAGCGCCCCGCCGGAACAATCCGTCGGTCCAGCGGGGCACTTGAGTCAATCAGGGCCAAACCGGTTCAGGCCACTCTCAGCCGACGCCGGCGTTGAGGAAAATTCCTCCGTCGACCACCAGGGTCTGCCCGGTGATCCAGTCCGACTGCGCGGAGGTCAGGAAGGCCGCGGCACCTCCGATGTCCGCCGGCACGCCGAGCCGGCCGAGCGGATAGGCGGCGGCCGCCTCCGCCTCGCGGCCCTCGTAGAGCGCCTCGGCGAACTTGGTCTTGACCACGGCCGGCGCGATCGCGTTGACGCGGACGACCGGCGCGAACTCGTGCGCCAGCTGGGCGGTCAGGTTGATCATGGCCGCCTTCGACATCCCGTACGCGCCGATGAACGGCGAAGGCGCGACGCCGGCGACGGAGGCGATGTTGACGATCGCGCCGCCGTTCTCCCTCTGCCAGGCCTTCCAGGTCTGCTGGGCGAAGCCGAGCGCCGAGATCACGTTGGTCTCGTAGACCTTGCGGGCCACGTTCAGGTCGAGCTCGGCCATGGGGCCGAAGACCGGGTTGGTGCCCGCGTTGTTCACCAGGTGGTCGACCCGGCCGAACGCCTCCATGGTCCGCTCGACCGCCGCCGCCTGGTGGGCCTCGTCGTGGGCCTTGCCGGGGATGGCGATGACCCGGTCGGCACCGAGCCGCTCCACGGCCTCCTTGAGTGCGTCCTCGCCGCGCCCGGTGATGGCCACCCGGTCTCCGCGCGCGACGAACGCCTCGGCGATCCCGTAGCCGATGCCTCGGCTGGCGCCCGTGATGAGGGCGACTTTTCCGCTGTCCTGCACCGTCATGTCGTTCGCTGCCCTTCGGGTCAGTTGAGGGGGCCGCCGGCCACGTAGATGACCTGGCCGGAGACGAAGCCGGCGTCGTCACCGGCGAAGAAGGCGATGGCGTTGGCGACGTCCTCGGGACGGCCGACGCGCTGGACCGGGATCTGGGTGGCGGCGGCCGCCTGGAACTCCTCGAAGCCCATGCCGACCCGGGCGGCGGTCTGCGCGGTCATCTCGGTGACGATGAAGCCCGGCGCGACGGCGTTGGCGGTGACGCCGAACTTGCCGAGCTCCTTGGCGAGGGTCTTGGTGAGGCCCTGGAGACCGGCCTTGACGGCGGAGTAGTTGGCCTGGCCGCGGTTGCCGAGGGCCGAGGAGGAGGACAGCGAGACGATCCGGCCGAACTTGGCCTCCACCATGTGCGCCTGGACGGCCTTCGCCATCAGGAACGCGCCCTTGAGGTGGACGTTCATCACGATGTCCCAGTCGGACTCGCTCATCTTGAACAGCAGGTTGTCGCGGAGCACGCCCGCGTTGTTCACGAGGATCGTCGGAGCACCCAGCTCGGCGGCGACCCGCGCGACGGCGGCTTCCACCTGGGCGCTGTCCGACACGTCGCAGCCGACCGCGAGCGCGGTGCCTCCGGCGGCGGTGATCTTCTCGACGGTGTCCTTGCAGGCCGCCTCGTCGAGGTCGAGTACGGCGACGGCGCGGCCCTCGGCCGCCAGGCGTACGGCGGTGGCGGCGCCGATGCCCCGCGCCGCTCCGGTCACGATGGCGACGCGCTGCTCGGTGGTGGACATGCTTGGTTCTCCTCGCCCTTGGAATCGCGGCTCAGCGGACGTCGGAGCGTCTCCCTCACAGTCCCTTGCGGAGAGACCCCGATGACTGAGCAACCGCTTAGTACCTTCAGCAGACGAGACGCTAGAAGCCCTGGCACCCGGTGTCAACGGCGTACGGCCCGGGAGGCCGCACGTCACACCCGGCGGCGGCCTCCTCGTACCGGAGTCAGCGCACCAGCAGGTCGAGCAGCCGCTCCACCTCAACGGCCGGGTCGGTGGTGAGCCCGGTGTGTACGGCGCCGGGCTGGACGACCGTGGAGCGCGGCGCGATCAGCCAGCGGAAGCGCCGCCCGGCATCGTCGCCGGAGGCCTGGCCGGCGCCCTCACCGCCGCCGCAGACCCCTTCGACCGCGCGGAGAGCGGCCCGTACGCCCACCGCGTCGGCGTGCGGGTCCAGCGCCTTCAGCTTCGCCTCGTCCAGGTGCGTGCGGGCGGCGACGAACGAGTGCGCCCGGCAGTAGACGAGCACTCCGGCGTTGAAGCACTCGCCGCGCTCGACCCGCGGGACGACCCGCAGGAGCGCGTACTCGAAGACATCGCGGCGCGTCATCGGCCACCATCCCGGCCGGTACGGGCGGCTGCCGGAACCGAGGCCTCACCGGGCCGCTGCGGCCGAGGTGGCAGGCGCTCGGTGAGCCAGCCCGGGGCCTGCGAGGGCCGGTTCGCACTCGGCGCGTCCAGCGTGATCCGCTCATGGATGGAGGCGACGCGCGCCAGCAGCGGCGCCACATAGGCCCGGCGCAGCTCGTCGGTGGAGGCGAACCCGGGCTCGTCGGCCAGCCAGGCGTCCGGCACGTCGGCGGCCACCTCGGTCAGCAGCTCCTCGGTGACCAGCGGAGCCAGCTCGGCGGCAGCGGCGGCGATGTCCGGGGCGAAGGGTGCCAGGACATGGTCGGAGGCGTTGTACGGCTTCGCGGCCGAGGCCTCGGCGCCCGGCCAGTTGTGGTGCCAGATCATGGTGGCGCCGTGGTCGATGAGCCAGAGGTCGCCGTGCCAGACCAGCATGTTGGGGTTGCGCCAGGAGCGGTCGACGTTGTTGATCAGCGCGTCGAACCAGACGACCCGGCCCGCCTCCGCCGCGCCGACCTCGTACGCGAGCGGGTCGAAGCCGAGCGAGCCCGGCAGGTAGTCCATGCCGAGGTTCAGGCCGCCGCTCGCCTTGAGCAGCTCCTGCACCTCCTGGTCGGGTTCGGCGAGGCCGATGACCGGGTCCAGCTCGATGGTCACCAGCTCCGGCACCCGCAGCCCGAGCCGGCGGCCCAGCTCGCCGCAGATGACCTCCGCGACGAGCGTCTTGCGGCCCTGGCCGGCGCCGGTGAACTTCATGACGTACGTACCGAGGTCGTCGGCCTCGACGATTCCCGGGAGCGAGCCGCCTTCACGCAAGGGCGTGACATAGCGGGTCGCGGTGACCTCTCTCAGCATTTTCCTGGGCCACCCATCTTCTCCGCCTTGCTTTTCCCGGCCGGTGGCCGTTCGCCCGGTGTCGTCGGTCGGCGACCGCAGGCATGGAGTGAGCATAGTAACCAGGTGATCACCGGCGAAGAGCGCCCGAGCCACACCCCGGACCCGGCGTCCACCTTCGGCCGCACAGGTGCACTCCTCGAACTCACTTGCCCATAGGCGTTGATGGGCCGGGAAGATCGGCGATAGCTTCACTCGTCATGTACGCGACCGAACACGCCAGGTGTCCGGTCGACCGGCACGGATGATGTGGAGAACCCATGGCTCATCTGGCATCGAGACGGACCCGCGCCCTCGCGCTGCCCGTCGGACTCGCGCTCATCGCCTCGCTCGGCTTCCTCCCGACCACCACGGCCACGGCGGCGCCCACCGGCGCACCGGCCACCGCGACTCCGCGCTCCGACGGGCCGAAACTGAGTTACGTCGTCAACACCCGCAGCGGCCACGCGGCCGTCCGGCAGGTGGAGAGGGCCGTCGAGCAGGCCGGCGGCACGGTCGTCATCTCGTACGAGCAGATCGGCGTCATCGTCGCGCACTCCCAGAACCCGGCCTTCGGCGAAACGATCCGCCGCGTACGAGGCGTGCACTCGGCCGGCGCCACCCGCACCAACCCCATCGTGCCGCAGGCCACCAAGGACGTCGGTGCCATGGCGCAACCGCTGACGGAGGCTCAGGCGGCGGCCGCCGCCGCGCAGGCGACGGCGGAGGAGGATCCGCTGGAGCCGTTGCAGTGGTCGCTGCCCGCGATCAAGGCGGACAAGGCCCACCAGAAGTCGCTCGGCTCGCAGCGGGTCACCGTCGCCGTCATCGACACCGGCGTCGACGACACGCACCCCGACCTGGCACCCAACTTCGACCGTGAAGCCTCCGTCAACTGCGTGACCGGCGCTCCGGACACCACCGCCGGCTCCTGGCGTCCGGCGGCGGGCGAGAGCGACCACGGCACGCATGTGGCGGGCACCATCGCCGCGGCGAAGAACGGCTTCGGCGTGACGGGAGTCGCGCCGGGTGTGAAGGTCTCCGGCATCAAGGTCTCCACGCCGCAGGGCTACTTCTACACGGAGGCCGTCGTCTGCGGCTTCCTGTGGGCGGCCGAGCGCGGTGTCGACGTGACGAACAACAGCTACTACACCGACCCGTGGCAGTTCGCCTGCAAGAACGACCCGGACCAGGGCGCGCTGGTCGAGTCGCTCACCCGCGCGGTGAAGTACGCCGAGCGCAAGGGCACGGTGAACGTGGCAGCGGCGGGCAACGCCCGCCACGACCTGTCCCGCACCATCGAGGACCGGTCCAGCCCGAACGACACCGAGCCGGTCACCCGGACGGTCGACCCGCGCATCTGCCCGGACATCCCGACCATGCTGCCGGGCGTGGTGACGGTCGCCGCGACGGGCGCCAAGGGATGGAAGTCCTCGTACTCCAACTACGGCAAGGGCGTCATCGATGTCGCTGCTCCGGGCGGTGACTCGACGGTCTACCAGACGCCGGAGCCGCCGGCCGTCAGCGGGCTGATCCTCTCGACGCTGCCGGGCGGCCGGTTCGGCTACAAGGCCGGTACGTCGATGGCCTCTCCGCACGTCGCGGGCGTCGCGGCCCTGATCAAGTCCCGCCACCCGTACGCCTCACCGGCCGCCGTGAAGGCCCTGCTCGGCCTCCAGGCGGACGCCAAGGCGTGCGGCGCACCGTACGACTACAACGGTGACGGAGTCATCGACGCCGTCTGCGAAGGCGGCACGAACGACAACGGCTTCTACGGGGCTGGTGTGGTGGACGCGCTGGACGCGGTCCGCTGGTAGGTGGATGACCGACCGATGAGCGAGGGTCCGGGGACATTTCCCCGGGCCCTCGCTGTATGCGGCCGGTCAGACCGCGCTGGGCGCCGGTGACACCTTCTCCAGCACGGTGCGTGTGGCGGCCGAGCGCTGTGCGGCGCGCAGGACGGCGTAGCCGAGGAGGCCGCCGAGGGTGTTGGCGATCAGGTCGTTGATGTCGACGGAGCGGCCGTTTCCGAAGGCGATGTACTGCAGCAGTTGGAGGACCTCGATGCCGAGGCTGACCAGTGCGCAGATCACGACGGTGCGGCCGCGGCCGATCCCGGAGAGGAGCAGCGGCAGGAGGAAGCCGAGCGGGACGAACATGATCACGTTCGGAACCATGGAGAGGTCCGCCGTGAGGAACGGGATCGGCTGGAGCTGTCCGATCCACGGCGCCTGGTTGCGGTAGTCCCCGCCGTAGATCCACAGCGGGAAGAAGGTGAGGGAGGCGACCGCCGTGGCGTAGAGCGCGGTGGCGGCGCGGAGCGCCAGCGGGCCGCCGCGCCAGCCGGGAACGCCGCCTCGGTGGCGTACGAGAGCCACGGCGGCGAAGACCGCCAGCGCCGGTCCGAGAACGGCGGCAGTGGGGATCTGGGTCTGGAAGTTCATGGCGGGCTCCTGTGGCGTGCCGGTCGATCGTCGTCAGCGATCGTGTCCGTCGGAGGTGCCCGCGCGGATCTGCCGAAGGACGGAGACCGGCCCCGGGCCCTATGACTTTCGGCGGAGGAGCCCGGCGCGGCGGGTCCGTACGCTGCGGGTATGTACATCGCGCACTTCGGCAGAGGCCCCTCCTGGCTGCGGGGCGTGCTGGTCTGCCTCGGCGTCGGCCTCGTGGGGTCCGTCCTGGCGCTGGCACTCGCCGCCGACTTCCGTACCGGCGTCCACCGCACGGCACTCGCGCCTCAGGTCCGGCTCTCGGCCGCGGCACCGTTCCTGATGGTGCCTGCCTGGGCGGTGCGCCGGCGGCGGGTGGGTCCGGTGGCCTTGGCGGTGGCCGGCGGGATCGCGGGCGCCGTCTCACTCGGGTGCAGCGCGTGGATGCGCCGGGCGGCGGAGCAGCCGGGGTCGTCGGCCGGGCGGGCCGACGCCTACACGCTGTTCGAGATCAGCGCGCTCATCGTGGTGCTGGTCCTCACGGTCCGGTACGGCGCCGCGCGGCCGGCCGCCGCAGCGGCTCCGGTGCTGTCCGCGGCGGTGGTGCTGCGGCCGGTGGCGGTGGAGGTCAGCGAGAACAGCCTCATCGTGGCGCTGTTCTGCACGTTCGCCGTGTGTGCCGCGCTGGTCGGTGCGCTCGTGGCCCGACTGGTGGCGGTCGACCGCCGCCGGCACACCGAGCGGGTGCGCCTCGAACAGCGGCTGGCCTTCGCGCGGGACCTGCACGACTTCGTCGCCCACCATGTGACGGGGATCGTCGTACAGGCGCAGGGCGCGCAGGTGGTCGCGGCGTCGAAGCCGGAGCTGACCGTTCCGGCGCTGGGTCAGATCGAGGGAGCGGCTTCGGAGGCTCTCCGGGCGCTGCGGCACATGGTGAGTGGGCTGCGCACCGAGGCCGCGCCCGTACCGGCGGGAGGGGTGGAGCAGCTGCGCGCGCTGGTGGCGGCGTTCGCTCCGTACGAGAACGGACCGTCGGCCCGTCTCCATGAGGAGGGTCCCGTCGGCGGCCTGCCCGTGTCGGCCATGGCGGTCGTGCACCGGGTCGTCATGGAGTCGCTGACCAATGTGCGCAAGCACGCGCCGGAGGCCCGGCAGGTGACCGTGACGCTCAAGGTCCTCTCCCGTACCGCCGAACTCGACATCGTCAACGACCGGCCAGGCCCGGGAGCACCGGCGCGAGCGGGATACGGTCTGCTCGGGCTGGAGGAACGCGTCACCGCCGAGGGCGGCACCTTCCGCGCGGGTACGGTCGGCCGGGAAGAGTGGCGGGTGAGCGTCCGGATCCCGTTCGAGAGCGTGGAGCGCCGGACGCCGTTCGCGGGCGTGGAGAGGGAACGTCCGTGATCCGGGTCCTTCTCGCCGACGACCAGGAGATCGTCCGCACCGGTATGGCCATGATCCTCTCCGCCGAGGACGACATCGAGGTGGTCGCCCACGCCCAGGACGGCGTCCACGCCGTGGAGATGGCGGCCCTGCACCGGCCGGACGTCGTGCTCATGGACATCCGGATGCCGCGCCTGGACGGCCTGGACGCTCTGATCCGGCTCACCCGCCCGCACATCGCGCACCGGCCGCAGGTCGTCATGGTGACCACCTTCGACGACGAGGAGTACCTGACCCGCGCGGTGGAGGCGGGCGCGGCCGGATTCATCCTCAAGGACTCCGGTCCACGGCTGCTCGCCGAGGCGGTACGGGCGGCCGCGGCCGGTGATTCACTGGTCAGCCCGTCCATCACCGTGCGGCTTCTGCGACGGCTCCGTACGGCCTCCTCCAGGCCCGAGCCCGCCGGCCGGCTCTCGCCGCGCGAGAGGGAGGTCGTCGTGCTGCTGGCCGAGGGCCTGACCAATGCCGAGATCGCCGCGGCCCTGTTCATCACCGTGGGCACGGTCAAGACCCATCTCACCAACGTGCAGGCCAAGCTCACCGCCCGGAACCGCGTCGAGATCGCCGCCTGGGCCTGGCGCACCGGCCTCGTGGGACGCGGCACCTGAGCGTTTCCCGGATGCCTTCGCTGAACACCGGCGCCCCGCTCTCCGTATCCATGCCCGAAGCCATGGACACCGATGAAGGGAATGCCACGATGAGCGCACCGCAGGAGCGCGACAACCTCCTCGAACGCCGCACCGTCGTCCTGGCGGTGGGAGCGGCCGGGGCGGCTGCCGCACTCACCGCGTGCGGAGGTTCGGACGGGCCGGGCGGTTCGGAGTCGGTCGAGCAGCCGGGGAGCGGCGGCGCGGGCGGGGCCGTCCTGGCGAAAACCGCCGACATCCCCGAGGGCGGCGGGGTCGTCTTCGCCGCGCAGAAGGTCGTGGTGACCCAGCCGAGCGCCGGTGAGTTCAAGGCGTTCTCGGCCACGTGCACCCACCAGGGCTGCGCGGTCAAGGACGTCACGGACAACGTCATCACCTGTCCCTGCCACAACTCGACGTTCGACGCGGCGACCGGCAGCCCCACCGCCGGGCCCGCCACGCAGCCGCTGCCCGCGCGGGAGATCTCGGTGGAGGGCGGGTCGATCACGCTGGCGTAGGCCGGCCGCTCCGTCTGCGAGGCGCCTTCCAGCAGCCTAGGATGTCGTCGGTGGTGGCGATGGTGGCGACCAGGGCGAGCGTGTTGCGGATCATGGCGGGGGTGTACTCGGCGGGCACTCCCGCGATCGCGTCGGCCGGGACGACGGCCGTGTAGCCGAGGTTGACGGCGTCGAACACGGCATTGGGGATCGCGACGTTGGCCGAGACGCCGGTGACGACGAGCGCGCGGCAGCCGAGGTTACGGAGGAGCGCGTCCACATCGGTCCCGGCGAGCGGCGAGAGCCCGTGCAGTCGTCGTACGACGAGATCCTCGTCCGCCACCTGGACGGGCGGTGCGACCCGTACGGCGGTGGTGCCGGTGTGCTGCTGGACCGGGAGCCGGGCGGCGGCGCGGAAGAGCCGGGCGTTGCTGCTGGCGCCGCGTCCGTCGGGGCGGCTCTCGGCGACGGCGTGCATGACCTGGACCCCGCCTTCGTGAGCGGCGGCGACCAGCCGGGCGATGTTGTCGAGCGCGCCGGAGGACCGTGCGGCCGCGGCGAGTTCGGGCAGCGCGCTGTCCGGACCTACGACGCCCTGCTGGCATTCGACGGTCAGGAGTACGGTGGTGGCGGGGTCGAGCAGCGCGGTGAGCCGTTCCTGCGCTTGCCTGGAGACCACGGCGGCTCCTCCTGCCTGTTCCCGTTGCGTCGGCGGGAAGGAGCCTCCATGATTTCTGACAGTACGTCAGATGACAAGGGCGGTACGGCAGATGGCTGAGGCCGTACGTCACACGGCAAGAGGAGGAGCCCGCATGACCGACACCCAGCGACGCGGCCGCCGGATCATGATGACCGCGGAGGAGCGGGACGCCTACCTCGGCGAGCAGCGCACCTGCCGGGTCGCCACGCTCGCCGCCGACGGCCCTCCGCACATCGGCGCGCTCTGGTTCGTCTGGGACGGCACCTCGCTCTGGCTGTACTCCATCACCCGCAGCCTGCGCTGGTCCCAGCTGCGCAAGGACCCGAGGATCGCGGTGGTGGTCGACGACGGAGAGGCGTACGAGGAGCTGCGCGGCGTGGAGCTGTCCGGTACGGCGGAGTTCGTCGGAGAGGCGCCGCGCACGGGCGAGCCGTGTCCCGAACTCGACGTACCGGAACGGCTGTTCCCCGCGAAGTACTTCGGGATCGCGGAGATGCCGCACGACGGCCGGCACGCCTGGCTGCGGCTCACACCGGACGCCGTCACCTCGTGGGACTTCCGCAAACTCGCGGCGCTCGGGCGGTAGTCACCGCCTCGCAAGCTCCGGCCGCCACCCGCGCACCCGCCGTCCGCAACGCTTCCACCGCGGCCCGGACCGAGGGGCGGCGGTCGGCGTCGGTGCGCCAGACGGCGTGGATGTGGCGGCGCATGGTCTGCCGCACCGGCACCAGAGTGACCCCGTCGGGCACGGGACCGCGGCCCAGCCGAGGCGCCACACAGATGCCGAACCCGGCGGCGATCAAGGCGAGTTGCGTATGGTGCTCACCGGCCAGATGGGAGATGCGCGGCTCGATGCCACGGGAGCGCAGGGTGAACATGAGCCACTCGTAACAGAATTCGCCTTCCGGCCAGGAGACCCACTCGTCCTGCGCGAAGTCCTCCAGCTCCACCTCGGACCGGCCGGCCAGCGGATGTCCGGCCGGCATGGCGATGTCCGGTGCGTCGTCGAGGAGTTCGGCCTTGGACAGGCCACCGGGGACAGGTAGCCGCTTGTTGCTCCAGTCGAGCGCCACCGCCACGTCGACATCGCCTCGCAGCACGGCCTGGAGCCCTTGCTCCGGCTCCAACTCGCGCGTATGAACCTTCAGTTCGGGATGCTCCGCGCGCAAGGCGGTGAGCGTGGCGGGCAGCAGTCCGCGTGCCGCGGTGGGGAACGCGGAGAGCGTCACCTCACCGACCACCTCGCCGCGCTGGGCCTCGATGTCGGACTGGGCCAGCTCCACCTGCGACAGGATCCGCGCGGCGTGGTCCGCGAGCAGCCGGCCCGCGTCGGTGAGGCGGACACCGCGGCCGCTCCTGGCGAGCAGCTGCTGGCCGACCTCACGCTCCAGCTTGGCCATCTGCTGCGAGACCGCCGACGTGGTGACGTGCAGACCTCCGGCGGCCCCGCTCACCGAACCGTGCCGAGCGAGGGCGTCCAGGGTGCGCAGCCGCTCCAGATTCAACATGAGCCCTCCAGGTATCGACGTAGGCGCTCCAGGTTCACCATGTCCGCTCCGGGGTCAACGCGCCCGCTCCGGAATCCGACATGTAAGCGATGCTACGCGAACACGCACAGAAACTCTCGCTTGTTCTAAGCAGTACTGTTCGCCATCGTTGAGCCATGAGCGCCCCTTGCCAGCAGCCCGCCGCCCCTGCGACCGCTTCCGTACCCCCACCTCTCGTATCCGACGCGCCGCGCCCGGCCTTCGACTGGCGGATCCGCTTCGCCGCGCTCTCGCTGATCTGGGGGTTCAGCTTCCTGCTCATCAAGGTGGGCACCGAGGGGTACGCGCCGTTCCAGGTCACGCTCGGCCGGCTGCTGGCCGGAACCGCCGTCCTGGCCGTCGCGATGGCGATGCGCCGTGAGCGGCTGCCGCGCTCGGCCCGGACCTGGGGACACATCACGGTGGCGGCGTTCTTCCTCAACGCACTGCCGTTCTCGCTCTTCTCCTACGCCGAGCTGACGATCCCCTCCACGCTCGCCGGCATCTGCAACGCGACCTCGCCGCTGTGGGGCATGGCCCTCTCGGTGGTCGCGCTCTCCGAGGACCGTCCGACCCGCCGCCGCGTCGCGGGCCTGGGCGTCGGCTTCCTCGGCGTACTGACGGTCCTCGGCGCCTGGCAGGGCTTCTCCGGCCTGGACCTGGCCGGTACGGGAATGGCGCTGCTGGCCTCGTTCAGCTACGCGGTCGGCTGGATCTACGTCCGCCGTACGCTGGCGGGCACCGGCTCCTCGACGCTGACGCTCACCGGCAGCCAGCTCTTCGTCGGCACGCTGCAACTGGCCGTGGTGACGCCGGTGTTCACCTCGGCTCCGGACACGTTCCCGCTGCTGCCCACGCTCTCGGTGCTGGCGCTCGGCGCACTCGGCACGGGGCTCGCGGTGCTGCTCCAGTACGGGCTGGTCCAGGAGGTCGGCCCGACGACCGGCCAGCTGGTCACGTACTTCATCCCGGTGATCGCCACGGCGGCGGGCGTGACCCTGCTCGGCGAGCAGCTGACCTGGAACACGCCGGTAGGCGCGGTGATCGTGCTGGCCGGAGCGGCGCTCACGCAGAGCCGGCCGTCGGCCGTACGGCCCCGTACAGCGGTCGACCGTACGAAGCGTCTCAGCCGTACGTGACCGGCGCGTACGGCTGAACACTCGCTCCGCCGAAGACCTCAGCCGTACGTCACCGGCCGCGCGGGCCCGGCCGCCGCCGCCACCGCGTCCGCCAGCGGCCCGATGTCCTCGGCCGTGAGCCGGGAGACGGTGAGCCGGACCGCCTGAGGCGTGCCCATCCGGAAGCGCGCGCCGGGCGCCGCGGCCCAGCCCGCGTGGAGCAGCCGGGCGATGGCGCCGGTCTCGTCGCTGACCGGCACCCACACGTTCATCCCGCTGCGTCCGCGTGCCGCCACTCCGCGCTCCGCCAGCGCGCGCACCAAGGCGTTTCGCCGCTCCGCGTACGACCGGGCGACGGCGGCGGTGTCGACGGCTTCGGAGGCCCACAGGTGGAGCACCGCGCGCTGGAGCAGCCGGCTGACCCATCCGGGCCCGAGCCGCTGCCGGCCCGCCACCCGGTCGACCGTGACCGCGTCCCCGGTGAGCACGGCGACGCGCAGATCGGGCCCGTACGCCTTGGCCACCGAGCGGACGAAGGCCCAGTGGTCCGTGGTGCCGGCCAGCGGGTGCAGCGGCAGGTCGACGATGGCGTGGCCGTGGTCGTCCTCGATCAGCAGCACGTCCGGGTGGCCGGCGAGCACGGCCCGCAGCTCCCGGGCGCGGCCGGCACCGATTGAGGCGCCGGTCGGGTTCTGCGCCCGGTCGGTGACGACGAGCGCCCGCGCCCCGGCCCGCAGCACCCGCTCCACGTCCGCGACGAGCGGACCGTCGTCGTCCACACCGACCGGTACGGCGTGCAGCCCGAGCGCCGGTACGAGGTCGAGCACGCTCCCCCACCCCGGGTCCTCCACCGCCACCGCGTCGCCCGGCCGCAGATGCGCCGCGAGCACCCGCTCGATGGCGTCGAGCGACCCGGAGGCCACCGCGACCGGCCCGTCGGGTACACCGTCGGCGTCCATCGCTCCCCGCGCGTACGCGGCGAACTCCGGGACCACCGGCGCCTCTCCGTACAGACCGGGGCTCTCGGCGTCGACCGCGGCGGCGACGGCGAGCGCCGGACCGAGCGCCGGCAGCAGGTCCGGATCGGGGTTGCCCTCGCCGAGGTCACGTACGCCCGGCGGCGCCTCGATGCGCAGGGAACCGCGCGGAGTGCTCGCCGGACGCGGCCGCACCCGGCTCCCGCGGCGACCCGCCGTCTCGATCACTCCGCGCTCGCGCAGCGTCCGGTAGGCGGCGGCCACCGTGTTCGGGTTGACCTCCAGACGCGCGGCCAACTCCCGCATGGGAGGCAGCACATGACCGGGCGGGAGGTCTCCGGAACCGACCCCGCGCTCCACACTGGCGGCAATCTCCGATGCGCGCCGCCCACTGATCCGATACTCTCCTAGCACAAACAACAGTATGCACTAGTGCAATGAGGTACACAATGTCAGCCACCGCCGCCTACACCGCCACCGACCGCACGGTCCCGACCCGGGCGAAGGAGCGGGCCTCCTACGACCGCGAGCTGGTCCACTCGATACTCGACGCGACCTACCTCTGCCACCTCGGCTTCGTCCGGGACGGGGCACCGGTCGTGCTGCCGACCATGTTCGGCCGGGTCGGAGAGCGGCTGTACGTCCACGGGTCGACCGGCTCCCGCCCGCTGCGGAGCACCCGGGCCGCCGCCGACCCGGGGCTGCCGGTCTGCCTGACCGTCACCCATGTCGACGCGCTGGTGCTGGCCCGGTCCGCCTTCCACCACTCGCTCAACTACCGCTCGGTGGTGGTCCACTCCACCGCCACCTCCGTGACCGACCCCGAGGAGCGGCGCATCGCCCTGGACGCGATCGTCGACCAGGCCGTCCCCGGACGCTCGCGGGACGCGCGGCCGGCCAACGCCAAGGAGCTGGCGGCCACCGCCGTGATCCGGCTGGACCTGGACGAGGTCTCCGCGAAGGTCCGTACCGGCGGCCCCAACGACGAACCGGAGGACCTCGACCTTCCGCACTGGACCGGCATCGTGCCGCTCACCCGCGGCTACGCGCAGCCGGTCCCGGCGGACGACCTCGACCCGGCCGTCGACATACCGGACTATCTCCGTGCGCTCTGACGCCGGGCACCCGGGAACGGTCAGGGCCCCGAGCCTCGACAGCCGGCTCCGGGCCCTGACCCACGACAGCGCTACACCGCCACCGCCTCGGCCTGCCTCCGGCGAGCGACCGCCGCGCCCCTCGCCTCGGCCAGCGCCAGCCCGGCCACGGCGGTCAGCAGGAGCAGAGTTCCGATGACGGTGGCCGCCGTCAGCCGCTCCCGCAAAACGGTCACCGCGATGAGCGCGGCGCTCACCGGCTCCAGGAGCATGATCACGGAGACGGTGGCCGAGCGGACGGCGGCGGCTCCCGCGAAGTACAGCGCGTACGCGAGCGCGGTGGGCACCGCCGCCACGTAGACCAGCAGCCACAGCACCTGGCCCGTCTGAGCGGTGTGCGGCACGATGCCTTCGGCCGCCGCCATGGGCAGCAGCCCGACCGCTCCGATGCCGAACGCCCAGGCGCTGGTGGTCAGCGCGTCACCGCCACCGCCGTCCCGCCCGAGCCACCGCGTGAGCAGGGTGATCGCCGCGTACCCGGCGGCGGACAGCAGCGCGAGCAGCACACCGGCCGGGACGACCTCGCCGCTCTCACCGCCGAGGACGAGTACGGCGAGACCGGCCAGCGCACCGGCCACCGCCGCCAGACCGCCCAGGCCGAGGAGTTCACCCAGCATCACGCGCGCACCGACGGCGATCAGGACGGGTCCGGCGCCGAGCGTGACGACGGTCCCGACGGCGAGGCCGGTGAGGTCCACCGCCGCGAAGTAGGCGCTCTGGAACACGGTCAGCCCCACGCCGGTCCCGAGGATGCGCAGCAGCCGGCGGCGCCGGGGCTCGGGGAGCCGAGGTGCGCGGCGGGGCCGGAGGGCGAGCGCGCCCGCGAGCAGGACGAGGCCTCCGGCGCAGCGCCAGAAGGAGAGGGCAAGAGGGCCGAGATCGCTGATCCGGAAGACCAGCGAGGCGGCCGCGCCGGCGGTGCCCCAGGCGACTCCGGCGACGACGAGATACAGCAGGCTCCGCCCGACGGGCAGCGCGGAGACAGCGGGCATGGACATGGGACTGCTCCAGGGGAAGACAGGGTGGTGGTCGCTCGACTCCGCACGCGGGCAGCGACGGACCGCTCGGGGACTGCCCGAGCCCGGTCTTCGTCAGGAGTGGCCGCGCGCGCTAGGCGACAGGCGGCGGCAGCACAGTCAGATGCATGGTCGGCACCCTAATGCGAAGCCCGCCCGGCGGACAACTCACTCTCGGCGGCCCCGGCCACCGCACCCGCACCGGCTCCTGCGGCAACCGGCCCCGACGGCGGTTTCGGGGCGGCCGACTGCGCGATGAACGCGCCAACCAGGACAACGAAGCCGCCGATGAGCTGCGGAGCGGAGAGGTGCTCGCCGAGGAGGACCCAGGCCAGCACGGTCGCGATGACCGCCTCCAGGCAGGCGACGACCCCGGCGACCTGCGGCGAGAGCCTGCGGACGGAGACGACGCCGGTGCCGTACGCGAGCACGGTGGCGATCAGCACGATCCAGCCGAGCAGCAGCCAGGCGGGGATCGCCGTGCCGTTCATCCCGGCGCTGCCGCCGAGCAACGACCGGTCCATGCCCCACGGCCGCGCCACGACGGTGAGGACGAGGGCGCCGACGATCAGTCCGTACGAGATGACGCCGAGCGGATGCGGAGGCTCGGCACGCCGGCCGTCCTCGCCCTTGCTCTCCTGGCCGCCGTGATCGGAGAGGACGAAGTAGCCCACCTGACAGCAGGCGGCGCCGAGGGCGAGCAGCAGGCCGAGAGTGTCGAAGCTGAGCCCGGCCCAGACCTCGACGACACAGGCGAGGCCGCCGACCGCCAGGACCACGCCGAGGGCCGCGGCCCGGGTGACGGGCCTGCGCTGGACGAACCGGACCCAGCCGAGGACCAGCGCGGGAGCGAGATATTCGACCAGGAGGGCCACACCGACCGGGATGCGGGAGATCGAGGCGAAGTAGAACGCCTGCACGCCGGCCACGGCGAAGAGCCCGAACCCGGCCAGCAGCGCGGGCCGCTCACGTACCAGGTTCCGGTGGCGCCAGGCGACCGGCAGCATGATGACGGCGGCGCCCGCCACCCGTAGCCACACCACGTGCAGCGGGTCGAGCCCCGCCTCGATCAGCGGCTTGGCGGCGACCCCCGAGCCGCCGAAGGCGAAGGCCGAAAGGAGCGCGAGCCCCAGGCCGGCGCTACGTTTCTGAGTACCCCGAGACGCGTGCATCGGCACATCATGACAGCAGCCGACAGGACCGTCACCTCTGTGACACCTGTCGAGACGTCGGCATCGAACCCGGGGCTCACCTCGGCCAGGACGCCTCCGCCGTACGTTCCACCGCCCGGCCCGACAGCCACCGCGCGTCCACGCCCGCCCGGCCGAGGACCTCCACCGCACGGGACTCGCCGTCGGCGGCCAGTGCGGCGAGGAGATCCAGCCCGCGGGCGCACGTCTCGCCACGCCGCCCGGCCCGGCGCAGCGCGTCCTCCATCGCGGTGACGGCCGTCGGCGACCAGCCCTCCGTAGCCGGGTCCCGCACGACGGGAACGGCTCCGGAATCCTCCACCGACCCCTGCCAGCGGAGCCCGTAACCGATGCTGCGCTGCACCAGATAGCCGAGCACCTTCGCGAGCTGCGGTCCGCCGTCGAAGGCCGCGCGGACCTCGGGATCGCTCTCGATGAGAGAGTGCAGAAGGTGGGCGGTGTCGATCTGCCGGTCACCGTCCCGCAGCGCACGCCTGCGCGCCCCTGTCACCACCGAGGCCAGTTCGACGGTGAATCTGGCGTCGGGACTGTCGGAACTGTGGGGTCCGAGGGGGTTCGGGGCGGGCTGTTCGGGGATCCGCGGCGTCCGGTTTTGCACTACTCCACCCCATCAGTCCCCGGACGGCGAAGCATCGGCGGAGCGGCCCATTCACGCGTCCCACCCAAGTTGGGCACACCCGCGCGACCCCTCATCCCTGCGGATGAGATCGAGCCACGGCGTACAACCATCGCCTCCAAGGGAGCGCGCCGCCTTGCGCCGCGCGCCCCCGGGCAACCGCCACGCCCGCGTACACGTCCCTCAGACGACAACTCGCATCAGACGCCTCGGCTCCGGGCGGAAGGGGAACGACGGTTGTTCTGGATGGTCGCTCTGCTCGCCCAGGACGGGATGGAGTACGTCTACCGCGTGTACGCACCGGCCGACGCGCTGCCCGCCGATCTGTTCTGGACCGCCTTCCACCGCCACGACGAAGGCTCGTACCCGCGCGCGTCGGACCGGTTCGACGTGGCGGAGATCTGGCGGGCGGAACCGGCGGCGCCATCCAACCTGACGGCTCATCAGCATTGAATGTTGGAGCGGCTGCCGCTACGTTCCGCGCACCGTAACCGGACGAAGCAGGGGTGGTCGCATGGCCGAAGTGAGCGCGGAGGCACGCATCGAGGCACCCGCCGAGAAGGTCTGGGCGCAGCTGACGGACTTCTCGTCGTACGGCGAGTGGAACACCACCCACACCAGCTTCCCCAAAGGCGGCCCGGCGACGCTGGAGACCGGGGCCACCTATGAGGAGAACATGCAGCTCATGGGCTTTCCGGCCGAAGTGACGTGGAGGGTCGACGAGTTGGAGGACAGCCGGCTACTGACGACCCGGGGCAAGGGCCCGATGGGGGTCAACCTGGCGATGCGCTACTCCTTGGCGCCGTCACCGGACGGGGCTGCCACCACGGTCCGCATCGAGAGTGAGTTCGCGGGCGCGGCGGTCTCCCTGACGGGCGGCAAACTCAAGGACTCGGCGACGGCGGCGCTCCAGGAGTCCCTGCGCAAACTGGGCGGCCTGGTCACACCCTGACCGCACGAACGCGACAGGGGCCCCCGCCTCCAGCGGGACCCCTGTCGCCGTGCCTGCTCAGCTGCTCAGTGCTCGTCGGCAAGAATCAGGTAGAGCTTCTTACGGGCGTCGTTGATGACGGTCAGCGCCTTCTGCCGCTGACCGGCCGAACCGGTCTTCCAGACCTGCCCGAACGCCTCCATCAGACCGAAACCGGCCTGGCGGATCTCGTTCACGCCTTCCCAGTCCGCACCGCGCCCGGCCTCTTCCCAGGGCGCCTCGGGACCGGACTCGGCCTCACCGCGCCCGGAATCGGTGAGCGTGAACAGCTTCTTGCCGCCCTCGCTCGCGCTGACGATCAGCCCCTCGTCCTCCAGCAACTGGAGCGTCGGGTAGACCGAACCGGGGCTGGGCTTCCACGCCCCGCCGCTGCGCTCGCCGATCTCCTGGATCATCTCGTACCCGTGCATCGGCCGGTCCTTCAGGAGGGCCAGGATCGACGCGCGCACATCACCGCGCCGCGCCCTCCCCCGACCGCCGCCCCGGCCACGCCCACCACCGAAGGGCCCGCCACCGAACGGCGGCCCGAACGGCCCGAAGGCGGCGCGGCGGCCGTCGTGACCACCTCGACCGTGACCGTGATGACCGGGCCCGTAATGCCCCGGTCCGTGCTCATGCTCGTGCTCGTATCCGTGTGAACGCATCGCTACGCTCCCTCCATCGTTGATCTGTCGCGATATCTCAACGATATATCGGAAGCTATCGCCTGGCAAGGCGCTGCCCCGGGCGGCGGCCGTAATCGCCTTTCGCCTCTCGCCACCGAGCGCTAGCGTTCCGGACGACGAGTGACCCACGAGGGAAGCGGTGAGGCATGCCCGGTCGCCCGAGCGCGCGTTGACGTCGTAGGCCGAGACCGGCACGTCATCGCGTGCTGCCTCTGAGGTCGCGGCACAGCGAGCCCTTCACTCCGTCCGAGGCCCGGGCGCGCCTTCGCGCGCCGGGCCGGCGGTCCTCGTTCCGGCAACTCCAGAGGTTTCCGTGCCGTCCTCCGCGTCCTCCTCCGTGCCGTCCTCCGTGTGGCGGGACTCCGACTTCCGCAGACTCTGGGCAGGCCAGAGCGCCTCCCAGCTCGGCGAACACGCGACGCTCGTCGTTCTGCCGCTCGTCGCCGTCCTGACGCTGCACGCCGGCGCCGGTGAACTGGGCGTCCTCCGCGCTGTGGGGCAGGCGCCGATCCTGTTGCTCTCGCTCCTCGCCGGTGCCTGGGTGGACCGGTGGCGGGCCCGCACGGTGATGGTCCTGACGGACACCGTCCGTGCGGTGGTGCTGGGCGCGGCCGCCGTGGTCGGCCTCCTCGGGCTGCTCGGTCTGCCCGCGCTGTTCGTGGTCGCCTTCACCGTGGGAGCGCTGTCCGTCCTCTTCGACGTGGCCTATCAGGCCTCCCTGGTACGGCTGGTGAGATGCGATCAGCTCCTGGCGGGCAACAGTGCGCTGGAGGGCAGCCGGTCCGCCGCGCAGATCGGCGGGCCGGCGCTCGGCGGCGCGCTGGTGTCGTTGCTCTCGGCGCCGGTCGCCGTGGCCTCGGGCGCGTTCTTCTTCGTGGTGTCGTTCGTATCCCTGCGACAGATCCGCCGGGCCGAAGCCGTACCGGAGCACCACGAACGCGCCCCATGGATCCGGGACGGCCTGCGCTTCGTCGCCGGACATCCTCTGCTGCGGGCCGTCTGCCTCGCCTCGGCGGCCTTCCAGTTCTTCTTAGCCGCCACGATGACCGTCTACCTGCTCTTCCTCCCGCGCGAACTGCACCTGACGGGCGCCACCATCGGCCTCGCCCTCGCGGCGACCGGCCCCGGCGCCCTCCTCGGCTCGGTCCTGGCCGCGCGGCTGCCGGGCCGGTACGGCCATGGCGTGGTGCTGGTGTCCGCCGCGGTGCTCGGCAACGGCGCCCTGCTCTGGGTGCCCGCGCTGCACGGCTCATCGGCGGTGACGGTGCCCGCGCTCCTGGCGGTCGACTTCGTGTTCGGGACCTTCGGCCAGCTGGTGAACGTCACCGTCATGTCGGTACGGCAGGCCGTCACGCCGGACGGGATGCAGGGCCGCGCGGCCGCGACGATCACCTTCGCCGGTATGGGCCTGACTCCGCTCGGCTCGCTGCTCGGCGGTGTCCTCGCACAGGAGTGGGGGCTGCGCACCGGCCTCCTGGTGGCGGCCGCAGGCATGATGCTGTCGCCGGCCGTCATGGCCGCGTCACCACTCGTACGCCTGGGCCGGAGGCTCCCGCCATGACCTGCGCCACAAGGCCACGAGGAGGACCGAGCCAGCCCGGTCAGCCCCGTACCGACAACCGCCCGCCCTCGCCCGCCGATCCGGGAACTCCGCACCCGGACGGCTGAGCCGCCTCCTCGGCCAGGCGACTCAGGTCACCCTTCCCTGCCGCCACGGAGGCCTGCTACAGATGGTGCGGTTTCCCCGGCATCCACCCGGAAGCACCACCATGAGCCAGGACCAGCACACCGCCCTCGTCCCCTTCTCCATCGACCTGACCTTCGTGGAAGCCCGGCGACGGGCCGCGGTCGTCGCCGCGCTCGGGCCCGCCTGGGATCCGGTGGCCGCCCTCCGCGGCGAGGACGAGGCCTACGCCCTGCTCCACTCGGGCCTCGACGCCGAGCAGCAGCGCACCTACGACCGGCTGGTGGCCGCCGGTGTCCTGCCGGGCGAGGACCAAGGCCGTGCGGCTCCTCATTGATCCGCAGGCGGACATCGCCCGCCGCGCCTGGGTGACCTGTCCCGCCTGCGACGACGCCCGCCACTGCGCGACCTGCGCGGACCGCCGCACCAGCGGCGAGCACTGACGCTACCTGATCTCCAACAACGGTCCGGTCCTGCACCTCCAGTGCCCCGGCTGTACGCACACCTGGTCGCTCGACACCCGCCCGGGCCGCGCCCACTGCTCCTGAACCGCCGACGCCCGCCTGGTGGACGAGCAGGCCAGGAACCCGCGATTGGCCTTGGTCCACGGCCGCGCCACCGCTCTACGGTCGCCTCATGAGGATTCGTATCGTCGACGCGTTCACCGACCGCCCCTTCTCCGGCAACCCCGCAGGCGTACTCCTGCTGGAAACCGCCGCCTTCCCGGACGCCGAACGGCTCCAGGAGATCGCCACCGAGGTCAACCTCTCCGAGACCGCCTTCGCCCACCCGCTGCCGCCCGGCGGCGAGGCCGACTGGGCGCTGCGCTGGTTCACGCCGGCCACCGAGGTCGACATGTGCGGCCACGCCACGCTCGCCACCGCGCACGTCCTGCACACCACCGGCCGGGCCACCGGCACCGTACGGTTCACCGCGCGGTGCGGGATCCTCACCGCCACCGCCCACCCGGACGGCTCCCTCACCCTCGACTTCCCCACCGCACCGCTCCGCGAGGAGACCGCGCCGCCCGGCCTCGCCGAGGCGCTCGGCGCGGAGCCGGTCTCGGTCCACGACACCGGCGAACACATCGGCGACCTGCTCGTGGAGCTGCGCGACGAGGCGACCGTACGGGCTCTGGCCCCGGACTTCGCCGGCCTCGTGGCCCACTCGCGGCGCGGCGTCATCGCCACGGCCGCCGCCGAGGACCCCACGCGCGGATACGACTACGTCTCGCGCGGCTTCTTCCCGGGTGTCGGCATCGACGAGGACCCGGTGACCGGCAGCGCCCACACCGCGCTGGCCCCGTTCTGGTCGGCCCGCCTCGGCCGGGACGACCTCACCGGACTGCAGGCCTCGGCCCGCTCGGGGTTCGTACGCACCGCACTGCGCGGCGAGCGCACCCTGCTGACCGGCGCGGCGGTCACCGTCATCGACGGCGAACTGCTGACCACCTTCTGAGGCCTGGAGCAGGTCCCTACGGCGTCGGCAGCCAGTCCACCTTCCCCGCGAGCAGCGCGTACCCGACGAACGCCCCGATGTCGAGCAGCGTATGGGCGACGACCAGCGGCCCCACTCGGCCCCAGCGCCGGTACAGCAGCACGAAGACGACGCCCATCACCATGTTGCCGATGAAGCCGCCGATGCCCTGGTACAGGTGGTAGGAGCCGCGCAGCACCGAGCTGGCCACCAGCGAGGCCATCGGGGCCCAGCCCAGCTGGTCCAGCCTCCGCAGCAGGTAGGCGACGACGATGACCTCCTCCACCACGGAGTTCTCCGCCGCCGAGAGGATGAGCACGGGGAACTTCCACCAGACGTCGGGCAGCGACTCCGGTACGACGGTGAGGTTGAAGCCGCTCGCTCGGGCGACCAGGTAGAAGGCGAGCCCGGCGCTGCCGATGCCCGCCGCGACCAGCGTCCCGCGACCCAGGTCGAACCAGGGCCTGGTGCGGTCGAATCCGATCGTCCGCAGACCCGCGCCCTCCCTGATCAGGAGGTGCGCCACCAGCGCCACCGGCACCAGGGCCGTTGCGATTCCGAACATTTGCCAAGCCAGATCCAGCCATGGACGGCCCGGTGCGTACGAACCGTTCAGCGTCGCCGCCTGGTCCTTCAAACCGCCCGGTTTCGTCAGTGATCCGACAAAACTGATGAGCGCGGAGACCGCACTCGCGCCCAGCGAGAGTGCCAGGACCAGCACCGTCTCCGACCGCAAGATCCTTCGTGATACGCCCTCTTGGGGATAATAATCAGCCACGCGCCCCGCCTCCACCGGTCCACCTGCCTTTTGTTCTGCAATCGCGTCTCATCCCGCCCACCGTCCCGCTAGGGTCTCGAATGCAGGTACGAAGATCATGCGCGACAGGCCGGGGGACGACCACCATTGCCGATGGTGCGGTCCCCCTTTTCCTTGTTCACCGTTCATGATTCGTCTTCAGGGGGGCACCACCGACATGGGACGCCACAGCTTGCCCGACGCCCACGCGCCGGAGGAACGCGGGGGCACGTCTCCCCGGCGCCCGCGTCGCACCGTCGCCGTCGCCGTCGCCACGCTGCTCGTCCTCGCGGTGGCGACGGGAACAGGAGTGGCGGTCAACAGCGGCCTGCTGTCGTTCTCCGAGTCCTGCGAGGACTCCGCCGTACGCCTGTCCCTGGCCGCCTCACCGGACATCGCGCCGGCGGTCCGGGACATAGCCGAGCAGGCCCTCGCGGACGAGGTGAGACCCGACGGCCACTGCCTCGACGTGGAGGTCGTGGCCCGCGACTCCTACAAGGTCGCCGACACCCTCGCGAGCCAGGTGGTCACCGCCGCCCTCACCTCGGACAAGGTCCGCCCCGGCACGGCAGATCCGGCGCGCAGCGCCACCGGCCTCCTCGCTCTCACCAGCATCGGCGGCTCTTCCGCACAGCAGGGCGGGGACAGCGACACGCGGGTCGCGGAGACCGCGAAAGTGCTGGCCGAGCGGATGTCGGACAGCGACGCGCAGGTGCTGGAGACTCTGGCGCGGAGCGACGCGGGCGCCGAGGACGGCAATCCGAGACGCAACCAGGCGGTCCTCATATCCGAGCAGGCCGCCTTCACGCACAACGCGGAGGCGACCGGCGGCGGCAAGCTCAACCTCTTCTACCCCGAGGACGGCACCCCGCTCCTCGACTACCCGTACACCCTGGTCGACGAGGAGAAGCTGCCCCTCGCCCAGTCCCGTGCGGCCCTGCGTTTCATGACCCTGCTCAACGACAGGAGCTCGCGGGCCGTCCTCTCCCGGTACGGGTTCCGGCCGCCGAGCGGGGCCGCCGAGGACACCGTCGTAGCGTCGGCGGGCGGCAAGTCACCGCAGCCGTACGCCACTTCGGCGGCCGAACCACCGTCCGCGAAGCAGCTCCAGGAGATGCTCGGGATGTGGACGATCACCGTCCAGAGCGCCCGGCTGACCACGGTGGTCGACGCCCCCGGCTCCATGTCCACCCTGGTGCCAGGACGCGGCTTGTCGCGGATGGACGTCACCAAGGAGTCGCTCATCCAGGCACTCACCCAGTTCACGCCGGACGACGAGATCGGCCTGTGGGAGTTCGCCACGACGCTGGACGGCGCGAAGGACTACCGCAAGGTCACGGAGACCCGCCGGCTGGGCGACCCGGTCCAGGGCGGCTCGACCCACCGGGAGAAGCTGTCGGCGGCGTTCGCGGGGCTGCAGCCGGTGCCGGGTGGGGCGACCGGGCTGTACGACACGACTCTGGCCTCGTACGAAGAGGCCCGGTCGACCTTCGTGAAGGGCAAGTTCAACGCGCTGGTGATCCTCACCGACGGCTCCGACCAGGACGACGACGGCATCTCCCGGAGCGCGCTGATCGACCGCCTCAAGGAACTGGCCGACCCCGAGCGCCCGGTCCCGATCATCGCCATCGCGGTGGGCCCGGACGCCGACCGCGAGGAGGTCGCCGAGATCGCGCGGGTCACCGGCGGCGACGGCTACGAGGTGAGCGACCCGGCGGAGATCCAGGCCGTCATCCTCCGGGCCATCATGGCCGCCGGCCAGAACGGCCGCGCCGCCCAGGAGTGAGGGCGGCGCCCCGACCGGAACGCCGCCCTCGTCCGCGTACGAAAAGAACCTGCCGCCGTACGCGAGCCCGCCCGCCCGCGTACGACCGTGCCTCAGGGCGCCGGAAACCCCACCGGCCAGGTGTGCACCGGCTCACCCGCGTGCATCAGCTCGGCATAGCGCCGGGTCGTCGCCGCCAGTGCCGCCTCCCGGCCGAGCCCGGCCTCCAGCGCCCGGCGGTACGTGGCGACCTGCCAGGAGGCCCCGTTGACCCGCCGCTTGCAGCGCTCCTCGATGACGCCGAGGTACCGGTCCCGGTCGGCCGGCTCGATCTGCCAGGCATCGAGCCCGGCCGCGGCCAGCGGCAGCAGCTCCTCCTGTACGAGCTGTACGGCGGGGATCTTGGCCAGTCCGCCGGTACGGCCCGGACGCGGCCAGAGCAGCTCGGCCTCGATGCCGTGGCGGCAGGCTTCGGTGAAGTTCTCGGCGGCGGCCTCGAAGGGCAGCTTGCTCCACAGCGGCCGGGACTCCTCGGCGAGCGCCCGGACGAGCCCGTAGTAGAAGGCCGCGTTGGCGATGACGTCCGTGACGGTGGGCCCGGCCGGCAGGACCCGGTTCTCCACGCGCAGGTGCGGGACACCGTCGGCGACGTCGTACACCGGGCGGTTCCAGCGGTAGACCGTCCCGTTGTGCAGGACCAGCTCGGCCAGCTCCGGCACACCACCCTCGTCCAGGACCCGCAGCGGCTCCTCCTCCTCGCAGATCGGCAGCAGCGGCGGGAAGTAGCGCAGGTTCTCCTCGAACAGCTCGTACGCGGAGGAGATCCACCGCTCTCCGAACCACGTCCGGGGCCGCACCCCCTGGTTCGCCAGCTCCGGCGGCCGTACGTCGGTGGCCTGCTGGAACAGCGGCGGCCGGGACTCGCGCCAGAGCTCCTTGCCGAAGAGGAACGGGGCGTTGGCACCGAGCGCGATCTGGACGGAGGCGATCGCCTGCGCGGCGTTCCACACGTCCGCGAACCGGGCCGGCGTCACCTGGAGGTGCAACTGGACCGAGGTGCAGGCCGATTCGGGCGCGATCGAGGGCGAGGAGCAGACCAGGTGGTCCACGCCTTCGATATCCAGGGCGAAATCCTCTCCGCGGGCCGCCGCCATTTGATCGTTGAGCAGCGTGTAGCGGTCCACGTCCGAGAGATTCGCCGAGACCACGTCGTGCTCGCCGAGCGTCGGCAGGATTCCGATCATGACGATCCCGGCGTCCACCTCACCGGCCTTGCGGTGGGCGTACGCGAGACCGGTCCGCAACTCCTCCGAGAGCTGATCGAATACCCGGCCGCCGAGCCGGTGCGGAACGATATTTACTTCCAGGTTGAACATCCCGAGTTCGGTCTGGAAATCCCGGCTCGCGATGCGCTGGAGCACTTCCTGATTCATCATCCGGGGCAGACCGTCGGAGCCGGCGAGATTCAGCTCTATCTCCAGCCCCATCAGATTTCGCGGACGGTCGAACCTCCGCTCCTCCAGCAGTCTGCCCAGTCCCTCCAGGCACTGGTTGAGCTTGGTCCGGTAGGCCTGCCGATCGGACAGGTCAACGGCTCCCGCCACGACCTTCTCCCCCATCGAGGGGTCCCTCCTTCAGTGGTCGGCCCGCCGACCGGGCCGCGCGCATCACGATCGATAATGCCCAGTGGGAGTGATCCGTAACGCCCCACAGCCCACCGGAAACCCGCTAGGCTGAGTGAAGGAGACCGGGGGCACATTCCGGAGGCACGCGGCGAGCGGCATTTTCGTCCGGAGAGTGCGTGGCGGAATCACCGATGAGTTTCGGCCTACCGCTCCGCTGAAAGAGGTGCAGGCCGAAGCGGAAAACGGTCGATCAAATCACCAGGAAACCCGCATTCCGAAGTCCGGATGTCGCCTTGCGCGAAATATGCCCGGCAGCTAGCGGAAACACTGTGTGAACACGTGTCGTATAAACTCCGCCTGACGAGGCAGAGAGTTGACGCAACCGGCCCGTCATCGGCCTCCTCTGGCCCCGCACGCCGACAACGCCGTCTGCACCCGCCCACGCATCACCGTGTCTCCAAGTGAGAGGCGACCCACTATGCCGCTGCATGTCCCCTCGGCTCCCGCGCCCGCCCTGCGCAGTGTTCTCGCGGCCCTCGGTTCCCCCACCGCGGTCCGTCAGGCGCGCACGTCCGCCCTCCGGTCCGCCCAGGGACCGCTCAGCCCCGAACTGCCGCTTCCCGTGCACGTCCTGGACCGGATCGCTCCGACCAGAACCGTACCTCGAACCCGTCTGGCGGCCTGGCGCTTCCTGATCCGGAGCGAGGGCCGGGCGATCGCCGCCGCGGACACCATGCTCACTCCGGACGGCTGGAGCTTCTCGCACTTCTTCGAGGGCCCGTATCTCACCTCGACGGAGCTGGCGGTCCGCCAGGCGGAGGTCTCGCCCACGGCGTACCAGGCGAGACTTCTCTCCATGCCGGAGCTGTACATGCTCACGCTCTGGCTGCACGACAACCCCGGCGACGATGCCGACGACGCCTCCACCGGAGTGCTCGCCCCGACCGATGTCCTGGTGCCGCTGGCGCCGGCGCCGCCGGGCATCGCCGCACACCGGCCGCACCGCGTCGCCGATCTGCTGCCCGTCATGACCCTGCGCGTGGCACCCGGACCGCTGCTCAGCTCGGCCTGACCGGCGGCCGGGAGGGACAGGCCCCCGCGGTGACCCGTACGCCCCTCGGCGGAACGGGCCACCGCGGGGGCTCCCTCTTACCCACTCGGACTAGCCCGGTCCGGCCACCCCGAACCACCCGAAGTGACAGTGCAGTTGCGGTGAACCGTCCGCCCGGGTGATGCGTCATGAGAGGAGTACGGGAGCTGCAGCGAAATCCCTGCGGAATCACCCCCGTAGGGCAACACTGGGACCGGACCGACTGATACGGGGGCGGCCATGAACCACTCATCCAGCCGCAGGACACTCGACTCGACGCAGCGAAAGAACCCATCCATGTGCCAGCACCAACCACCCTGCCCCACCGCCGACTCCGCCGACCGGGAGGCGGCCCGCCTGACGGCCCACCACCCGGAACAGGGCTGGAGCCTTCTGTGCAACGGCGTCCTGCTCTTCGAGGACACCGGCGAGCTGCTGCCGGACGGGCAGATCATCGCACCGCACCGGCCGTTGGCGGCGGGCCGCGTGGTGAAGGCCGCCTGAGACCAGCCGTACGGAACGGACCAGGCTGTACGGAGAAGGGGCCGGCCCGGGGAACTCCCCGCACCGGCCCCGACGCATGTCAGCCGTACGCCCCTGAGGGTCAGCCGTCGTACTCCTCCAGCGGCGGGCAGGAGCAGACCAGGTTGCGGTCGCCGAAGGCGCCGTCGATACGGCGGACCGGCGGCCAGTACTTGTCCGCGGCGGAGACACCGGCCGGGAAGACGGCCTCCTCGCGGCTGTAGCCGTGGTCCCACTCGCCACCGAGTGCGGCGGCGGTGTGCGGGGCGTTGGCGAGCGGGTTGTCGTCCGCGCTCCACTCGCCGGACGCCACCTTCTCGATCTCGGCGCGGATCGCGATCATGGTGTCGCAGAACCGGTCGAGCTCGGCGAGGTCCTCGCTCTCGGTCGGCTCGATCATCAGCGTGCCGGCCACCGGGAACGACATGGTCGGCGAGTGGAAGCCGTAGTCGATCAGGCGCTTGGCGACGTCGTCGATGGAGACGCCGGTCGCCTTGGAGATCGGCCGCAGGTCCACGATGCACTCGTGCGCGACCAGTCCGGCCGGGCCGTTGTACAGGATCGGGAAGTGCGGCTCCAGGCGCTTGGCGATGTAGTTGGCGGCCAGCACGGCGACCTGCGTGGCCCGCTTGAGCCCCTCGCCGCCCATCAGACGGACGTACGCCCACGAGATCGGCAGGATGCCCGCCGAGCCCCACGGGGCGGCCGAGATCGGGCCCACACCGGTCTCCGGGCCCGCGGCGGGCTGGAGCGGGTGATTGGGAAGGTACGGGGCGAGATGCGCGCGGACGCCGACCGGGCCGACGCCGGGGCCGCCGCCGCCGTGCGGGATGCAGAACGTCTTGTGCAGGTTCAGGTGCGAGACGTCGCCGCCGAACTTGCCGGGCTTGGCGAGCCCGACCAGCGCGTTGAGGTTGGCGCCGTCGACGTAGACCTGGCCGCCGGCGTCGTGCACCTCGCCGCAGATGTCGGCGACGTGCTCCTCGAAGACACCGTGCGTGGACGGGTAGGTGATCATGAGGACGGCCAGCTCATCGCGGTACTGCTCGATCTTGGCCCGCAGGTCCGCGATGTCGACCTCGCCGTCGTCGGCGGTCTTCACCACGACGACCTTCATGCCCGCCATGACCGCGCTCGCGGCGTTGGTGCCGTGCGCGGACGAGGGGATCAGGCAGACGGTGCGCTGGTCGTCGCCGTTGGCCCGGTGGTACGCGCGTACGGCCAGCAGACCCGCGAACTCGCCCTGCGAGCCCGCGTTCGGCTGGATGGAGACGGCGTCGTAACCGGTGACCTCCGCCAGGCGCTCCTCCAGCTCGCGGATGAGCGTGAGGAAGCCGTGCGCCTGCTCGGCCGGGGCGAAGGGGTGCAGCGCGCCGAACTCGGGCCAGGTGATCGACTCCATCTCGGCGGTCGCGTTCAGCTTCATGGTGCAGGAGCCGAGCGGGATCATGCCGCGGTCCAGCGCGTAGTCGCGGTCGGCGAGCTTGCGCAGGTAGCGCAGCATCGCGGTCTCGGAGCGGTGCTGGTGGAAGACCGGGTGGGTCAGGATGTCGTCGGAGCGCAGCAGTGCCTCGGGCAGCGCGTCGGCGGCCGAACCGTCCAGCGCCTCGATGTCGGCGTCGGCGCCGAAGGCGGCCCAGACGGCGGAGAGCTGGGCGCGGGTGGTGGTCTCGTCGCAGGCGATGGAGACGTGGTCGGCGTCGACGCGGCGGAGGTTGACCCCGCGCTCGCGGGCGTCCGCGACGATGTCCGCGGCCTTGCCGGGCACCTTGACGGTGAGCGTGTCGAAGAACTCGCCGTGCACGACGTCGGCGCCGGCGGCGCGCAGGCCCTCGGCAAGGATCGTGGCGTAGCGGTGGGTGCGGCGGGCGATCGTGCGCAGTCCGTCGGGGCCGTGGTAGACGGCGTACATCCCGGCCATGACGGCGAGCAGCACCTGTGCCGTACAGATGTTGCTGGTGGCCTTCTCGCGGCGGATGTGCTGCTCGCGGGTCTGGAGGGCGAGGCGGTAGGCCTTGTTGCCGTCGGCGTCGACGGAGACGCCGACGAGGCGGCCGGGCAGGGAGCGGGCGAACTTCTCGCGGACGGCCATGAAGCCGGCGTGCGGGCCGCCGAAGCCCATCGGGACGCCGAAGCGCTGGGTGGTGCCGACGGCGATGTCGGCGCCGAGCGCGCCGGGCGAGGTGAGCAGCGTGAGGGCCAGCAGGTCGGCGGCGACGGTGACGATCGCGCCGAGCTCGTGGGCCTGCTCGATGACGGGCTCGATGGCGCGCACGGCACCGGAGGCGCCCGGGTACTGGAGCAGGACGCCGAAGACGCCGCGTTCGGCGATCTCGGCGGGGATGCCGTCGCTCAGGTCGGCGACGACGACCTCGACGCCGGTCGGCTCGGCACGGGTCTGGATCACCGCGACGGTCTGCGGCAGGGTGTCGGCGTCGATCAGGAAGACGCCGTTCTTGACCTTGCCGACGCGCCGGGCCAGCGCCATGGCCTCGGCGGCCGCGGTGCCCTCATCGAGCAGGGAGGCGCCGGAGGTGGGCAGTCCGGTCAGCTCGGCGACCATCGTCTGGAAGTTCAGCAGGGCCTCCAGGCGGCCCTGGGAGATCTCCGGCTGGTACGGCGTGTAGGCCGTGTACCACGCGGGGTTCTCCATGACGTTGCGCAGGATGACGGGCGGCGTGAAGGTGCCGTAGTAGCCGAGGCCGATCATCGGCGCGAGCACCTTGTTGCGGTCGGCCAGCGACCGCAGTTCGGCCAGCACCTCGGCCTCGGTGCGGGCCGAGGGAAGGTTCAGGGCCTCCGCACTCTTGATCACGTCGGGCACCGCGGCGGCGGTCAGCTCGTCGAGGGAGCCGTAGCCGACCTGGGCGAGCATCTTCGCCTGGGCCTCGGCGTCCGGCCCTATGTGACGCTGCTCGAACGGAATGCCCTGCTCCAGCTGGGAGAGCGGAGTGCGACGGGGGGTCATGGTGGAGGCCTCCTGGTCTGTCACGACCTGCGAGGGGCACCACGGCGCGGGTGCCCGAACGGCCTCCCCCTCTGTCATCTCAACCTGAGAGCTTCACCGGCGCGCCCGGAGGCGTGCCGACTTTCACCGTCGGTGAGGGTCGATCCGTCCCGGCATCTGCCCGCACGAACCCGCCCTGCTTTCCAGAGTGACCTCGTCCGTGCGGTACGGGGGCCTGAGAGATTCCGGGGAGGATTTGCTCCTTCGGCGCCTCCGGATTCTGCACCGGAGGACTCTCCCGCACGGGGTCAGCAGCCATGTGCCAGCCTACCAGCGGCCATCCCCGCGGAGCCCTCGAGTGGCCGACGCCACGGATCTGCACTTGTCTGGTGCTGGTGGAGCGACAGGGGATCACCTGGCGGTGACGAGGGATCCCTTGAGCCAGTGGCGACCAGTGGGAGGCACCGTGCAGACCGACATCGACCCGCGCCGACTGATCGGCCGCAAGGCGTTCGATCGCAGGGGCGCCAAGATCGGAACGGTGGACGAGGTCTATCTCGACGACGCGACCGGCGTGCCCGAGTGGGCGGCCGTACGCACCGGCCTCTTCAGCCGGGACGCCTTCGTCCCGCTGGAGCCCAGCGAGTTCGTCGAGGACGCGCTGCGGGTCCCCTTCGACCGCGCGCTGATCAAGGGCGCCCCGGACTTCGGCGTCGGCCGACACCTCTCTCCGGAGCAGGAACTGCAGCTCTACCGCCATTACGGTCTGGACTCCCCGCCGGCCACGGAGACCGCTCCCGACCGCGACTTCGGCAGGCTGGCCGGCCAGGAGGAGTAGTCGACCGGGTCGCGGACCAGCGGCAGCGGGTCGGCCGGGCTCAGCTCCGGGTCGTCGATCCGGAACGTGACGACCCGGCCGACCGGCCCGCCGGGCTCCTCGAACCGCACCGTCACCCGCCCCACCCCACTCCCCTGCACCCAGCCGTGTCCGTGCACCGCGTGGCGTACGTCGTGTCCGGCGGGCCAGCGCCGGGCGGCGAGCTGCTCGGCGCTCTCGGGCTCCTCCTCGACCGGCTTCTTGTCTCCGTCGGCGACCGGCTTCTCGGGCTCCGGCGCCCGCTCCGCCAGCTCCCGGGCGTCGGCGGCCTGCGCGAACAGGTCCTCCTGCGTGAAGTCCGCGAGCCCCGTGACACCCACGCCGAGCAGCCGTACGCCGCCGGTGGTGTCCACCGCCTCCAGCAGCCTCGCCGCCGCCTCACGGACCACCGTGGGGTCGTCCGTGGGGCCTCTGAGGGTCTCGGAGCGGGTTAGCGTGGAGAAGTCGTACCGGCGCACCTTCAGCACCACCGTGCGCCCCGACCGCCCGGCGGACCGCAGCCGCTCCACGCACCGCACAGCCAGCCGCTCCACCTCCGCGCGCACCCGCACCCGGTCGTGCAGGTCCACGTCGAAGGTGTCCTCGACCGATACGGACTTGGCGTCCCGCTCGGCGACCACCGGCCGGTCGTCGAGCCCCAGCGCCATCCGGTAGAGCCCGTGGCCGTGGGCCTTGCCGACCAGCCGTACGAGTTCCGCCTCGCCGGCCTCAGCGAGGTCGTGGACGGTGGTCATGCCGGCGCGTCTCAGGTGGTCGCCGGTGGCGGGCCCGACGCCGGGCAGCGTCCGTACGGACATGGGGGCCAGCAGCTCGCGCTCGGTGCCCGGCTCTATGAGCACCAGCCCGTCCGGCTTGGCCTGCTCGGAGGCGATCTTGGCGAGCATCTTGGAACCGGCGAGCCCGACCGACCCGCTCAGCCCGGTCACCTCCCGGATGGCCGTACGCAACCGCTCCCCCGTCACCTGGGCCGACACCGAGTCGTCCGCCATGCCGCCCGCCTCCAGGTCGACGAAGGCCTCGTCCAGACTCAGCGGCTCCACCAGCGGCGAGAGCCGCCCGAGGAGCTCCATCACCTGCTCGCTCACCGACCGGTACAGCTGGAAGCGGGGCACCAGGTAGGCGGCGTTGGGCGCCAGCCGCCTGGCCTGGGCCGTCGGCATCGCGGAGTGGACGCCGAGGATCCGTGCTTCGTACGAGGCGGTGGCGACGACCCCGCGAGGGCCTAGGCCGCCCACCACGACCGCCTTTCCGCGCAGGCTGGGCTTGGCTGCCTGCTCCGCCGAGGCGTAGAAGGCGTCCATGTCCAGGTGGAGGATGGTCGGCGCGGGTCTCACACCTTCGATGCTGCCTTACGCCACTGACAACGGGGCGGCCCGGCACGCGTGCATGTCGACGGTGGTCCCGGCCGGTCCTTGGGTGACGGTGACCTGCTGCATCAGGGCA